>JAKZUA010000001.1:0-5937 GCA_047516825.1 Dehalococcoidia bacterium
CCCCTTGTCAGCGCACATGCGTTGTCGGGCTTCCGTGACAAGAGTCCTATACCAGCCGCAAGGGGGTTCCACTTGCTTGATGGTCCTGATATATGGGCTATTCTGCGGACATTGGAAGGCGTTGATGACAAGTTGCTGGAACATCCGGCATTTGCACGACTGCCTGACGAACTGGAAAATGGCGAGATACCTGAAAGCGTAGCATGGAATCGAGATGCGGATGTCTATGTAGCTACGGATCGTAGGATCATCCACCTCCAAAGGGCTGTTTGGTCGAAATCAATCATGTCGGTGGCTTCTTACCTCTACAGCGATTTACGCTCATTCCGTGCGGATACAGGGTTCGCGTCACTGGGCTGCAATATGGTGCTGGTGCAAGGTGGTGTGAAAACGCTGCCTATGAAGCCTCAAACCCGCCAGCGATTCGCTACGGTTGTCCGTTCCCACATGCCGACACACCAAGTATCCGAAACCGACCCTCGTCCAGCCGCATCGTCACAACCACCGAAAACTCCGTCGCCATCAACACAGTCAAACCCTAGAAAGGGTGCTTGGATTGGCTGTGGCACCATCGTCGCCGTTCTCGTGGTAGTCGTCGTTCTCGTGGCAACCATGTGCTCTTTTGGTGATGATTCCCCCACACCAACGCCAACGGCTACCAACATATGCGAAAGTCCACGTGCAAAGGCATACCTTGCGATATTAAGCACGGAATTCCTTAACCTCAGCGAGTTTTCGACGACATTGGGGCAGCAGTTCGGGGACATGGGGCGTAACCCGGCCCTTATCTTGGATGAAAACTGGCGGTTGCTGACCGTACTCGGATTAGCTGGTCTTAGTGCCAGTGCGGACATGATGGAGGGTCAGACACCACCGGCTTCACTGCGCGACCTTCACACGGTCGTTCGCCAGATGGCTGGGGAGTTAAATACCGCTGTAGAACTGTACGCGGAATCTATTGACGAGATAGATGCCAGCAAGATGGAAACAGCAACCAGTCACCTAGACAATGCGAATACATATGTTGTGGAAGTGCAGCGAGTGATAATGAGACTTTGCGGATGACACTTTTGATTCAGACCGAGGACTTCTGATTCAACACCGACTTTTGGTGCAAAGCCGTGCGATGGACAGATGCCGGATCTCTTTCGCCGAATGGTGGAGGTGACCTGATGAGGGAAACCATTCGGGTTCTCATTGCCGATGACCATCCGTTGGTGCGGGAGGGGTTACGAGGCTTGATCAGCGCCGAGACAGATATGGAGCTGGTAGGGGAAGCGGCCAACGGCGCGGAAGCCGTTGAAAAGGCCGCTGGACTAGACCCTGACGTGATCCTGTTGGATTTGCTGATGCCGGTTAAGTCCGGGCTAGAGGCGATCATCGAAATAAAGCAGCATAACCCCGACGCCAGGATCCTGGTGGTCACCAGCTTTGCCGAGGATGAGCAGATCTTTCCCGCCCTCAAGGCCGGGGCGCTGGGATATTTGTTGAAAGACGCCTCGCACCGGGAATTGCTCCAGGCCGTTCGAAAATACGGCAGGGTGAGTCGTCGCTACACCCGGCCATCGCCCGGCGGCTGGTCAGCCAGCTTAACGAGCCCTCCGTTAGCTCGGGTGTGGAGACACTTCTCATCGAACGGGAGGTGGAAGTGTTAAAGCTGGTGGCCCAGGGTCTGTCCAATCAGGGAATCGCCGACGCCCTGGTGGTCAGTGAGCGGACGATCGGCAAACACGTGGGTAACATTCTGGAGAAGCTGCATCTGGCTAATCGGACCCAGGCGGCGCTGTACGCCTTGCGGGAGGGGCTAACCAGTCTGGACTCGGGCTGAGCAATACTCAATTTTACTTAGCTCCGGCGGCGTTATATATACCTATCAAGGACCACCTAAGAGGTGGTCTTTTTGGTTACATGAAATTCTTCTTTTTACCGCTGCGGTAAAGGAGGGGGTGTGGGAAGATCGCGGTGGCAGCGAAACCACGGGTGACCAAGGGATTTAGCCAGCAATGAAGGAACCCGACGGCACGGCGTTGATAATAGCCAGGCCCGGCGAACTGCGGGATGGCCTGAGAGCCCTGTTATGGACAACGGGGAAGATAGGGCACATCAGTCAGGCCGAGGACGGGCCGGCGGCCCTGGCGATAATCGGCCGCTTATGTCCCCAGGTAGCTGTGCTGGACTGGAATATACCAGCCGGCGACCTCCCGACGATGGTCACCAGAATCAAAGCAGAATGCCCGGAGACCAAATGCCTGGTTTTGGCCGATGGTGTGGAACAGCAACGGGAAGCCGAATCTGCTGGTGCCGATGTCACTGTGTTGAAGGGGTTTCCGGCAGCCAGGTTGTTGCAAACTTTAACCATGCTGCTTTAGAGGGGACATTCGATTCTTAGAGAGACAAAAAAGGGGGCGATATAGCGAACTTTGAACCCGTTAGTTGGTAGCGCTGCTTGTTACCCGGCCAATTCTCCCCCGAACACCGGGCTGGTCCAGGAGGACGGTGAATGAGAGCAATCCTTGGTCCTTCACCCCGAAGGAAGGAGGAAACAAATGCCATTTGGTCTGAGCTTCCGAAATAAGGGACGAAACGGTAAATCTAATCCGGAAAAGAAAGGAGAGAGAACATGGACATCAACAAGAACGACACGGCTGTTTTGGTTACTGACCCGCAGAACGATTTCCTCAGCGAACAGGGTGTCACCTGGCAGCTAGTCGGCGACAGCGTCACGGAGAACAAGACCATCGAAAACATCGAACAGATTATGAAGACCGCGAAGGACAACGGGTTGCAGGTCTTCATATCACCCCACTACTACTACCCCACCGATCACTCTTGGCAGTTCGGCGGAACCGTTGAGAACCTGATGCACGAGATAAAGATGTTCGATCGCAACGGCGCGTTAACCTTAGACGGGTTTTCCGGTTCGGGCGCCGATTGGCTGGAGCGTTACAAGCCGATCATTAATGACGGCAAGACCGTCGTGGTCAGCCCCCATAAGGTCTATGGCCCGGAGAACAACGACCTAGTGCTGCAGCTCCGCAAGCGCGGCATCGGCAAGGTGATTCTGGGAGGAATGTCGGCCAACCTTTGCGTGGAGGCCCATATGCGGGAGTTACTTGAGCAGGGCTTCGAGGTCGCCGTGGTGAAGGATGCGACGGCTGGGGCCCGGCACCCGGAGCTGGGCGATGGATACCAGGCGGCGCTGGTCAACTTCGGGTACATAGCCAACGAGGTGGTGACCGCCGAGGAGATCACTGCCCGACTGAAGGAAGGGGTAGGCGTCCGCTAGCCCACTCGTGGAGGTAAAAGGGAGAGGTCTACTCTCCCTTTTCCGCTTATTCCCCGTGACAACCTAGCACCTAGGCTATAGACTGGCGGGAATTGAGGGAGTTTCATAATCGGGAGGGAGCCATGGCCGCAGCAGTAGATTCCCAGATGCAGGCTTTAGAAAATATTCTGCAGGAAATGGGTTCAGTGATGGTTGCCTTCTCGGGGGGCGTGGACAGCACCCTGCTGGCGGTGATGGCCCACCAGGCTTTGGGGCCCGGGGCACTTGCCGTCACCGCAGTCTCACCGGCCCTGGCGGCCAGGGAGCTGGAAGAGGCCAATAGTTTGTCCCAGCGTTTTGGCTTCCGGCACCGGGCCATCAACACCTACGAAATGGAGCGGGAAGGCTACGTCGCCAACTCGTCCCAGCGGTGCTACTTCTGCAAGACCGAGCTCTACGACCAGCTGGCCCAGCTGGCCCAGGCCGAAGGGTACGCCTGGGTGGCCAATGGAGCCAACGTGGACGACCAGGGCGACTACCGGCCCGGCCTGCAGGCCGCCGCCGAGCATCAGGTCCGCAGTCCCTTGGTGGAGGCCGGACTGACCAAGGATATGGTTCGGCAGATAGCTATGAAGCTGGATATACCCATCTGGGATAAGCCGGCCCAGCCCTGCCTCTCCTCTCGCATACCCTACGGCACCCCGGTAACCGTTGAGACCCTCTCCAAGGTGGAGCGGGCTGAGGATTACCTCCGGGGATTGGGGCTGCGGGAGGTTCGGGCAAGACACCACGATAAGCTCTGCCGCGTGGAGGTGGGGGAAGCTGAAATGGAGCTGGCCTTCGCCCACCGGCAGGAAATAGTGGAGAACCTGAAAAAGGTGGGGTATCTCTGGGTATCGCTGGACCTGGCTGGATTGCGCTCGGGCAGCCTCAACGACCAGCTCAAGCTCACAACCGCCGGCCGCGGCCAGTAACCCGGCTTTAACGGAAGAAATTAGATGAAAATAGCCTACATCCAGTCCATCGGGGGCGCCAGCGGCGACATGCTGCTGGGAGCACTGCTGGATGCGGGTTTGTCTCTCGACACCCTGCGCCGGGAATTGAGCAAGCTGGGCGTGGCGGGTTACGAGCTGCTGGCGTCCCAGGAAACCCGCTGCGAAGTTCGGGGCACCAAACTCACCGTTGACCTGCGAGACTCGGCCCGTTATTCGCCGCAAGGCCTGCTCGATGTAGTGGGTGGGAGCTCCTTTGCACCGGCCATAAAGGAACGGGCCCAGAGAGTGTTGACCTCCCTCTGGGAGGCGGAAGGACGGGTTCACGGTGAATCCCAAGATGTTCTGGAGCTGGAAGAGCTGGGCAGCGTCGACACCCTGGTGGACGTGGTGGGGGTGGTCCTGGGACTGGACCATTTAGGAGTGACTGAGGTGTATGCCTCGCCGATAATCCTGGGCGCCGCCGAGCCTCCGCGCTGGCCGGGGGGTTACGCCACACCGGCCCCGGCAACCCTGCAGCTGGTGGCCGGGTCGGGAGCACCGGTGGTGGAGGACCGGCCCATTTTTGAAGGAGCCGGGGAGCTGACCACACCCACCGGAGCCGCGCTGATCACCACCCTAGCCAGCTTCCAACGGCCCGCCATGTCCGTCACTGGAGTTGGCGTCGGATTGGGGAGCAAGGACCCCGAAAAATTCCCCAATGTCCTGCGCCTCTGGCTCGGTGAGGTAGCAGAATCCGAATCTTCCGACAGGCAAGACCCGGACAAGCAGGATAATGTCATTTTGTTGGAAACCAACCTGGACGATGTCCCCGGAATGGTACTGGGTTATGCTCAGGAAAGGCTCTTTGACCTGGGGGCGCTGGACGTTTGGTATACCCAGGTGCAAATGAAAAAGAACCGGCCCGGCGTCATACTCGCGGCGCTGGTCCCCGAGGGATTGGAGGCCGAAGCCTGCCGGTTGATTATGCAAGAAACTCCCACCCTGGGCATCCGCACCCGCCGGGTGGAGCGGTACGTGGCCGGCCGGGTCAGCCTTCCCATGGAGACCGAGTTCGGTGTAGTCAGCGTCAAGGTTAAGTCCCTGGGCGGGAAGCCCGTGGGAGCTGCTCCCGAATTCGAGGATTGCCGGCGCATCGCGTTGGCGCAGGGTATGTCCTTCCAGGAGGTTTACCAGCAGGCAACGGCCCAGGCCAGGGTAGAGTTTCTCGACTGATTTGGGCGCGTTGCCTTTACTGACTATCTCAAAACGAACCATGTCTTTCCGAATGAGGGAAGCGACTGAGGAATCTAAATCCTAGGCCCCTAAAACCTAATGAGTCAGTGCAGCGGGTACACGATAGCCAATGGCGTCAGGACCATATCCCCAGAGGCTTTAGACCCCTCGCTTCGCTCACGGTGACATTTAAAGATAATTACTTAGCTGGGTTGTCTTTAGGGTTGGTCTTTCAATAAAAAAAGCTTAAAAAGTAGGTTGGAGGTAAAAGATGTACGACGTAACGAAGATGAGCCAAGCGGAGATCACCGAATGTAGCAAGGCCCTAAACCAAAGCTAAGGTGAAACCTACATAAAGCGAACCCGAAGAGGAGTTGCGATATTCTGTAAAAGAAGTCGATTGGCGGTGGTGGAAGGGATGACAGACATAGTGCAACTCCTGGAACGGTGGCAACTGGATGTAGG
>JAKZUA010000002.1:0-5263 GCA_047516825.1 Dehalococcoidia bacterium
CGCCCCCAAAAGCGCCTGCGACCGCCCGCCAACCTCCCGTCTACCCGAATTCGAGCCCGGATCATCGCGCCTGCAACTCCCTCCCCCCTCTTCCCCTGTCCTCACGCCCTCCATCCGGGTCCATCGGTGGATTCGGATTAAGGGCTGAAATGAGCAGATTTTGCCTATTACTCTAGTGTTCTCGGTCAGGATTAGCAAAAGATGTTTGATCCCTATTATTGCTTTTTAACCAGTCTGGGCGGTGCTGCAAGGGGGGACCACCTTAGCGACATCGATTACCAATCTACGCACCCATGTCAGCTGCCCAATTGTAAATCTTCACCAGGGTCCCGCCCGTGAGTGCGGAACGCTCTGAATCCGAAAGCTGGTCCATGACCCGAAACGCCTCAACGCCCTGCTCGTAGTTCAATAACCCGACTGCCCGGGTCCAGTCGGTGTCCCACAGGCATCGGGCCAAGCCGAAAGCCTCGAAAACCTTGCCCAGAGGCTCCCAGATGTCCGGGTACGGGAATGGCTGATAAGACCAGGTGGAGGCTCCCGAAATATTGATGGCCCCGTTGTCGCGTGCCGCCAGCGAAACCACGTTGGCCAAATCGGCAAACTGTTCTGGCGGCGCAGGCATGGTCGCCTTACTCCGGGTTTTTCCGGAGATATGCTATTATTGGGCCACCAAATAGGACAATGGAGGCGTAATCATGGTTTTACAGGGCAATGACCGGCTCGCTCTAACCAAGGAGCCGACCTTGGAACCAGAGATACCTATCTGCGATCCCCATCACCACTTTTGGGAATATCGGCCCGAGCCTGCTGCTTACCAACACTACCTTCTACAAGAATTGGCCGAGGACATCAACAGCGGTCACAATGTGCGTTCCACCGTGTTCATTGAGGTTAGGTCCAACTACCGGACCGACGGACCGCCAGAGATGCGCCCCGTTGGCGAGGTGGAATTTGTTGAGGCTCTGGCCGAGGCCAGCGCTACCGGGCAGTATGGGCCGGCACGAGCGGCGGCGGCCATCATCGGCCACGCCGACCTGAATCTGGGCGGCCAGGTTGAACCGGTGCTGGAAGCATTACATGCGGCCAGCCCAAACCGGTTTCGCGGAATCCGGTACTCTTGTAGTTGGGACCCCCATCCCGAGGTGGAAGACCGGGCGCCGGAGGGTCAACTGTCCAGCGCCATCTTTCGGGAGGGAGCGCTGGTGCTGGCGCGTATGGGGCTGGTCCTGGAGAACACGGTGTTCTTCCCCCAGCTACCCGAGTTGGCGGAATTCGCCAAGGCTCTTCCTGACCTGACTATTGTCTCCAACCACATCGGAGGCCTGATGCGAGTCGGCCCTTACGCCAATCGGGACGACGAGGTGTTGGCCACGTGGCGAAGCGGTATCGCGGCCGTAGCAGAGTGCCCCAACGTGGTGATGAAACTAGGTGGTGTCGGCGGGTCACGTTATGGTTTTGACTGGCATAGCCGGGAAACACCCGTTGGCTCGGAAGAGCTGGCTGAGTCGTTAGCCCCGTTGATGAATTACTGCATCGAGCAATTCGGACCGAATCGGTGTATGTTCGAGAGCAACTTTCCGCCGGATAAGGTGTCGTACTCGTACAACGTGGTGTACAACGCCTTCAAACGGCTGTCTCGGGACTACTCGGCGGCCGAGCGCGCCGCGATGTTTCATGACAACGCGGTTCGTGTATACGGGATAGGCGTATAACTGGGTTGGAACCGTGTTACGCGCCAAAATTTTTCGAAGCGAAACTAGGAAGAAAGAGTCACCCTGGATTTAGAAAACAGAAAGGCCAGGAAGAGCTGCTGAGCCCTTAAAGATCTGTGGCTCTAATCAGATCTCCCAGGTTATTAGCATGTCATGAGACGGTCTCGGCCAGAGAGGCCGGAATCCCTCGCCGAATTCTTCATAGAGCCTATCGAAGTTGGCTTCGATCAGGCTCCGCGCCCGGTCTTGGTCCTCGGGTGGCAGCCACGGTCCCTGCATCGCCGACATCACTGCGTCCTCCCGAGTCGAGAAGGCGCCAACGGACGAGCCGCCCATCACGTAGACATCCGGAAGGATGTCCATCTCCCAAAGAACGGGCAATAGCTCCCGGTGACCGGGCACCAGGATTTGCTGCTCGCTGTAGACCAACCGAAAGAGGGGTGAGGTCTGGTTGGGAGGAGGTACGCTCTGCACTACAATCATCACTCGCCGCCGTGCCGCCGATGCCATCTTCTCGACGAAGGGTACGATCTGGCCCACGAAGTAAGTGACGTTTCGGGTTATCGCCAGGTCGCAGGGCATGGGTTCGCTGTCCAGCCAGTCGGAAAGGACTGACCGGACGTTGGTGATACCGGCCTCCTCGGCTGACTCGTCGAACTCTTTCAGCATGCCCGGAGAAGCGTCCACGTTGATTACTTGGCGACAGCGCAAGGCCAGAGGAAGAGAGACTTGTCCAGCGCCTCCGCCTACGTCTGTGACCACGTCGTCCGGTTGCACGTAGGTCGCAAGGGTGCTCAGGGTGCCAGTCAACTCGCGACGCGGGTCATATCGGAAACTAGCGGCGCAGACAGACCAGGTGTCCCGTGGTAGCTGGTCCCCATAGATCCTCGCCCGTTGGGCGTTGAAAGCGTCGATTCGGGCAGTGTAGGTCTCAGCTGCGGCCATGAATGTTTACCTCCCAACTATTTGCCGAGCAAGGCTAGCAGGTAGGCGGCGGGCGACCGGCCAGATATACCCGCGACTTGAAGTGTCTCTATTGGCGACTATTTCAGTTGCTCGCTGAAGAACTGGCTCACTTGCTCGGATAACTCCCCTTCCTTCCCAACCCAGTAATGGTCGGCCCCGGCCACAACCTGACAAGCAGGACGGTGAGAGAAGGATTCCAACGTGGGCTGGAACTCGGGGGAAGGAGCCAGGCGGTCCCGGTCTCCTGTGATAATAAACTTGGGCCGCTCGTCGTCCTTGAGGCAAGTGTTCTTCAAGGCGTGCAGAGAGGGCGATATGAAAGCAAAGACTCGGGGCTGCTGTTGTAGTTCGGCATGCCCCAGGATAACTCTATTTCCGAAGGAGTAACCGGCCAATCCTAGCCTTGCGCCGTTCACCCCAGGCCAAGCTTTCAAAAATTCGAGAGCCGCTATCGCTTCCTGGTGCTCGAGTTCCCCCTTGCTGTGCTCGCCCTGGCTACTGCCCACTCCTCGGAAATTGAACCGCAAAGTGGTGAAGCCACGCTCAACCAGGGCATACGACACCGCCAACACCACATTGTTGTCCATGTTTCCCCCGTTTAACGGCCCTGGATGGCAAATCACGACCCCCGGAACCGCATCGGTCACATCGTCCGGCTCGGTCACAACCCCCTCGAATTTCAGGTCGTCTGCCTGGAACATCACTGCTTTCTGGCGCATATCACTCTCACTCCAGTATTGTCAGCTCTTCCGGACTCTTCGTAGCAAATCGCCCCGTCGTTGACCCAAGCCGTGGGCATGGTTACTTCTCCTTGCGAGGTTAACCTGGCGGGCAACTTTTCGTCTAGCGGCCTTCCTTGATCCCCTCGGCCCACGCTCGCCACCCCGCAGTTTAGGCGATGCGCCGGTATTTGAGCAGCCGCTGGCCTTCCAGGTTACGGTTGACGTACATGTCGCCCCGAGAGTCCAGCCATAGCGCATGGGCGCCAGTGCGTGGTTCAGCCTCGGTGGGAGCCGCCCAACGGGTTAGCAGCTGTCCGTCTATGGTCACAATGCTCACGAATGCATCTAGCTCAACCACGTACATGGTATTCTCTGAATCTATGTAAATGTCGCAGGGTCGGGCAAAGTCGGTCCACTGATTCAGGAACGTCCCATCGGGAGAGAATATCTGGACACGGTGGTTTTCCCGGTCTGCCACGAAAACCCGCCCATCGGTGTGGACCCACACCCCATGGGGGACGTGAAACTCGCCCGGAGCCGTTTTGCCAGGCGACCCCCAGGAGAAGAGCAGCTCACCGGCGGCGGAAAACTTGTGGACCCGGGCATTGCCGTAGCCGTCGGAGATGTACATATCGCCCTGCGGATCCAGCCCCACATCGCTGGGGCGGTTAAAGGGCCCCGCAGCCCGCACGGCGGGGTCGCTGTAGTCGCCAGACCAGCCGGTGTCGGAGGGTTGGTCACGGGCGCCTAAGGTCAACAGCAGATCGCCTTCCCTGGTGTATTTCAGCACCACGTGATTATTCTTTACCGGCAGATATAGGTTGTCCTCGGCGTCGATAAACATGCCATGGGCGTCGGTCAAGACCCCTTCTCCCCACGAAGTCAGATAGTTGCCGTCCCGGTCCAGGACAATCAACGGGTGGTCACTTCGGTTAAAAAGATAAACCCGATCCTGGGAATCAGTGACTATGGCAGTCTGACCCAGTACCCAGCCGTCGGGCAGTTTCAACCAGTTCTCTACCAACTCATATGTGTGCTTACCGGTGCCAACTGTAGCCATGATGCTAACCCTCCCTATCAAAATTCCCAGATGTGGCCAGAGGCGCTCCGAGTTTTTATCAGATCCGTAAGTGGCTTACATTTGGTTGGATAGCCATCGAGTCAGTGGCAGAGAAAAGCCACCCGCCACTCACCAAGGTCCTGAGTAGGCACCGGAGCAGCAATCCTAGGCAATCATCAGGTCCGGAGCAGGGATCGGCTCCCACAGGGCGGTGAAATGCTCTCCAATCCAAGCTCCGTCATATCCCAGTCGGTCGGCCAACTCCAGGTAGTTCAAGTCCCCCTGGTGGGCATCGTGGGTGTTCCGTTCCGGAGGATGGGATGGCAGCATAAAAAGGCCAAGCTTAATGGTTACTCCTTCCTTCCTGCCAGATATCAACTCTAAATGGCTGCCTCGTTACAGGTCATGCACGGCAGGCAAAACTTCCTTGCCCACTAGCTCAATTTGCTCCAGGACCTCTTTTGGGGACATTTCTGGATAGAACAGGCGGAGGGAAATGTGAGTGAAGCCCAATTCCCGGTAGCGGCCAATCTGCTCAACGCACTCCTGCGGACTGCCGACGATAAAGGTGTCGTCCATCAGACCCTCCAGGTCTCCAGCTGTTTTGCCGGTTTGGGCTTGAGCTTCCTCTCCCCTTGTGGGAGAGGAGTGAGGTGAGGGGCATCACCCTCATCCCAACCCTCTCCCATCAAGGGAGAAGGGGCTATTGTCAGGCCATACCAGGATGCGCATTTCTCTATTCTAGAGCAGACAATGCGCGAGGCTTTTTAAACACCCTCTAATACTTGGGGCACCAAGAGAGG
>JAKZUA010000003.1:0-4757 GCA_047516825.1 Dehalococcoidia bacterium
TCGTGGTGAGCCTGTCGAACCACGTTTCGAGATAGTACCTTGGTCTTCCCGCCCTGACCTTCCCGCTTTATTCTTCCCGGGTGTCCGGCTGCTCCCCAGTCGCTGGGGCGGCGTCCCCAGCTTGCCGGCGGGCATCTCGCATCTCAAACCTCCGCTTCTCCCTGAAAAACAGCAGCATAATTGCCGGGCCGAAGGACCAGAGCATTACATAAATCCCGCTGGCAATACCCATGGCGGTCGCTATACCCACGAAGCAGCCCGGTCGCCGGCTGACGATGATATGGGCTGGAATGGAGACCAAAAGAGTGGCCAGGCTGCCGGCGAAAATCAGCCTGGTGAGCCTTTCGACGACGGCAAACCGTTCCCAGCCCTGGCAGTAGATAAAGAGCAGTAAACTCCAGACGATCCAGCTCAAGGCCACTAGGGCAAACAACCCCACACTCACCCATTCTCCATCCAGGTAAAAAAGCTCCGAAAGGGCCAGACCGGCGCCGCCGATTAAGATCGCCAGCATCAGGCCCGCCACTACCGCCGGGATAATTAGGCGCCACCCGCGTATTGGTCGGGCAAGTTCCAGCCTGCCCGAGCCCAACAGGAAGAGGGCCTGCGTTGAAAATGTAAAAACCAGCGCCGCGACAGCGAACACCTCTCCAGCGTCGAATAAAACAGTTCCGCTGAAGCCCAAAATCAACGACAGATATAGGGCCAGCAGGACCCAGCGGAGCCAGCGCAGCGACAGGGCGATTTTCAGCATAGCTCTCCTGCTCCTTGGGGGTTTCCCGGAGCATTTTCCGGCAGGTGCGTACCCCCTTCGGTCCCCCTTTTGAAAAAGGGGAGTTAGGGGGATTTCCCTATACGGTGGCCCCTTAAACCGTGCTCATTTACAGATTCAAGGGTCAGTAGTTGCCGGGTTGTGATTGCGCCGCAGGGGTGTATTTGGGCGCCCATTTGAACGGCAAGACCACCTTTCAGTGGAGTATAATACCCTGCAACGAGCCAACAGCGCCCCTATATAGCCAACAGCGTCCCTATATAAGGAATGCTAGCAATGTTCAAAGCCGTACCCAGCCGGGTCAGCTTTCCCCAGATGGAGGCCGACATCCTCCAATTCTGGAAGGATCGGGAGGTCTTTCTTCGCACTGAAACCGAGCGGGCGGACGCCCCGCTGTTCATGCTGTTTGAGGGTCCGCCCACGGCCAACGGCAGCCCCGGCATCCACCACGTTTTGGCTCGGGTGTTCAAGGATGTCATCTGCCGCCACCGCACCATGAAGGGGTTTCGCTGCCTGCGCAAGGGCGGCTGGGACACCCACGGATTGCCGGTGGAGCTGGAGGTAGAGAAAGAGTTGGGCCTGAATTCAAAACGGGAGATCGAAGAGTACGGCATCGAGAGGTTCAACCAGCGATGTAAAGAGAGCGTTTTCCGGTATGTCAAGGAATGGGAGGTCATGACCGACCGCATCGGTTATTGGGTCGACATGGAGCATCCCTATGTGACCCTGGAAAACGAATATATCGAAACCGGCTGGTGGATTCTCAAGCAGCTTTGGGACCGGGACCTGCTCTACCAGGGCGTGCGGGGAACACCCCACTGCCCGCGCTGCGAGACCAGCCTGAGCTCCCACGAAGTGGCGCTGGGTTATAAGGAGAACACGCCCGACCCATCGGTCTTCGTCAAGTTTCCCCTGATCCCTCCTTTCCCCCCCCTTGCCAAGGGGGGGAGTCAGGGGGGGTCGACTCCTGAAGCCCCCACCTACTTGCTTGCCTGGACTACCACCCCTTGGACCCTGCCCGGCAACACCGCTTTGGCAATCGCGGAAGCCGAGGAATATTCGCTGGTCCAGCTGGAGGGCTCCCAGGGACCGGAGCGGTTGATCCTGGCCACCCAGCTGCTGGGAAGCGCCCTTCGGGAGGAATTTCGGGTCGTTTCGACCATCGATGGGTCCGAGCTGGTGGGCATAAAATACCAGCCTCTTTACGATCCCTTTGACTTCCAAGTTGAAGAAGAGCGTATGGGACGGTTCGACGAGGGAGAACTGCACCGGGGACTGATGCGGAGTTTTCCTGACCTCATCGTTGACAGAGCGCACACGGCTAAAAATTCCTGGCAGGTCCACGCCGCCGAGTTCGTCTCCATGGAGGATGGCACCGGCATCGTCCACATCGCTCCGGCCTTCGGTGACGAAGACCTCAGTTTGGGGAGAGAAAAAGGGCTGGCCTTTGTGCAGCCAGTAGACCTGCAGGGCCGCTTCACCGGCGCCTATCCCTTCTCCGGCAAGTTCGTGAAGGACGCCGATGAAGAGATCATGGAGGACCTCCAACAGCGGGGCCTGCTGCATCACCGGGAAATATACCGGCACACCTATCCCTTCTGCTGGCGCTGCGATACCCCGGTACTCTACTACGCCAAGCCCTCCTGGTACATTCGAACCACCGCGGTAAAAGACCGGCTGGTCGGCGGCAACCAGACCATCAACTGGTACCCGGAATACATTCGAGATGGGCGCTTCGGTGAGTGGCTGGACAACAACGTGGACTGGGCCATCTCCAGGGAGCGCTACTGGGGGACCCCCATCCCTATCTGGCAGTGTGAGCAATGCGGGAATCAAGAATGTCTGGGAGGCGTGGCGGAGCTGGCTGAGAAGGCGCTGCCGGAATACCGGAAGGAGGTAAAGGGTCTGGACCTCCACCGTCCCTACGTGGACGATATCCGCCTCCAATGTTCGACCGAGGGCTGCGCCGGACCGATGCGCCGGATTCCCGAGGTGATGGACGCCTGGTTCGACTCCGGAGCCATGCCCTTCGCCCAGTGGCACTACCCCTTCGACAACCAGACCATGGCGGAGGACGGGCGCTTTCCCGCCGACTACATCTGCGAGGCGGTGGACCAGACCCGGGGCTGGTTCTACAGCCTTCACGCCCTCTCGACCCTGCTGAATAATCAGCCTTCGTACAAGAATGTCATCTGCCTGGGTTTGGTTCTGGACGGGCGGGGCCAGAAGATGAGCAAGCGCGTTGGTAACGTGGTGGAGCCCCTGGCGGTGCTGGATGCCCACGGAGCCGATGCCCTGCGCTGGTATTTGTTTACCGCCTCCCATCCCGGCGAGCCCCGCCGTTTCTCGGACAAGCTGGTCAACGAAACCCTGCGCCGGGTGATCCTGACCCTCTGGAACGTCTACTCCTTCTTCACCAACTACGCCACCATCGACGAGTTCCACCCCAACCAAGTTCCTCAGGACTGGAAGCCGGAGAATGAGCTGGACCGCTGGATACTTTCCGAGCTGAACGTGCTGGTTTCCCAGGTGGATGATTACCTGGAAAGCTATAATCCCACCGACGCGGGACGGCGGATTCAGGAGTTCATCGACGGGCTCTCCAACTGGTACGTGCGGCGCAGCCGGCGCCGGTTCTGGAAAAGCGAGAACGACAGTGACAAACTTTCGGCCTATGCCACGCTCTACGACTGCCTGGTCACCGTGTCCAAGCTGATGGCGCCCCTGGCTCCCCTCGTGGCCGAGGAGTTGTATCAGAATCTGGTTCGCAGTGTGCGTGAAAATGAACCAGACAGTGTGCATCTGGCTTCCTTCCCCCGGGCTGATGAGTCTTTGGTGGATCAGCCGTTGATGGACGCCACCCGTCTGGCCATGCGCTTCTCGAGCATGGGCCGGTCGGCCCGCTCCAAGGCCGGGCTGAAGGTCCGCCAGCCACTGGCAGGCATGGTGGTTAGGACCAGGACCTCCGAAGAAGCCGGGCATCTGCAGATGGTTCAGGCACAGATATTGGAGGAGTTGAACATTAAGGAGATGCACTTCAGCCAGAACGCGGAAGAGCTTTATCAGCAGGCCTTTGACAAATCGGGAAACCCTCAAAATTCGGTGGTAAGCGTGGACCCGTATTCGGTGTGCATCGATGCTGGATACATGGCGGCGGTGGACTCGACAATCACGCCGGAATTGGCCGAGGAGGGGCTGGCCCGGGAGCTGGCCCACCGGATCCAGGGCCTGCGGCGGGACGCCAAGTTTGAGCTGACCGACCGCATCGTCACCTACTACCAAGGTCCGGAACAGGTAGCCCAGGTGATGCAGAACCACGCAGATTACATCAGCCAGGAGACTCTCAGCGACCGTCTGGTGCCCGGCGCGCCCGAAGACGGGGAGCGGCCCTCGGCTCAAAAGGTGGAGGACATGGAGGTAACGCTGGAAGTGCGGCGGGTTTAGGCTGACCCGCCGTGCCCGAACTTCCTGAAGTCGAGAATACGCGCCGCTATTTGGAAGAAATTGGGCTGCCGGGCCTTACTTTCTCCGGCGTCAGCATCGGCTGGGCCAGGAGTGTAAGGACGCCTGGGCTGGAAGATTTTGTGCTGGGGATTCCCAATCGCCGGGTTGTGGAGATTCGGCGGCGGGGGAAATACCTGATCCTCCCTCTTACTGAAAATGCCGATGACCCGGCGGCCGACCTCATCCTACATCTGGGCATGACCGGTGGACTGCGGGTGCATCCCCGGGCCCAGGCAGCTCCCCCAATGGTGCGCCACACCTTCTCCCTGGAGGACGGGCGGGAGCTGCGGTTTATCGACCCGCGGAAGTTTGGACACCTGTGGCTGGTCCCCAACTGGGGAGGTGCCTTGCCTCCCTTTGGACCGGAGCCCCTGGATGACGGCTTCACTCCCCAAGCGCTGGCGAAGATTCTCCATGCCCGGCACGCGCCAATTAAAGCCCTGCTGTTGGAGCAGTCGGTGGTGGCCGGACTGGGCAACTT
>JAKZUA010000004.1:0-7183 GCA_047516825.1 Dehalococcoidia bacterium
CTCGGGTCGTCCAACGCCGCGAAGTATTCGGCGATGGGTGCGCCTGTTGCCTGAACCATCACTACCCCTCCCTAGTTTCGTCATGATGATTACTATTTTAAACAAATTTAAGAAAGATAATAAGACGCGATTGCCCTGGGAAGTCGAGCGGGTTGTACTCCTAAATTTGGCAGCTGCCTATTCTTGCCCGAGCTGCAATCGCCCTACCCATTCGGAAGATTGACTTGCCCCCCTGGTTACAGTATGTTATACGGGAAGTGGCTGGGGCGTTTCCTATTTCCAGACAGCTTCGGTTCAATTACAACAACGAAAAGGAGGCGCAGTTTAGATGGCCACAGAAAAGCCTGAACTCGTATACGATAAGCTGCAAATTGGCGAGGAGCTGGGGTCTTACGAGTACCTGCTTAGCCAAGAGATGCTAGATAACTTCCAGGCTTCCGTCGAGGATCCGGACGCCGCCTTCCCAACCATTGCGGTGAAACACGATGCCACCTCCCTGTCCATGTGCTACGAGGATAATATCGGTGGAGTGAACGCCGGCAACGAAATGGAGTTCCACAATCCTCCTCTTCCCGGCAAAAAAATCAAAGTCACCGGTCGGATTCACGACAAGTACTCCCGTCGGGACAAGCCTTATTTGGTCATCGAAGCTACCGCGGTAGATGAAGACGGCCGGCTTCTGGAGAAGATGCGTACCTACCAAATGAAAAAACCTGATGAGGTGGGCAAGAAATGGCAAGCGCAAACCTGAGCAACGAGAGCATACCGGTCCTAACCAAAACCATTACCCAGGTAAAGATCGACCAGTTCGAGTCCTGTGGTATTCGGGACCACCAAAACATCCACAACAACCCGGAGTTGGCCAAGCAGCGGCTGGGAACCACCTATACCATCGCCTCGGGCCGGATGTCGGTGGCCTTCGCCTCGGAATCCCTGCGTAAGTTCTTCAGCGCAGAAGTTTTCAACCACACCGGCACGGTCAACCTGAAGTTTCTCCGTCCGGTCAAAGAGGGCGATACCATTACCGTGGGCGGCACGGTCAACAGCCGGCAAGAGGTAGATAAAGGCACGCTGGTCACCGTGGACCTCTACTGCGAGAACCAGAATGGCGACAAGACGGCAGTTGGCCAGGGCAGCGCCATAGTTTCTTGAGAACGCCGGGGCGAGCGGCCGCACTGAAGTCGGCGGGCGCCCTTTGGCAAGGATTATAGATCCAGTTTGAGACGCGCAAGGGGAATAAAAACCGGTGGCTCAATTCGGTAAGGTAGAAATCGACATCGTCTACTGCGTACCTTGAGGCTATCACGCGCTCGCCACGTGGATGGCGATGGAGTTTTGGCGCTCTCAGGAACCGGGGGACATCGCCATCAAATTGACTCCGGCGGACTCGGGAAGGCTGGAGGTCTACCTGGATGGGGACAAAGTATACGATGTCAAAGACGAGAATCGGGTATATCCCAACCTCACCCGAGTAAACGAGTTGAAGATGGTGGTGGCCGAAAGGATCTTTGACCTGGAAGAGGCGGCTGCCAACAATTAAGTGCCGACTTGGCTTGGACCAGCTTGGCTACCAACGCAGCCCGGTCTTTTAAGACAGGGCTGTATCTTTTTGCTCAACTGGGGAGTTACTGGTGGGGAATTGTTAAACCAAGGGAGCAGGCATAGTGGCGAATCAAGAGCATGTGAAAGCTGTAAGCGAGGGGTCTGACGCCTTCCGGCGGTGGCGGGAGGAGCATCCTGACCTCCGGCTGGATTTGGAAGGAGCCGATTTGGGCGGGGTGGACCTGAGCTCGGTCCGACTGCGCGAGGCTGACCTTCGGGGTGCCGGCTTGATTGGCGCCAAACTGAGCCGGGCCGGCCTGGCCGATTCGGACTTGCAGGGTGCCGACCTGACCGATGCGGACCTGGGCCACGCTTCTCTTACCCGGGCCAACCTTTCCGGAGCCAATCTGACCGGCACTAACCTTTTTTGGGCCGACCTGAAGTGGGCCAAATTGCTGGGCGCCAAATTGCGGTGGAGCCGGGGGGTACGAGCCTGCTTCACCGATGCGGACCTGGGTGGGGCAGATTTGAGTCAATCGACAATGATCGAAGTAGACCTGCGTAACGCCAATCTCTCCGGAGCCAACTTCCAGAACTGCAACATGAATGGTGCCGATCTCAGCCGGGCATTGATGGAAGGGGCCAACTTCTCTTTGGCCATGATCCGTGATTCGATGTGGATTATGACCGACCTGCGGAACGCCAATTTTGAGGGCGCCAGCTTGCACCGCGCCGACATGAACATGGCTATATATGACCAGACTACCCGCTTCCCCCAGGGGTTCGATCCCCAGAACACCGGCTGGAAAGATGTAGAGGAGTAGAGGCTGTACCGGGCCTGCCGCTGCGCCGGGTAGCGGACGTGTTAGAATTACGCCCGAGTATTTGACCTGGGGGTTACCCTTGGCCATCCTGTTTGTTCACTCCGATAGAAAAGGGTCCGGTAAGACCTGTCTGGTGATGGCCCTACTCTCTTTGCTGCGGCAGCAAGGGAAAAGCGCAGCCTATTACAAGCCCTTCTCGGTGGCTCCGGAGTCAGACCCCGACCTGGCCGCTGTGTTGGCTGGTTTTCCCGACCTGGAAATCCCTACTCCGGTTTCTCTTCCCGCCACGCTGACCCCAGAATTGGGCCGCCAGGTCAGCGCCGGGGTTACCGCCTTGCAAGCTTCCTGTGACGTGGTTTTAGTGGAAAGTCTGGATCTGGAGGATCGGACCAGCCTGATCTCTGCCTTGGATACAGACTTGGTGACGGCTTTGGGGGCCCGGGAGTTGTTGCTCTACTCTTACCGTCCGGAACTGCAAGAGGAATTGATCTCTTCGGCCTGTGGCCTTTTCGGAAATCGGCTGGCCGGTCTGTTGCTGAATCTGGTGACGGTTCATCGGTGGGGTGAGGTCCAAGGCAGGCTGATACCCGCGCTCGCGGCCCGAAACATTCCGGTTATCGGGGCAATCCCCGAGGACCGGGGCATGTTGGCAGTAACGGTGGAGCAGATTGCTAACCACTTGGGAGGACGGTGGGTTCAGGAACCGGGCGATATCGGCGGATGCGTCGATCGATTCCTCATCGGCGGGAATATCATGGACTCCGGTCCCAGCTATTTTGGCCGCCATCCCAACCAGGCGGTGATTACCCGGGCCGAAAGGCCGGACATTCAGATGGCCAGTTTTACCGGTGATACCAAGTGCTTGATTCTAACCGGCGGGGCCATGCCCACCGAATATATCCGGGTAGAGGCCCGCAAGCATCAGGTGCCCATGCTTCTCGTAGAGGGCGACACCTTATCGACGGCAGAGGCCTTGAACGGCCTAATTGAGCAGAGCGCCCCGCCAACGAGCCGAAAGGCCCAGCGATTTACCGAGTTGTTGGAACAGCACTTGGACCAGGATGCCCTGTTCGCCGCGTTAAGTTGAACGGCCCAGCCTAATCAGCGACCTCGAACCGCTCTGATTCGGGAGCTTTGGACCACAGCTCTCCGGCCCCCGCCATCGCCACCGCCCGCTCCGGGCTTGCCCGCCAGGCGTCGTAGATTTCGTTGCTGTCCCAGGTGACCAGAGTGGTTATCTGAATGGGGTCGGCAAGGGAATAAAGGGTCTGGCGACTGCCGAAGCCGGGGGCTTTGCTTTGAGCCAGCCCATTCCCGTCCAGCAATTTCCGAGCCGCCTCTATCTGGTCGGATTTTGCCCAGTGGTGAGTTAGTACCCCGATCATCGATTCTTACCTCATCCAAATAGATTCGCAAAAATATCCGCCTGACGCCGGTGGTGCTCTAGCGGCCGCCTAGCGCCAAGAGCTCAGTTATCTGTATCTCCGGAGCCCGGAGCAGCGGCGGCCGGCGCTTCCAAGCTGGTCCCAGAGCCCCCCCGGCGTAGGCCCGCGCCACCCATGTTAAACAAACGTATCAATACCACCGGAGCAATCAAAGTGGTGATGATGGTCATCATGATGCTGACCCCGAACAAATCCTGCCCTATTATTCCTTGCGAGAGGCCAATTCCGGCAATAATCAGCGCCACCTCTCCCCGGGGTGTCATCCCGACGCCGATTCTGGTGCTGCCCAGAAAATTAAACCCGGTCGCCAGCGCCGGGACTCCGCAGCCGAAAACCTTGGAGAGGATGGCCAGCACCGAAAGCGCCAGCCCGAAGACCACCGCGTTAAGCATGGAGCCCACGTCCACCAACATCCCCATGACCACAAAGAACACCGGCACAAGGAACTGGCTGATTCCGGCGGTTTCTTGGTCGACCCGGTGCCCCAGCTCCGTGGTGGACAGGGCCAGTCCGATGGAGAAAGCCCCTATAATAAATGCCAAGCCTGCCAGTTCGGCCATGCCCGCGGCCAGGAATGCCAGGGCCAGCATCAGGACCAGGCCCGCCCCAGGAAGGCGAAAGCGATTAACCAGCCGTTCAATATGCGGCGCAGTCCAGATACCTACGGCGGTCAATCCCAGCCAGAACCCAATGGCCTTTACTGCGACCACTCCCAGATTTCCCACGGATAAGCTGCCGGTGGCGCTGGCCCCCACCACCACCGTCAACACCAGTATTCCTAGCACATCGTCCACCACTGCGGCTGCCAAGATGGTTACTCCCTCAGGTTGGTCCAAGCGCCGCAAATCCGCCAGCACCCGGGCGGTTATGCCCACCGAAGTGGCGGTCATGATGGCCCCCATGAATAGGGCTTCTGGGGAGGAGAACCCCCCTTCACCCGCGAAGTCGAATAACACCGTTGCTCCGGCTCCCAGCACAAAAGGGGCCACCACGCCGCCCAGGGCCACTGCGCTGGCGGGTCCGGCGTAGCGCAGGAATTGGCGCAGGTTGGTTTCCAGCCCGATGGCGAACAGCAGAACGATCGACCCTATCTGGGCTATCGCGAAGAGCTCGCTGCTTACCGGGATTACCGAGGGAGCGCCGTCGACCAGGGGGATGGGGAAAAGAGGACCAAAACCGGGGATGTCGATGGCTCCCAGGGCGAAGGGACCGATGACTACTCCAATGCCCACCTCGGCCAACACCGTCGGTAACTTCAGGAACCGGGCGGTCAGCTCGCCGGCTACTTTGGCGGCGAAGAGGATCACGGCCAGCTGAATTAGCAGCTGGACCACCTTTTCGCTGACGCCGCTCCCGCCGGACGGGAGGACAAACAGCAGGGGTACCTGACTCCAAATATTCCCAATCATGGTTGTTCTCGACGATTCCCTTCGCTAATTCCCATTACTAACTACCGGCACCGCTCCGACGCCGAATTATATCATCGGCTGTATATACCCTCCAGCAGCCTTCCCAGCGCGCTTGCTGCCGGGACTCCCTCCGGTAGTAGTCATGGAGCAGAGGAGGGGCATTGGCTTCTATTACACCCCCTCTATTTTCGCCCTATTTCGGGGGGTTATGACTATTACGCAACCGTTAGAACCGGCTTACCCTTGAAGTGAAGGGGTATTTCGAGCAGATGAACCTTTTAACATTGTTGCCCTGAAGCCGAGGTAGAAATGGTGAGATTAGTGGCAGAAAAAATCTGTGAGACTTTTGGTTGCAGCCAGCCGGCGCTTCAGCAACGCCAAATGGCGCCTGGCGCCGAATTATGGCTTTGTCCCAAGTGTTGGGAAAAGACGAAGCAGGAAGACGACGAACGTTACTTTGAGCATCACCCGGTCTAGGGAGGACCGATATCCTTGACTGGCGGCAAGGGTTAGCGGCTGGCCTCGGGTACTATTGGAGATGGTCTATTGCCCAGTACCGTAGGAACCAGGGGACGCTTTTCGTGATAAGGGTTTCTAGGGGGTATTAGATGGCAGGGATGGAAATGTTTGGCTTTGGCGGCTTCCAATCGGAAGGCATCCGAGAAAAGTCCACTATCGGGGTATCGTCTCCCGTTTCGCTGATTCTTTTGACCTTCTCGTAAAGACCCTCGCCGGCTGCGTTGGTAAACTCTTTACCGCTACCGCTAAACCTTTCGACAAACTCCGGGAAGCCGACCTCCGCTGCGTTACCCGATTCGTAACCTCTTCCGAACACCTGCCTCACATGCCCGCCAAACCCGTCCGGCACCACCAGGGTCTCGCTCAGCAGATTGGCTCCAAATTCTCCTTCAAAATACTTACGGAAGGAGGCCATCTCTCCCACATCATAGGCCACATGCTGTACTACATTGGGACCCTTCTTTTTGACAAATCGGGTTACTTGCGAAACCTGGGAGCGATCAATCCCGGCGACCAGGGCTATCCCCAACTCTTCTTCGGGAATTCCCCGGTTTAGCACGATGCCCCACAACATCATGCTATCCGCAGGATCATCGGGTCGAACATCGTCGTTTTTCAGTACCAACGTCCCATCTAATTCCTTCACCCAAAAAGCGGCTACCTGTTCAATGGTTTCTGGAGTCACGGCGTAGGTGACGTGGTCAACTCTCTTCAACAAAGAAAACCCGTGGCTTCCTTTGACCTTATCTTGGTGAACCAGATTTAACCCCTGCTGTGACCCCAAGGGAGTACCTGGGACGTCAATGTGAGGTTCGAGGGGCTTCCTTACCGCATAGTCTATCGACATGACGGAGTGGTCCCCGAAGGCTTTAGTGAAATCCTTGACCTTGCTTCCCCTGGTTCCTTTCGCCGCTGATACCAGGTCTGTCACGAAATCCCCCATGAGAATTTCGTAGTGTTGATTGCCAAAATCGTCCGACCCGGCCTTTTCCAGGGTGCCACCCAGGCCTTCAATCCAAAACCACGCCCACTGGCTAAGGGTCTGACTACGGACCGCGTAAGTCACCCTAGAAGTCTGGCCGGAAAGCCATTGGCCGGGTTTCGCGCTACGCCAGACAGACGTATTATAGTCTTATGTGGCATGATAGTGTCTGTAATACGGTTCAAGAACCCACTGTTACATCGACAATCATCGCTAAGAAAACGACGACTTGGGGAGAATCGGGGTTTCCGTCCGAGTTTCTAGGCCCAGGGCGACAGCCACACCGGTCCAGGCCACGGCGTAAATTGGCGAACCGATGAGTAGAAAAAGGCCGATTCCAATTGACCACAGCAGTAGCAATGGCCCTCCGTATCCTTCCAGCATGAAGTACCGGAGCAATTGCCCCTTCTCATCCAACCCGAGCATCAGGTAAATCGGCCGAGGCTTAGTCATGTCCTTGTC
>JAKZUA010000005.1:0-12770 GCA_047516825.1 Dehalococcoidia bacterium
GCATCGGAATATCTACCATTCGCTAGCCTTCTGTACCGAAGTTCGAAAAGGCAGTTTTAGACGCGATTGCCCTGCGGAGCCGGCCGGGGGAATTGTTTAATCGGCAGAAGCTCGAATTCATCCTCTCTCACCGGACAGATAAAAAGGGGTTCCTCTCGGCTGGGCTCAGGATAAACTCCGCGAAGCAATCCCTCCTTACCCTCATGGGATTGTTTCGGGCCTACGGCCCTCGCAATGACAATCGAAAGGCCCTGAGGGGCGCGCCGAGGCTACATCTGCTCGGGGGCGCTCATGCCCATCAGCTCCAGGCACCGTCGCAGTACGACTTGAGCTGCTTCCACCAATTTTAAGCGCGCCAGGGTCACTTCGGCGTCCTCCGGGTTGGCGGAGATAACCCGGCAGTTCTCGTAGAACCCGTGGAAAGCGGTGGCCAATTCCAGCGCGTAATGCGGCAAGTGGTGGGGCTCCAAGGCCCTGGCCGCCTGGTCCACTAGCTCCGGCAGCCGGATCATGGTACGGATTAGATTCAGCTCGTTGGAGTCGGTCAGCAAGGCAACGTCGCCGGAGCTCCAGTCGATGCCGCGTTCGCCAGCCAGGCTAAGGATGCTGTGGTTCCTGGCGTGTGCATACTGCACGTAGTAGACCGGGTTTTCCGAGGACTCTTTCTTGGCCAATTCCAGGTCGAATTCCATATGAGTAGAAGCCGCCCGGGCCAGAAAGAAAAAGCGGCAGGCATCCAGACCTACTTCATCCACCAATTCCCGCAGGGTAACGAACTCCCCAGTCCGCTTGGCCAGTCGCACCGTTTCTGAGCCCCGCTTCAATGTAACCAGTTGGGAGATCAGGATGGTCAGAGCGTCGGCATCCACGCCCATGGCGGAAACGGCGGCTTTCATCCGAGAGACGTGCCCCTGATGGTCGGCTCCCCAGATGTCGATTACCTGCTGAAAGCCGCGCTTCAGAAACTTGTTGTAATGGTAGGCGATGTCGGAGGCGAAGTAGGTGGGCTCGCCGCTGGAGCGCACTACCACGCTGTCCCGGTCCTCGCCCTCCTCCGAACCTCCCGGCAGGTTGGAGTTGAACCAGGTGGCTCCCTCCCTCCTCGACAGATAATTCCGGCGGCGGAGCAGGTCCATCGCCTGTTCGTACTCCTGATTCTGGAACAGAGATGATTCGGTAAACCAGTTTTCAAACTCGACCCCGATCCGGATCAGGTCCTCCCGGATCACCTGGATCATCTTTTCTCGAGCCAGGTCCCCGATCTCGATTATGGCCTGCTCTTCCAGGAAATCGGCCCGAAGTTCGGGCTCTAGGACGGCGCGCTTTTCTGGCAAAAACCGGTCCCCCGCCGAGTCGATAATTTCTTGCGCTATGTCCTTGATGTAGTCGCCCGCATAGGCATTGTCCGGCATTTCGGCGTCCTGTCCCAAGCCCTGCTGATACCGGGCATAGACCGACCGATAGAAGGCGTCCATCTGGTTTCCGGCGTCATTGACGTAATATTCCCGGGTAACGTCATACCCGGCAGCCCGTAGCGTGTTGGCCAGGGTGCTGCCCAAGACCGCGCCCCGGGCGTGGCCCACGTGCACCGGCCCGGTGGGGTTGACGCTGACGAACTCCACCATTACCCGCCGGCCCCGGCCGGAATCTACATTTCCGAATTCCGGCCCGGCCTGGAGTATCGCTTCCACTTGCTGCTGAATCCAGGAGTTGTTGAGATAGAAGTTGACGAATCCCGGAGGCGAGGTTTCCACCCTCTCCAGCTCATCGGCGCTAGGGATTCGCTCGACCACCATTTCGGCCAGCTTCACCGGATTTATCCGGGTGGCTCTGGCCAGCTGGAGGGGCAGGTTGGTAGCGAAGTCGCCGTGGGTGGGATTGGAGGGACGCTCAATCTGAATATTGGGCGCGGCTTCCAACAGCAAGGCCCCTTCCGTCCGGGCCTGCTCTATGGCAGCTGCGACCATGTTATGGATGATATCTTTAACTAGAAGCTGGGACATACCGCCAGGTACCTTAATTAGGAATCGGCTCTTCCGGGAATTGGCCAACCATTCTGCCGGGGGCTAAGAGATGCTGTTACAGGGAAGTTAATCCGGGAGGGTAAACGGCTCTAAAGATATAAAGGGGTATCCTAACACAGAAAGCCTCTGTTCGAACCTAGATTATCCGACTGGGAAGCACCGGTTTAGGTGGGGTGTGGGAAGCGCTCGTTCAGGGTTCGACAAGCCTGTCCTGAGCTAGCCGAAGGGTTCACCACGAAGCGAAGCAATCTCTCCTTACCTTCATGAGATTGCTTCGGGCCTACGGCCCTCGCAATGACAATCGAAAGCTCCTTTTGCCATTATCCGGCTCCGCTGGTTAGAATGGGCCATAGGCCATTAAACCCGCGGGAGGCCGCGCAGGCTTTGGAGGTAGGAAATGCCGGGCGATATAGGGCTGGTAGGCGGGGAAGAGTTCCGCGTCGGCTGCGAAGAGATGGACCGGGAAATCATGCGGGCATCAGGTCAAGACCCAGCGCGGGTGGTGGTCATACCCACCGCCGCTGTAACCGGTCCGGAGAAGGCCGCCAATGACGGTGTCAGGCATTTCTCCAGCTTGGGGGGCGACGCCGAAAGATTAATGGTTTTGGACCGCGGGGACGCGGATGACGTTGGTCTGGCCGGATCCCTGGCCGGAGCTGGAGTGATTTACTTTACCGGGGGTAGTCCCGACCATCTTCTGACTACTCTGCGCGACTCCCTGCTCTGGCGGGCGATACTGGAGGCAGTAGAACAAGGAGCGGTGTTGGCCGGCTCCAGCGCGGGCGCAATGGTACTGGGGGCGTTGATGCGCCGGCCCCGCTTGGGCGGTTGGGTAGACGCCTTGGGCGTGACCCCTGGATTGGCGGTGCTGCCTCATCACGAGAGCAGCGATCCGGCGCAAACTTCAGTCCAGCTGCAATCTCAGATTTCGGGGGGCCTCACCGTGTTGGGCATAGATGCCCGCACCGGCTGTCTGGGCCGTCCCGGAAGCTGGCGGGTGGTGGGCTCGGGAAGGGTGACCGTTTACCAGGGCACAGGCTGGCAGGTTTATGATTCCGGGGCCAATCTGCCCGGGGATGTTTAGCGCAGCGTCCCAGAGCCCTTACTGAGGAGCATCAGCTTCTCCGTTGCCGCAGCTCTTCCCAAACCGCTTTTGGGGAAACTCCGGAAGCCGCCATCAGCACCAGGGTGTGGTAGAGCAGGTCCGCCACCTCACCGGCCAATCCTTCCTGAGGGCTACCCACCGCCGCCAGAGCCGTTTCGCCGGCTTCTTCAATGACCTTCTGGGCTACCCGACTGACACCTTCCTGGAGGAGGCTGGCGGTATAGCTGCCTTCCGGGGGGTCCGCCTGTCGATCTTTGATCACTGCGAACAGCTCGTCCAGAATGCCGGGCCCGGCCTCCGGGGCCTGGTAGTCTTCCGGCAGGTCCTGTAGCGAGTGGAAAAAGCAGGAGACCTCGCCGGTGTGGCAGGTGGGACCTTCCGGCTCTACCTTCAACAAAATGGTGTCCATGTCGCAGTCGACCCAGGCCTCTTTCAGGTTCAGATAATTCCCTGACACCTCCCCCTTGTGCCACAGGTCTTCTTGGCTACGGCTGTAAAACCAGACCTGACCCCCTTCGAGGGTGCGCTTCAATGAACCCGGATTCATGTAACCCAGCATCAATACCCGGCCGGTTTTGTAATCCTGGGCGATAGCCGGCACCAGGCCCTTTTCGTCCAGCTTGATGTTCATTTGATGTGCACTCATGTGATGTCCCCTCGTGTCTCCTCCAGTGTCCTGGTCGGGTGCTGCTTAGCCTGCCGAGGGCGGCTGAACGCGAATGGGCAGCCCTCGCTCCTTCAGGTAGTCCTTGGCCTGCTGGATGGAGTAGGTGCCGAAGTGAAAAATGCTGGCGGCCAGCACGGCGTCGGCTTGACCCTCGTCGAAAGCCTGGAACAGGTGCTCCAAGTTTCCCGCACCCCCGCTGGCGATGACTGGTACGGACACCGACTGGGAGATGGCTCGGGTCAAAGCCAGGTCGTAGCCCTCCAAATGACCATCGGCATCCATGCTGGTCAGCAAGATCTCTCCGGCGCCCAGTTCCACCGCCCTTTCGCCCCAGCGCACGGCGTCAATTCCAGTGGAGGTGCGCCCGCCGTGGGTATACACCTCCCAACGGGAATCGGGCGTTAGCGCCAGGCTTCCCAACCGGGCCAAAGACTCCGGACGATTCGGGGTTACCCTTTTAGCGTCCACGGCGACCACAATGCATTGATTACCGAATTGGGCCGCCCCCTTCTGGATCAAAGAGGGGTCGTTGACGGCGGCGGTATTGACCGAAACTTTGTCGGCTCCGGCGTTCAGAATGCGCCGTATGTCCTCCACGCTGCGGATGCCCCCTCCCACGGTCAAAGGGATGAAAACCCGCTCCGACACCCGCTGCACCACGTCGATCATGGTATCCCGGGCATCGGCGCTGGCGGTGATGTCCAGGAACACCAGTTCGTCGCCGCCTTCCCGGTCATACACCGAGGCCAACTCCGCCGGGTCTCCGGCGTCCCGCAAGTTCACGAAACTGGTGCCTTTGACCACCCGGCCGGCATCTACATCGAGACAAGGGATAATTCTTTTCGTCAGCATGATTCTTCCAGGAGTGGGGCGACCCTAATGCAGTATAACATTGGCGGTCCTGGCTGCCGACCCGCGTCCCTTGGAATAGTACCGGTGTACGGGGGGGCCCAGTCTATATATAATTCTCCCATCTTCGAGTCCCCAGCGGGACGTCGCAAGCCTGAATTTCTGGAGGTTCAAGATGGCGGACATGAGTTTGGAAGAGGCGGAAAGGATACTGCAGGCGGCCAAGGCCAAGGCGCTGGAGATGGGCGTGAAGCTCAGTATCTCCGTGGTGGATGCCCGGGGCGACCTCAAGTGCATGGTCCGCATGGACGGCGCGCCCTGGCGCACGCCCTACGTATCCCGGGGAAAAGCCAGGGCCTCGGCCTGTTTCGGCCTTCCCAGCGTCGATTTGACGGAGCGGGCTATGACTCCGGTGATGCGCGCGGTTATGGAAGTGGAACGTGGGGAGTTTGTGCCCGGTCAGGGGGCGCTGCCGATCCATCGGGGTGGCGAGCTGATCGGCGCAGTTGGGGGCAGCGGCGGCACCGCTCAGGAGGATGAAGACGCCGCCCGCGCGGGAATAGCCGCTCTCTAGGAAGGTGTCCGCAAAGATTCAAGACCGGGATAATCGCCCTTCGACAAGCTCAGGGCGAACGGGTCTGGTGACCTTCGTCGTGAGCTTGTCGAACCATCAGCGATTGCTTCTCACAAACCCTGCTAGGTTCATCTAGTTAGGCCAGCACTTTGTACCGGTAGCGGGAAGAGAGCAGGTCGCCCTCGGCGAAGCGGCTATACCGCAATGGCGCTAGGTCGACGACCCTGGCCTCCCCCTCGACTATAAGCTCGGCCATGCCCTGGCCAATAGCCGGTGACAGCTTGAAGCCATGCCCGCTGAACCCCACGGCGCAGTAGAGCCCCTCAACTCCCGGGACCCGGTCCAAGATAGGATGCCAGTCGGGCGTGACGGTAAATAGCCCGGACCAGCCTCCCCGAAAGTAGGAATCAGCCATCTGAGGCATGCGCCTAATCAACCGCTCCATGACATCGGCCACACCGGCCAGGTCCACTCCCTGGTTGTAGGTGTCAACCTCCGCCTCATCCTCCCCAAAACCCACCAGGGTCAGGCCCGTTCCCTCGGGACGAAAGGAAAAGGACTGGGCGATGTCGCCAACGGTGGGATGATCTGCCCATTGGTCGATGGGCCGGGTCACCGTAGCCACTTGATGCCGCACTGTGTTCAGGGGGAGGTCAATGCTTATTCCAGCTGGGCCAGACAGGAACCGGCGGGACCAGGGTCCGGCCGCGACCACCACCACCGGAGTTTCCACCACGCCCTGCTCCGTCACCACCGCCCATACCCGGCCTCCGGAAATCCGAATTTCCCCGGCCGGATTCCGCATGACGATTTCCGCGCCCATTTCCCGGGCTGCCTTGGCATAGGACGCGGTGACCTGATAGGAATCCGCATAGCCGGATTGGGGTTCCCATGCCATCGCCTCACCGTCGGTAACTGAAATCATGGGGGCCAACTCCGCCGCCTCCTCCGGGGAGATCACCCGGGTATCGATACCCAGCTCCTGCTGCATGGCCACGTTTCGCTCTAGGCCCGGGCGGTCGGCGGCATCCACGACGACCAGATAGCCAGTCTGGACGAATCCAGACGTCCCCCCGACGGCATCCTCGAAGTTGGCGAAAACCTTCAAGCTTTCCCACGCCAGGGATGAGGTAACCGGATTGGAGTAGTGCATTCGGCAGATGGCCTGAGAACGGCCGGTAGAACCGGAGCCCAGCACGTCCCTCTCCAGCAGCAGGGAACGGGTCACGCCCAGCCTGGCCAGGTGGTAGAGCATGCTGCAACCCATGACCCCGCCTCCAATAACCACTACATCCGCGGTGTTTCTCAAAGCCCTAGCTCCTCAGGGGGGATAAGCCAAACCCTCGCGCTGTTTCGCCACTTAATCGTCATCTTGCCAGGAAACTACCCGGTCAACGTGGATATCTATGAGCACCATATCCTCGTCAGTCAGCAGTTCGCTGGCGAATTCCGCGCCCTGTATTGGCCCATCGTAACGGGTACAGATATTGGGAACTATTGAGTCCAGATTATCTGTGGTGAGGGAGGCTTTGCCTTCGAGCACGATGTACCAATAGGGCCTCCCGGGTGCGGCGATGGACAGGGATACGGCTGGGTTGTTGGCGATATTTCGTGCCTTGGCAGTACCGGAACCGGTCATGACCCAAACCTGGCTGCCATCCCTTTCATACCATACCGGCGCGACATGGGGCCTGCCGTCGGGCCGGATCGAAACCAGGTGGGCCACGTGAGGCTTGGCTAGCCGAGAGTCAATTTCCGCTGTGGAGAGCCTAGTCATAATTTCAAAATATCACCCGGAGCCCTTCGGAAGGACATGGGTCGTTTTGAGATAGTTGCTTCCCTGGTAATTTTAAATCGGCTCTCCCGTTCAGGCTGCAAATAACGTGTTACATGACGTTCCAGCTGGGGTTTTCGCCAGCCGCCTTTTCCAGGATGCCCACCAGCTGATCTCGTACTGCCGGGGCAACGAAGAACACGGGCATCAACAGCTGCTCCTCATCCGGGATGATGCCCTCCTCCAGGGCCAATTTAGTCAGGTCAGACCCAGGCAGCAGCCGGTTCCCCACCCGCATGGTCACGTGCGCCGCCCGATCTGCCGACGCGGTATGAGAGAGGAACTCCAGCTTGCCAGATACCGTGCCCTGGGTCTCGCCGGGCTCTCCGAACCCCTGAGTTATGCTGTAGGCCAGTCCTTGGCTATGGCATAGGTCGCATAGCTCCCGAATCTGGCCGATAGCTACCGACAGCTGCCGTTGCCGAGCCGTCTCCTCTTTTTGAGCCGCTTGGGCCGGTATTCCCGGTCCGCCAATCAACACCATCTGGCAGCCCGACTGAACCATCAGCGATACCAATTCCTGGTCCGACCCGTCCGCGCGCAAGTTGGTGTTCCACTTAATGTCCAGATGCTCCGCCAGCAGACCCCGGCAGAGTTCCTTGGCGAAGTCCGGCGGGCTGCTGAATGCCTGGTCGATGAAGAAAAACTCCCGCAGATTGTGCTGACGCTGCAGCCGCTTCACCTCGGTGATTACCTGCTCCACCGAATGAGAAATCCGAAACTGGGACTCCTGGTCCGCTCCAGCCTTCCCTTCGGTAGGGGCTGCGACCGTGGATGAGTACCAACCCAGCTTGGTGATGACGCCTACACCGAATCCGGCTTGGCGGTACTGGTCCAGGTCCAAGTCGTCAAGACGGGGCGGCCTGCTTAATCCTGAGGAAGCCCGGTGGGGCGCCGTTTTGACCGTCCCGTTCTCCCGGTAAATCACGCCGGACAACTGGGACAAGTCTTTCAGCACGTCCCCAGATATTCCGGAACCGCCGGAAACCCCCTTGCTCTGCAGCAGGTCGGCCAGCTCGGCAAAAGTTTCGGCGGCGTCTCCCGCCAATCCAAGATCCGGCTCCAGATATTCGAAACACTCCTGGGGCAAGGTGCTGAAGGCCGGGCCGCCGCAGGCAATGGCGGCGTCGCAGCAGCCGCGGACTTTCTGAATGACATCTCTGGTTATGGGCAGGGCCGACTGGGGATTGACGTAGCTCCCGTTATCCAGGTTTCGGATTGAGATTCCAACCAGCTCCGGCTGAAATTCCCGCACCGTGGCCTCGGTTTGGCCCAGGTAATCATCGGCGAACATCAGGTCGAGGATCTTCAGCGGGTGGCGCTCCGCATCTATGTACGCCGCCACGTAGGCCAGGCCGATGGGAAGCGGGCGCACCCCTTGGCGGCTCATCCAGCGGTTGTGGCGGTTGGTGGCTATCAGCAATATGCGCATGTCGTCTCGCTCCTCGGCCGGCTACCAAGTAGGGTGGCAGTCGGCTTCCTGTTGGGGGCGGTCCCAATATAGCATATAGCCATTCCAGCCGGAACCAATTCGGAAGCCTGACCAATAGACGAGCGGGAACCCGGGTCTGGGACGGTAGCTTTTTATAAGCCGGGGTTGCCGCTGGCCTTGCGTCCCCTTCTGTCCAGAGTTATCATGCTAGCCGTCATCAGAATCCCCAACCCAGCGCCTTATGCTCTAGCTTTAACCTAACTTTCCGGCCCTGGTTGGCGGTAGGAACGGAGTCCTGGATTGCCCGAGACTAATCGGCGCACAACCCTGTATGACGCCCATGTTTCCGCTGGGGCCAAAATGGTCCCTTTCGGCGGCTGGGATATGCCGGTGCAGTACTCCGGCATTCTATCCGAAGTCAAAGCGGTGCGGACCGGAACCGGCCTATTCGATGTTTCCCACATGGGGCGGGTGTACCTATCCGGTCCCCGGGCGGGTGAACTCCTGGACTGGGTTCTGACCGGCTCGGCCACCTCTTTAAGGATTGGACGCGCCCGGTACTGCTTGATCTGCAACGAAGCCGGCGGAGTCATTGACGACACGATCTTCTATCGGCTGGATGAGCAGCGTTATCTGCTGGTGCCCAACGCCGGTAATCGGGAGGAAGTGGTTGCCTGGTTGGAGCAGTGGCTGGAACAAAGGTTCGTTGGTGGCTGCGAAATTGAGGACCGGACGCTGGAAACCGGCCTGCTGGCAGTGCAGGGTCCGGAGGCAGCCCCTCTGGTGGACCAGCTTTGCACCTTAGCTGACGGGACCAGTCCTTCTGGGCTTCGCATGTTCACCTGGGGATCGGGTGTTTGGACTGCCGGTGGGCTGCGGGAGAAGGCCCTTTTTCTGGGACGTACCGGATACACCGGAGAAGACGGCTTCGAAATGGTGGTGGATGCCGCCGATGCCCAAACCGCGTGGAACTTGCTGGTCGGTCATGGTGCTACTCCCTGCGGCCTGGGCGCTCGGGATGTTCTCCGGCTGGAGGCTGGTTTGCCCCTGCACGGACATGAAATCGACCCAGAAACCAGTCCAATGGAAGCCGGGCTGGAGCGTTTTGTGCGCCAGGAAGGAGAATTTCTGGGAGCCGGGGCCTTGCGGAAACAGCGCGAGGACGGCGTGGCAAGGAAACTGGCGGGATTGCAGCTGTCGGGACGTAGCGCGCCCAGGGCCGATTATCCCATCCTGTATCAGGGCGACCCAGTGGGCCGGGTAACCAGCGGGAGCTACTCGCCCACCCTTGACAGTAGCATTGCGATGGGCTACGTTTTGGTGCGTTACGCGGACCCGGGTCAAAAGTTGGACGTTGACATCCGAGGTCGCTCCACTCCGGTGGAAGTTGTAGCCTTGCCCTTCTATACCAGACGCCGCGGGTCTTAGTAAGAGTGCGTTTAAAAAGTCTGGCTCAGTGTCCAGGCTAGAATCAAAGAATATGCATCCTGGTATGGCCTGATTAGAGCCCCTTCTCCCTTGATGGGAGAAGGTTGGGATGAGGGTGATACCCCTCACCTCAATCCTCTGATGGGAGAGGATGCCGAAGCCTAGAACGGGATGACAGCCTAAGCCAAGAAGTCAGAGAACTTTTTAAACACCCCATAATTTAAACACCCCATAACAGGAGGTTTCAGTAAGTTGAGTCCCGACGACCGCAAGTACACCCAGGAGCACGAATGGGTCAAGGTGGAAAACGCAGAAAGGGGACAAGCCCTGGTGGGAATTACCGATTATGCCCAGGATCAGCTGGGAGATGTGGTTTATTTGGATTTGCCCCAAGCCGGTTCTTCAGTGATGCAACAGGACAAGATGGGCGAGGTAGAGTCGGTCAAAGCCGTTTCCGACATTTTCTCTCCGGTCAGCGGACAGGTCATGGAGGTTAACACCGACCTGCTGGACCATCCGGAGCGGGTTAACGAGGACCCCTTCGGGCAGGGTTGGCTGATTCGGGTCACCATGTCCAGCGCCGGTGAACTGGACGGCCTCATGTCGGCCGACGAGTACGAATCCTACATCAGCGGCCTGTAATCCCCCTCATGTTTGCCATCCCACGCCTGTCTAGTTCCGGCGGCCCACCTCTGGTCAATTCTCTAGCCAATATCCGGGCTTCCCAATTCTATGAGTAACACCCACTTTCAATCCCACTATATCCCCAATACTGAGCAGGAACAGGCCGAGATGCTGGCGGCCATCGGCGTCAGCTCGGTCGATGATCTTTTCCTGGACATCCCGGAGGAATTCCGAAACCCAAGTCTGGACCTGCCCGCACCACTTTCCGAACTGGAGATCCAGAAAGAGCTGACCGGATTCGCCGCGCAGAACCGGCCCTTGGGCAGTGGCCCGTCCTTTTTGGGCGCCGGCTCCTATCTCCATTTCATTCCGGCCATCGTCAAGGCTTTGATGACCCGGGGCGAGTTCCTCACCGCCTACACGCCCTACCAGCCCGAGGTAAGCCAAGGCACATTGCAGGTCATTTACGAGTTCCAGAGCTTGATCGCCAACCTGTTTGAGATGGAGGTGGCCAACGCCGGGATGTATGACGGCGCCACCAGCCTGGCCGAAGGGGTTCTGATGGCTTGCCGGGTGACCCAGCGGCATCAGGTGGCGATTGCCGACACCTTGTCTCCGGATTACCTGAAGGTGATTCAGACCTATTGCCAGGCTCAGGGAATTGAGATTCAGCTGACCCGGGCCGCGGACCCGGAGGTTACCGGAGAGACCGCATGCCTGGTGGTCCAATATCCCAACTTTTACGGATACTTGGAAGACCTATCCAGGCTCAGCGATCAGGCCCACGGGCCGGGCGCCTTGCTGGTAGTTTCGACCGACCCAATGGCATTGGGGATGTTTCAGCCTCCCGGCCATTACGACGCCGACATTGTCACCGGCGAGGGGCAGCCCTTAGGCATTCCTCCCAGCTTTGGCGGGCCCTATCTGGGTCTTTTCACCACCAAGCAGCAGTATATCCGGCAAATGCCCAGCCGTCTGGTGGGCAAAACCGTCGACAGCCAGGGACGCACCGGCTACGTGCTGACCCTTCAGACCAGGGAGCAGCACATACGGCGAGAGCGGGCTACCAGCAACATCTGCACCAATGAAGCCCTTTACGCCCTGGCTGCCACCATCTATCTGGCGGCGATGGGCAAGCAAGGATTACGACAAATCGCCGAGCTGTGCTATCACAAGGCTCACTACGCTGCCGCCAAAATTGCCGAGCTGCCCGGCTATTCCCTACCCATGTCCGGCACCTTCTTCCAGGAGTTTGTCATCCAGTGTCCCGACTCTCCGGCGCGGATCAACGGGAGGCTGCTGGAGCAAAACATCCTCGGGGGCTGGGACCTCACCGCCGATTCCAACGGCACTACTCCAGCCTCGGGTCCCGATCAGGGAATGTTGCTCTGTGTGACGGAGATGAATTTCAAAGAAGACATAGACTGCCTGGTTTCGGCACTGGGAGAGTTCAGCTAATGCAGACCGGCGGCAGCCGGAGCACCGGCAAGCTTTTGATGGACCGGAGTTCCCCCGGACGCATGGGCGTGGTTCCGCCTCCACTGGACGTGCCAGCCCAGGAAATGCCGGACCTGGCTCTGTTGCGCAAGAATTTGGACTTGCCCGAGGTTTCCGAGCCGGAGGTGGTCCAGTATTTCACCAACCTGAGCCAACAGAACTTCTCCATCGACACCCAGTTCTATCCCCTGGGCAGCTGTACCATGAAGTACAACCCCAAGATTAACGACGAAGTTTCCTTTTTGCCCGGATTCGCCGGTATTCATCCCCGGCAGCCGGTCGAGACCTGCCAGGGCGCGCTGGAAGTCCTGTACCGCCTCCAGGAGTTCCTGGCCCGCATATCCGGTATGTCGGCGGTGAGCCTGGCAACGCTGGCCGGAGCCCAAGGCGAGTTGGCCGGCGTGCTGATGATGCGCGCTTACCATCAGTCCAGAGGAGATACTGGGCGTACCAAGATGGCAATACCCGACAGCGCCCACGGCACTAACCCGTCTTCTGCATCGATGGCCGGATTCGACGTGGTCACTCTGCCCTCGGACCAAGCCGGCAACGTTGACCTGGAAGCGCTTCACGAGCTGGCTGGCCCGGACTTGGCCGGGGTCATGATCACCCTGCCCAGCACCCTGGGCATATTCGACACCAACATTGTTGAGGTCTGTCGCGTGGTCCATGAAGCCGGCGGATTGGTATATGGTGACGGCGCCAACATGAATGCTCTGTTGGGCCGGGTCAAGCT
>JAKZUA010000006.1:0-12137 GCA_047516825.1 Dehalococcoidia bacterium
AGAAAATACATATGTTCCGGGAGGCCTTTAGCACCGACGAGATAATGTTCGAGTGCAACTGGACGTCATCGGTGCCTCGCGAAGTCGTGATGGATACCATTCGGTGCATCAGCGAAAAGGTGATCCCCGCGTTCAAGTAACCCAGGGGACCGGCCAAAGGAAAAGCCACGGGTACGTTTACCCGTGGCTTTTTAGCATACTGACCACCACTCTTTCTATGTAGCGAGACTAACTGACCTCGGCTTCATCTAAGAGGGTGTTTAAAAAGCCTCGCGCATTGTCCGCGCTAGAATAGAGAAATGCGCATCTTGGTATGGCCTGACAATAGCCCCTTCTCCCTTGATGGGAGAAGGTTGGGATGAGGGTGATACCCCTCACCTCACTCCTCTCCCACAGGGGGAGAGGAGGCTGAAGCCCAAACCGGCATAACAGCTTGAGCCTGGAAGTCAAGAAACTTTTAAAACACACTCTTAGACAGTTTCGGGAGATGTAATGCTAACAGGAGCCCTCGAGGGCGTGAAGGTATTGGACCTGAGCGAGGATATCGCCGGTTCCTTCTGTGCCCGTCTTTTGGCCGACTACGGAGCCGACGTGCTGAAGATTGAGCCGCCGGCCGGGGCGGCTCTGCGACGGATGGGCCCCTTCTTCCAGGACGACCCCCACCCCGAGAAAAGCCTCTTCTTCCTGGTCCTGAACCTAAACAAGAAAAGCGCCACCCTGAATCTGGAAACCGAGCTGGGCCAGAGCATCCTGAAACGATTGGCGGCCCGGGTGGATGTAATCATCGAAAGTTACCGGCCGGGATATCTTTCCTCTCTGGGAGTGGGCTATCAGGAGTTGCGGGAAGTCAACCCGTCGCTGGTGATGAGTTCGATCACACCCTTCGGGCAGGAAGGGCCCTACAGCCAGTTCCAAGGGGAAGAGATTGTCAGCTACGCCATGGGCATGATCATGAGCGTTAGCGGCGTCCAGGGGCGGGAGCCCCTCAAGCACGGTGGATTCCAGGCCCAGTATGAGGGCGGCCTATTCGCAGCCGGCGCCACCGGCATGGCGCTGTTCCGGCAGGAAACCACCGGAGAGGGTGAGCACATCGACGTTTCGATTACCGAGTGCGTGGCCTCCACCATGATGGCCACCCAGACCATCTACCCCTTCATGGGCGGGGTCCAGATTAGACGCCGGACCACAGGAAGCATGTTTGAGAACCCCATGCCCTGCCAGGACGGCTGGATCATTGTCCAGGCCGGAGGCGGGGCTTCCTGGGAAGACATCGCCGGAGTCTTCGAAGCTCCCGAATTGCTGGAGTCCCGTTTTGCCGACCGCACTCAGCGGTCTCTGAACGGGCCAGCCATGGACGAAATTATTCTGAACGCCATAAAGGACCGGAGTAAATGGGACTTGTTTCCCAAGGCCGCGCAAGCGCGGATGCTGTTTGGCTTGGTGCAAACCCCGGGGGAGCTGGCCGAATGTCCCCAACTGGAGTCCAGGGAATTTTACCGAGAGACGGAGCACCCGGTTATCGGCAAAGTTAAAGTTCCCGCCGAGCTGTGCAAATTCAGCGGCACTCCCTACCAGCTGCGGATGACGGCGCCCACCCTGGGTCAGCACAACCGGGAAATCTACGTTGAAGGCCTGGAGTACTCGCCGCAAGAGGCGGTACAACTGCGCCAATTAAACGTTATCTAGAAGACTGGTCCCAAAGACTGGTCCCAAGCGGAGATACGAACTTTAATGTCCACATTGCCCCTCGACGGCATCCGAATCCTGGATTCCACCTACGTCTTCGCGCTGCCCTACACCGGTGGGCATCTGGCCGATTTGGGAGCCGAAGTTATAAAGATTGAGGGTCCCAATCGTCCGGACACCACCCGGACGGGCGGGTTGTACGGAAGCTTTCCGGAGAATGATCCGGGGGAAGATTGGTGGAATAGGCCGTCCACCTATAACCTGCTGAATCGGGGCAAGCGGTCGCTGATATTAGACCTCGCCACCGAGCGGGGGCGGGAGCTGTTTCGGGCAATGGTGAACCTGAGCGACGTGGTGATGGAGAATTTCACCCCCCGGGTAATGCGGGGCTGGAACCTGGACTATCCCAACCTGAAAAAGATTAGGCCCGACATCATTCTGGTATCCAATACTGGCTACGGCCACGGCGATGGTCCCTATTCCAGCTACCCGGCCCAGGCCACCACCCAAGAAGGCACCCACGGACACTGCTGGATAACCGGCTATAATGGGGAAGAGCCTTCCAAGGCCGGAAGGTCCTTTGTGGATTTTCTTTCCACCTGGACCGCCGTTTTCGCTATCGGCGCGGCCCTCCGCTACCGGGCCCGCACCGGCAAGGGCCAGTGGATCGACATAGGGATGTACCAGGCCGGAGCGATGTTCCTGTCGGAATACATCATGGACGCCATAGCCAACGGCAGAGAGGGCGGCCGCATCGGCAACCGCCATCCTTATCGGGCTCCCCAAGGTTGTTATCCGGCATTGGGCGCCGACCAGTGGCTATCCCTGTCGGTGGGTAGCGACGAACAATGGCAGGCGCTATGCGATGTGATGGGGCAAGAAAAGCTGGCCTTTGAACCCCGCTTCGCCGACCTCATCTCCCGTTCCCGTCACCACGACGAGCTGGATGAAATCATCAGTGATTGGACCCGGTCCCTGGACAGATACGAACTGATGCACCTGCTGCAGGGCCGGGGCATCCCGGCCGGACCGGTGCTGACCGGGCAGGATATCCACTTCGACCCTCACTATCAGAGCCGGAATTTCCTGGAGCGAGTCACTTTCCCGGAGGAGCGCAAGATAGGGACTCGGCTATTCATGGGGCGTCCTTATAAGTACGTCAACACCCCCTTGAAAATTCGCAAGCCGGCGCCGGCCTTCGGAGAAGACAACAAGGACTTGCTGATGGGATTATTGGGACTGGGCGTCGACAGCTACCAACGATTGGTGGAGGATGCGATTATTTCCTCCATCCCGCTACAAGGCGACCTGGCGCCGCTCATCGATCCTCGAGAATTGGTGGAGCAGGGCCTGTTGGGCAAGTGGGATCCGGATTATCGAGTCCACCTTGGCATTTCTTGACACCCTTATGAGGCGGGGATAAGCTAAAAAATAATAAAGCTTACTTAATTCCGCTTAGGGTGACAATTGTTCAGCGAAGACGCCACCCTGGCTTTGGATTGGGGGCCTGTAGCTCAGTGGTAGAGCAATCGGCTCATAACCGATTGGTCGTAGGTTCGATCCCTGCCAGGCCCACCAGCTGACTCATCCTCTCGCCTCTCGGCGATGCCCCACAGCCAGCCCCCTAGACGCCCATGGACTGTCCCGTGTCTTTCAGGGAGTGGGCGAGAAGCCTTCTTTTTGTCATTGGTCTTTCACATCTCCTCTATCACAGAATGCCCCGGTCCATGAAGCGTCAGAATCTGCTTGGGCGCGGTTGTCCACGCAGATGCCCCGGCGACGGCTTCAACCTCAGATTGTCGCGATTTCAGGCCTTTGGTCATTGGGCAGTGACCGAGGGCATGGGTTAGCCTAACCTTTTCCACACCTCTGCCACACATCTGCCGCAAAGTCTGACCTGGCTATTACCCAGTTTTCCTCCAACTGCCGCTCACGAGAGCTAACCTTTATTCAAGGATTATTTTAAGGAGGAAAACTATGTTTTTGGGTAAAAAGGCGCGTTCACTGAAAACCCTGAAGACCCTCCCTATGGCGATCTTCGCGGTGGCGGCTGGGATCCTCGGCCTGGTTTGGCTGGATGCGGATTCCGCTGAAGCAAGGGGCCGCAGCATAACCCTGACCCGTAATGAGCTCACCATCCCCGAAGCCGCTTCCGGTAATGGAAATGTTCCGTGCCGGCTGCAAAGCCTGGTGGAATGGGATCCTCTGGGGCCAACAGTTGAGGTTCAGATTTTTCTGCAGAGGAGGCGCGTGGGTACCATCACTTGGACCTCCCTAATTTCAGACCCTTACACTCAGTTGTTGCCAGGTAAGGCTACGGGTGCGGCAAAAGACTGGGTGAACGTAACTCCCGGATTTCAATATCGGCAGCTTTCCCAGGTTTACAGCCTAAAGGGAAAGGACGGAGCCTCGCGGAATCACCAGTTAGTAAGCGAATTTTCCAGCGTCACTCCTGAAGTCGCAAACTGTGGACAGAACCCAGATTAGTTCGGTATTCAGCAAACATCTCCAAACGACCAGTGTCATTCCCAACGGCTGGAAGTGACATTTTGAGATATTTCCAAGCCTCCTGGCCCGGGAGAAACCTTCCTTCTCATCGGGCCTGGGGGCCGCCGGTTCACCACCATCCGCCCTATCCACCCTCCACGCTCTCCCACCCGCCGCCAGTGTAGGGAACTATACGGACTCCTCCGACCTCTAGGGATTCAAGTTACAATGGCCCGCCGAGAATGGCTCTCTAGTTACTTCTTTCTTTCGCTACGGTCACATTATCTTAATATTCGGGCGATCGATTGATATTAAGGCGTCCGCAATCTACATTTACACCTAGGTAAGTCTCCAGCCAGCCAACTGGTTTTGCCCATCGGCGTAGAACCAGTGCCCGAAATCATTGCCCGGAATAACTGCAACGAATCGGCGGTTGGTAATTGAACAAATTAACTGGATAAGTGAGTGGATTGCGGTGGCAAGAGTACTAACAGTTGATGATGAGCCCGGAGTTCTGAATTTTCTCACTCGCCTTTTTGAAGACGCGGGCCATCAAACTGTGGCAGCCGGCGACGGGAAATCAGGTTTACGCGAGTTCTTTACCAGCCGGCCGGATGTGGCGGTGGTTGACGTCATGATGCCGGATATGAACGGCGTGGAGTTATGCCGGCGTATTCGAGAAGTTTCCTACATTCCGGTGATAGCCCCGACCGCCGTGGATCGCATCGACCAGAAGGTAAAGACCTTTGCCGCCGGAGCCGACGATTACGTTACCAAGCCGGTAAGCGGCCGCGAGTTGGTTGCCCGGGTGGACGCCTGCCTGCGACGGGCCCATTGGCCCAGCACCGAGGAAGTGACTGCCAACTACTCTGACCCCTTCCTCACCGTGGATTTCATACGCCGGGAAGTGTATGTCGAAGGGGGACGTAAAGACCTGACTCCCATCGAATATTCCCTGCTTTCCACCTTCGTTAAGAAACCCGGAGAGGCCCTCTCCGCCGAGTATTTTCTGGCCAATGTCTGGGGAAGGGACTACGATACTCTGGGCCTGGTCAAGTGGCATGTCAGCAACCTGAGGAAGAAGCTGCAAGACAGCCAGGGGGAATTTCCCCCGCTGTCCACCATCAGGGGCTACGGCTACCGCTACGAAAGGGCCTCTTAAATCCCACGAAGGATTCCACGTCGCTCTTAACTTCCAGGCCCCCGGCAAGATGTCGGTCGATCATGGTTCGGCGGCGGCTTTCAGCGGTAAAGGGGCTTGAAAAAGCTGTGGAGCAGGTTCCGGCCGTGAGCCCAGGAGTGGACCCGTTTTACCACGGCGTCTGGAATCTTCTCTCCCCTCAAATGGGTGACCCGCATCGCTTCGAAATCCTGTAGCTCCGGCGGCTTTTCGGCGGTGAAAAGGATCTCGCAACTCTCCAACTCTATGAATAGTTTCAACGCTTCGTAGCCCTTGACTGGCTTGTTGGGAGGCTGGTAAACAAAAAGCTCGGTTGCTCCCAGCAGCTCATCCAAATGGTCGTTGCCGTTTCCCCTGCCCCCTCCCTGGCGGATCTGTTGCCGGCCTATGCCGTAACTGGACATGTCTCTATTTCTCAAGTTCATAAAGTAACTCCCGGAGTATCCCCCGGTTTTGAATCTTTTCCTACATTCTCTGACTCTGAGTAAAAGCCGGTGGTAACTTGCCGCCTCGTTGGTTATTAGGCCGCCTTATTAGCCCGATTGTAGCAGAATGCTTGCCAGGTTCCCAATTTAAGACCCAACCAGGGTAAGTGGCAGCGGCAGGATAGGTTTTTAATTTCCCTTGCATTGGCGTCTACCCGTTAATAGGGTAGCTCTAGTTTCCTGACCAGAGGCGCCACATTCGAAACGGTGTGGATGGACAGAAGTTGCCTCTCCAGGTCCAATACCCGGGATTCGTCCAGCCTGCGCCCCGCCAGTGTCCTGAATTTTTGCCTTAGCTCCTCCTCGTTCATGGGCGGATACCTGAGGTCCTGCCGGAATACCTCTCCCCGGGTGGTGCGTATGGCTATTCCCGAGTTCAGACGCTGGCCCCGGGTCTCTGCGCCCTCTCTGGGAACAATGATGATGGACACCCTTTGGCGAAAAGCCTGATACCGGGAGTCGGCGCGATAGCTCTCATCGTAAATATGATCGAAGGTCAGCTCCCCGTAAACGGCCGCCAGGGACAGAATGGTCTCCATGTGGACCGATGGGTGTTGATTAGTAGTTACCACGTGAAACGCGCCCCGGGATAGGGAAACTTCGATCTGCTGAATGTCCTCGGCTGCCAGGTGATTCTCTTGAATCATCTTTAAGAGAGCATACAAAGGCGTTTGATTGGGGGCGCCCACCGGATACCGCTTGTAAGCCACTTGTCGCATCAAATAGGTTTTGCCCAGGTCATTCACTACATAGTGGCCGGCTTGCGGAACGCCCAGAAACGCATCGAAGAAGCCATTTTCGGTAGTCAGGACTTCCGGGGGTCCCTGGAAACCCTGGGCTGCCAGCAGGGCCGAAAGCACTCCGGCTGCCGAGGCGCGTCCCCGGTCTAGAGACTTGGTCTGATGCTGGTCCTCCAAGTGGTGGCTGGTCAGACCGCAGGCGCCGGATGCGGCCAGGCCCAGGGCGTGTTCCATTTGCTTCGGACCCAGGGCCAGCAGAACTCCGGCGTTGACCGCAGCTCCCAAGGCCCCAGAATTACTGGCGTAGAATAGGTCCCGGGTGCCGAATTGGAACATGACGCTCTGGAGACGAGCCGCCACCTCAGCTCCTAAGGCCAGGGCCCGAACCAACTCTTGTCCAGTGGCGTTGGTATATTGCCCCACAGTCATAGCGGTTGGTACCGCGCTGGCCGCATAATGGCCGGTGCCCTGCTGGCCGGTAGAGTCGGTTTCCGCTCCGTGGCCGATAGTGCCATTGGCCAAGGCTGCGCTGGTGATTGGAGCCCGCAGGGGATGCCCCACAATGGTGCATTCCGCCGGTCCTCCCAGGGCCTGCACCATCTTCACCACCGGCTGGCAAGTGGGCAGCAAGGCGCTGGCTATCATGCAGCCGACCTGGTCATAGATGAGGGTCGCCGTTTCCTTCTGTACCTCTGCCGGCAAATCTTCAAATGTGGTCGAGCACACCCAATCACATAGCTGGGCCGTGGGCCGTCCTTCATACGCCATTATTAGGGTTCTCCCGGTTCGGATATACCGGTTGGGGACACGATTTTTATACCATCCCGCCCAGCGCCACCCCTGACAGTTCTAGGCTACCAGCCCTGGGCCATTAGACCCAGGGCCGCTTTGTGCTAGAATGTGTCATCCTCAGATATGGGCCAAGTATGTTTTCCATATTTGGTTGGAGTCCATCTGGTAATCGAGGGTAAGACCGGGTTCCGTTCCGGTCAAGGCTTACCTGACTAATCGGACGATTCGTCCGGGTCGAGAGGAGGCATTTATGGCTGCAGTCAATGGCCCAACCGCCCAACTGTGCCGGTGGGCGGACACTACCAAGTTCCAAGACATCCCCGAAGGTGTTCGCCGGGAAACCGTTACCCTCCTTTACGATCAGCTTGGGGGGATGATCGCCAGCGCCCCGCTTCCCTCGTGCCGCCCCGTGGCGGACCTGGCGGCCAAGCTGGGCGGCGCCGGGCAGTGCAGTGTCGTCGGTCTGCCCCTGCGGACCTCGGTTACCAACGCCGCTCTGGCCAACGGAACCATCGCCCATGGCGACGAGGTAGATTCCACCGGTCAGCAAGGCACCGGTCACTACGCCGCCACCACGGTGCCGGTGGCTTTGTCGGTAGCCCAGCAGGTGGAAGCAAGCGGCCAGGATTTCATGCGTGCCCTAACCCTGGGTTCAGAAGTGGCGGCCCGCTTCCAGAGCGTATTGGGCCACTATGGCACTAGGCCCCAGTTTGCCGTCAGCGTTGGAGGAACCATGGGAGCGACGGTCAGCTCGGGGCTACTGCTGGGGCTAAACGCGGAAGAGATGGAAAACGCGTTGGGGCTCGCCGCCTCGGGAGCCTGCGGTCTTTCCAGCCACCACCAGGACCAAACCCACCAGATCAAATCATTAAACCACGGTCGGGCCGCCGAAGCAGCCGTAGTATCCGCCTTGCTGGCGCAACAGGGTTACCACGGTCCGAGAGAAATTATGACCATCGAACACGGATTTTTCGATGCCTTCGTTGGGTTGCCCAGCGCTGGAAATGATGTGATGGAAGGATTGGGCGAAGAGTACCTGATGCGTCAGGTCGCTTACAAGCGTTACCCCGTTGGTGGACCGGACCAGACTCCCCTGTACGCCTTTCTTCAGCTGATGAAAAGCAATGAGTTGACCGCCGACGAAATAGAACAAATAGAGGTTTCCGTTTCCCGGTCGGCGTTCCATACGGTCAAAACCAACCATCATCCTTCGGTGCACATGGAGACGGTACTGACCCTGGCCGCCGTTTACGGCGAGATTACATTCAACCACATCCACGATCCATCTTACCTGGAAGATCCCCGCTGCCAGGCGTTTCAGGAAAGAGCCCGGATCATGATCATACCCCGAGCCGGTCCGGCAACCACGGCGGAACGTCTGGAAATGGGCATTACAGTGCGCACTCGCGGCGGCGAGGTTATCCAGCAGGACCTGCGTTACCCGTTGATGAGCGAGGACGAGCTTCAGGAGAAATTCCGTACTTTGGTGGGTCTGCGCTTGAGTGCCGACCGGGTTTTGGACTTGGAGCAAAAACTCCTGGCAGTGGAACAGGTGGATAATGTAGCGCCCCTATTCCAACAGTTGGAAGTTGACCTCGCCTAGGTTGGCATACCGCCCAGTGGGACAACCGAATTCGGGTTAGCTGGTTGAGTCGCCCGGCCGGGCAATTCTGATATCGACCTCTCCCCGGCACTCCGTTTCGTTGATACTGAAGCAGCTCCAGAAGAATATTGCCCGCCGACCAGGGGGAATCTGGGCGGTCGCCGAATCCGTCTCTCCAGCAGCGGCCACCACAAAGTCTCTTAGCATCGGTTCACCCAAAAGCTGCCACTTGACAGTGAATCGGCATTTACCGGTGTTTGCCACCTTGACCGAGACGCCTTGGCCCACCTCGCTCCGGTTGGTGTGGCTAATCAGCCGATTTTTATCTATTCGTTTTTCTTCGAAGACGCATCCCTCGGCTTCGATACAAACCTGCTGGGCGACCACGATTGTCCCGGATGGCGCCGGGCCATCACCTCCGCAGGCCAGGGACCAAAGCGAACCCAAAAGGAGAAAAACAAGTAGCAATTTGACGGGAAACCGAAGCGGTCGGGGGCCTTGGCGAGGGGTAATTGAGGATGACAGGATGTCTGGTGGAGCCAGGCGTGGTCAAAATGTGGGCTAATTGAGGCGGTGACCCCGGAAGGGATTGCTCTGTTCCGCCTTCTCTTGCATCAGCTCGTTGCCTTGCCTCAGTATCGGCAATAATAGCTCCAGCCGCGATTGGAGTGCGGGCGTCTCGAGTAACCGCTGGCGTACCTCTGTCGGTACCTCTATGCTGGAAGACAGATTGGCGATGACCTCGGTGGACAGTTGAGACGGCTCTTCCGGCAGGTCCACCCGGCTGTTCCAGCCCCCAGCCACCGTGGCCAGCTGCTTCAAGAAGGTGGCGTACTCCTCCCGAATCTCCACCAGCAGGGGCTCTGTAACCTCTCCCGGCTCCTCTTCCAGGTACCTGACCAGTCCCACCAGATGGGGCCTGGTTTGAATGAGTTCAACCAACTCGAATCGACGCTCGCCCTGGGTCAGGATATTCAAGCGCCCTTCCTCAAGACGGCTGACCTGGGTGATACGCGCGGTGGTTCCCACCTGCACCGGCTCGGCCGGCTCCCCGAACTCCTGTCCCTCCTTGATCAGGAGGACCCCGAAGGGCGCTTCCTCTTCGATGCAGGCCCCGATCATCGCTTTATACCGCTCCTCAAAAATATGGAGAGGAAGACGCATGCCCGGAAACAGCACCAGGTTCAGCGGGAACAATGCCAGTTCACTGAGATCGTCTCTGGGGACCCGCTGGTCATCTTCCGGCTCTGCCATGATAACGGGCAGTATATTCCGGTAATTCCCAGAGCACAAGACAGCCCGGTAGCACAGGACAGCCCGGAGATTTCATTATTTCCATCCCGGGCACCCCCGCGCGGACCGGTCCCTGAGGCTTTCCATGGCCATTTCCCGAAGTAAAGCCCCAAAGCGATCTTATGGGGAAGACGGGATCGCTTCGCGGAGTTTATCCTGAGCACAGCCGAAGGGCTCCCAATAACAATGGGGAGAATCAAAAAACCCGTGCCCGCTGACGCCTGGGAGCTTGCCTTACTCGGCCCGACGTATATAATCGTTGCGAGCGCGCGGTACGAGCGGGCAGCCTTTAGCCGAGCCCGACGCTCTTCATTTTCTAGTGGAGGTTAACCGCATGGGTGCAACCGAGACTGTGGCCAAATGGATTGTTGATACAAGCTATGAGCATATTCCACCGGAGGCAATTAGAGTAGCCAACGAGTCTTGCTTCGACCTGCTTGGGGTCATCTTGGCGGGGTCCAAGCAGCCTTTGGGCGACCTGATTCAGCAGTATGTGGGCGATCAGGGCGGAGTGCCGGAGGCTACCATATTGTCCTCCGGATTAAAAACTACTCTGCCGAATGCGGCTCTGGCCAATGGGACCATGGGACACGCCCTGGATTACGATGACTTCGGCGGGTTCGGTCACCCCACGGTGGCGATCTTTCCGGCTCTGCTGGCTATCGGGGAGCATTTGGGCTCCAGCGGCCGGGATTTGCTGGAGGCTTACGTCATCGGCTGCGAACTGGGATTGGCCCTCCAGTACACTACCAAATACAACCAAATGGATAAGGGTTTCCACAGCACGGCGGTCATTGGCAGGCTGGCCAGCGCGGCGGCCTGTTCCAAGCTGCTCAAGCTGGACCAGACCCAAACCACCACCGCGCTGGGAATCGTCGGCTCCATGTCCAGCGGGTTAATCCACAACTTCGGGACCATGACCAAGCCGTTGCATGCCGGCATGGCCGGCCGGGACGGCGTCACCGCTGCCCAGCTGGCCCAGCGAGGCTGGACCGCCGGCGACCAGATTTTGGAACACCCCTTCGGGTTCGCCGCCACCGTTCTAGGCAAGGGGATTTACGATCTGGATCAGATGGCCGAGAACATGGGGAAGCCCTTCCGGGTGCAGGACGCTCTGATGATCAAGAAGTACCCCTGCTGCGGCGGCAACCACGCCATGCTGGACAGCCTTTTTGGAATGATGCGGGAGCACAACTTCACCTACGAGGACGTGGTCAACGCCGAGGTGGACCAATCCTATCTGTCGGTTGTGATGCTTTACGCCGAGCCAGAGGATGAGCTGAAGGGGAAGTTCAGCGCCAAGTACAATGTAGCCGCGGCCCTGGTGGACGATCAGGTGGGGATTGGAACCTTTACGCCGGAGAAGATCGCGGACCCCAAAATTCTGGAGGTCATGGACAAGGTGCGGACTCGGGTCATGGCCAAGGCTGAGGAGGGCACCACCGATTTCCAGCTGGGCTTGCCGGTTCGAATCACTTTGAAGGACGGCCGGGTTATCGAGCATACCACCGCCCGGGAGGATATCCTGGGAGCGCAGAAGAATCCCTGGGGATTTGACAACATCAAAAGCAAGTTCCAGGTCAATGCTGGGCTGGCTCTGCCCGAGGACCGGGTCGAGCAAACGGTAGCAGCCTGGAGCGACATTACTCAGGTCACCGACCTGGCCGGTACAATCCGTAGCACCCTGGTAGCCAGTAGCGGCTAATACGGGCTTGTTTCCACCCCATTAAGGAGCCTGTCCCACAAACCCCCTTTGAAAGTCGAGGTTAGAGCCCTAAACTGGTGACAGTTGAAGATAGGGGTGTACGGGATGGCCTACAATCTGGTGCCCTGTGACCGGGAGCAAGGATACCTGATGCCCCCTTCCTTAC
>JAKZUA010000007.1:0-15271 GCA_047516825.1 Dehalococcoidia bacterium
GAAACCTGGTCATCAGCTTGGTACGCCGGGCTGGGCATTCCAACGTAGCCGCTGCCCTACGCCGCCACAATGCCCATCTCAGCGAAGCTTTCGACATGATGGGCTTTTCCTACCAGGCAGGAGAATGAAAAGGCCCTGGGCCTCATCCTTGAGCCCTGGGTCTGTGGATGCTAGAATCGGGCAGCAGGTCACCCAGGCGGCCACCCCCGGGAAAGGCCCCAATTCCGGACCATAAAACTGTCATCGCGGACCTCTGAGGATAAAGGTTGGTTTCAAAAGCCAAAAAAACCGTCGGCCAGGCCACCAATCAGCCCATTGGGATCGATATTCCAGAAATTATCCGGCTGTTGACCAGCAGCTACGGCCCCTTTCCCCCGGAACCGCGCCTGGAGCCGGCTCACGAGCTGACCTTTACCATTCTGTCCCAGCACACCTCAGACATCAATTCAGAGCGGGCCTTTCGGGGCTTGATGAGCCGATTCGGCGACCTGGAGTCGGTGGCCGGAGCTGAGGTCTCGGAGATCGAGCTGGCCATCGCTCGGGGAGGGCTGGCGAAGGTAAAGGCCCCTCGCATCAAACTAATACTGAATCGCATCTTGGAGCTTAACGGCTCCCTGGACCTCTCCTTTCTGGCGGAGATGCCTCTGCCCGAAGCCAAAGCCTGGCTGCGGCAGCTGCCGGGAATCGGACCCAAGTCGGCCGGGATCATCCTAAGCTTTTCCCTGGGAATGCCGGCCATGGCCATCGACACCCACATTTTTCGAGTCTGCCAAAGGCTGGGGCTGATCGGACCCAAGGTCAACGCGGACAAAGCCCACGACTTGATGGAAGAAGCGGTGGAGGCGGACCAGGTATTTACCTTTCACATCGGCTTTATCACCCACGGGAGGCAGATTTGTAAGGCTCAGCGTCCCTTATGCGCCGAATGCGTGTTGGCCTTTGCCTGCCCCTCCCGGGACCAGCTCCTATCCTTGACCGCCCCCGAGTCTTCCGATAACCTGACCGATAAGCTGGAAGCCAAGGGGAAGCGAAAAGCTGCATCGAAACCCAAATCCACTTCCCGGTCGAAAACGACACCCCAACCTAAAATGACTCCCAGGGGCAAGAGTGCATCCAAGAGGGTGTCGGTGACCAAATTGCCCCACTCGGCGCCGATGCCGGAGGACCAAACCTAGTGAAAGCAGGAATCATCAACGTGACCGGATACGCCGGGGCGGAGTTGGCGCGCATCCTCTACCGTCACCCGGAGGTGGAGGTCAGCTCGGTCACCGGACGCAGCGCCGCCGGGCAGAAGTTGGGTCAAGTATTTCCCCACCTCTCCGCGCTGGACCTAGACATAACCGAAGAGCTGGAGGGCAACCTGGACATCGTCTTTTCCGCTCTGCCCCACAAGGCCAGCGCCGAGGCGGTAATTCCTTTGCTTAAGCAGGGAATCAAGGTGGTGGACATCAGCGCCGACTTCCGGCTGAAGCGGGCGGAGCAGTATGAGGAGTGGTACGGTGTGGCTCATCCGGACCCCAGCTACCTGGAGGACGCGGTTTACGGCCTTACCGAACTGCACCAGGAGGAGATTTCCGCAGCCCAGCTGATAGCCAATCCAGGTTGCTTTCCGACCAGCGCCATTCTGGCCCTGGCTCCGGCGGTGAAGTTAGGACTGATCGAGCCGGACATCATCATCGACAGCAAATCCGGCGTTTCGGGCGCCGGCCGGGGCCTGAGCTTGAGCACCCACTTTTCGGAAATCAACGAGAATACTCTGGCCTATGCTCTGGACGGGCACCGCCACCTACCGGAGATCACTCAAGAGCTGTCTCCGATGACTGATGACTCGCTGGATATCACCTTCTTGACCCACCTGATACCGATGACCCGGGGGATTCTCAGCTCTTGTTACGCTCGTCTGCGCCCGGAGCAGGCTGGCGAGGGCGCAGCCGCCGGCAAACGGGTGCGGGAAGCCTACCAGGAGTTCTACCGGGACCACCCCTTCGCTGTAGTAACCCCCCAGCCTCCCCAGACCAAGCAGACCCTGGGCAATAACCAGTGTCTGATTTACCCCACGGTGGACACCCGCACCGGGCGGCTGATAATAATTAGCTGTCTGGACAATCTGGTCAAGGGCGCGGCGGGACAGGCGGTGCAGAACATGAACTTGATGTGCCAATTGCCCCAGGAGACGGCTTTAGAGTCGTTGGCGGTGTACCCCTAGATATAGTAGAATCCCCCCGTGCCCCGGTCGTCTAGCCTGGTCTAGGACGCCACCCTTTCAAGGTGGAGATCATGGGATCGAAGCCCATCCGGGGTACCACTTTTTCTTCTCTTCCCAAAAAAAACGGCCCCACCATTGCTTCTGGTGGGGCCGTTTTTGATCTAGCCAGTGCTGACTTCTATCCAGCGGGAGGGAGCAGTTCCGGTTCAGCCAACTCCGACCCCCGCCAATACCCCGCTTTCCTCGGTGGTGGGGAAACTGTAGCCAATGCCCCGGCGAGTAAGGATGTACTTGGGCCGTCGAGTCTGGTCCTCCAGTTTCAGCCGGAGCCGGCCAATGGTCACATGCAGCAGGTGGTCCTCCCCCACATACTCCTCACCCCAGATCCTTTCCAGTATCTGGTCGCGGGTCACAATTCGCCCGGCGTTTCTAGCCAGATGGGAGAGTAGCCGGTACTCGGTATCCGACAGGAACACCTCTTGGTTTCCCAACAATACTCGATTACTGCCGAAGTCAATAAGTAGCTCGCCAACCTCGACCGTCGGCTCCATAGCCTAGTTGCTCATCACCGAGCGTCGCAGCGCCGCCTTCACCCGCGCCGCAAACTCGTTGGGTGAAAAGGGCTTGGTAATGTAGTCGTCGGCTCCCAGGTCCAGACCCCGCACCTTGTCCTCATTGAAATCCTTGCCGGTCACCATGATGATGGATACCTGAGAAAACTCCCGAATACGGGAGCAGGCAGTGAATCCGTCAATTCCAGGCAGTCCAACGTCCAAGACTATCAGGGACGGTGTTATCTCCGCCAACATCTCCAGAGCCTCTTCCCCGCTCCCCGACGTTACCACGGAGAAGCCTTCCTTCTCCAGCACCATCCGCTCCAGGCGCAGAACCCTCGGGTCGTCTTCCACCAGCAAAACGCAGGATTTCTTATACAACATCATCCTTTCCAGGGTCCTATCGGTCTATCTCAAGGCTATCGCCCAGATAATCGCCCGTCTGCCCAAAGACTTAATCATGAGGTACAAATTCGACTTTAACGAAGGAAGCCATTAAGTTCAAATACCTTTGATAGGGATTGGGAAAGTTACGGTGTGAAATTGGTATTGGAGATTTCCCCAGCCCGGCAGCTAGGACGGGAAGTAGGCGAAATGGAATTGTGAGAAGGCTGTGAGCCCCAGGGGCGGCCTTGGGATGCGGCTGTGACTTTCTCCAGTAAAAATTAGGTCATACCCCGTCTGATTCCCACCAGCCCCCAAGCTGGGTCGGGAGAAGAGTGGGGTTGAGAGGTGGATATGGTAAGCGTTACCCAGGAAGAGCAAATGGGCTTGAACCCCCCTTCTGAACCCCATACCGGAGACTCCAGGACCCAAGAATGTGGGGATTGCATCATCCTGGTCGAGGACGATATGCCTACTCTGCGGTTGGAGCGGGTGATCCTGGAGGAAGCGGGTTATCTGGTGCAAGGGGTTGCCAGTGGGGAAGCGGCTCTGGAGCACATCGCGGAGGAACCTCCGGCATTGGTCATCCTGGATAACTGGCTTCCAGGAATGGATGGATTTACTACCTGCCGGCGCATCCGAGAATTTTCTCAAGTGCCGGTGGTCATGGTCACTGGCAATAAAAGCGCGGCGGACCGGAAACGGGGAAAAGCGTCCGGCGCCGACGCCTACGTGACCAAACCCTTCCTGGCCGACAATTTGGTTGATCTGGTAGCAGAATTTATCACCGAGCCTGCCGAGCCATCCTGGGAAGGGGAAAGCTCCCTACCGGTCGATACCCCCCGGCCCGCTCCCCAGCTGGCTATTGCGCCGGCGGCCAGCACTCCGGTTATTGATGTAAGGGACCCAATAGAAGAGTCGGCATCCCTGCCAGGTGAGGAGGCGGCTCAGCCAGACGAAGACCAGCCAATCCATCCCGCTCTCCCCTGGCATACCAACGATTCCACGGCCCCAGTAGATGAAGAGGAGCCGGAGGACGACCCAACGGAAGTTGCTGTTGTCTGGAATTCCCAGGATTCTCCGGAACAGGAGTCTCCACTGGAAGATCCAGACTCCGAAGATTCCCTGCCGTGGTACGGCGGCGAGCCAGAGCATCCATGGCAGGATGGCAATCAATCAGCGCCGGCCAGCGAGGTGGCTTTCGACCAGGGGAAGAGTTCAGGAGCTCCCATCCCCGAAGAGCAACCTGTCCCGGAGGAGCAACCTGCCGGACCTGCCAATAAGAGCGAAGATGATTCCGCATTGGCGCTGCCGGCCCTTCCTGTCGAGGGCCTGGCCGATACTGCTCAGGAAGACCCAGCCCCGGCTGAAGAGCCGGACCCGGAGCTGTACGAGGGTACGGTTCGGCTAATAGTCACTTCCTCCGGTCCGGTCAAGAATCTGCTTAATTTTGTTGGCGAACTGCGCCAAAACTCTCAACTCCGGCTGCTCCGGCTGGTAGCCACCCAGCGAAGCGAATCGATGGACATTTGGCTGGGGCTAAGGGAGCCTCTGCATTTGATAACAGTCCTCGGGGATATTCCGGGGGTTAGCCAGGCCGCGGCCCTGCCTGATCCAGATGGGGATGACGAGCGACAAGTGGCTGTAGAAGTCGCCCAATGACGCCCGGTGGGCCACGAATTTTGAGACCCGAATAAACCCGATACCGGATAAATCAGGCCCCAAAGCCCCTGAGAAAGGGCACAGCCGAATTGGTAACGCAATATTAGGAGTCCTATGAGCACGGAAAATCTCGACCATCCATTCCAGTCCGACATCGCCACCCTCTCTCCGGAGGCCCCCAGTTCCACCGGAGAGGAGCCCAGCGGAGAGGAGCTCCCGCATCCGGAGCCTCATCGCCACAGTTCGCCAGCGTCCCTAGCTGGCATGCTGGTGGAGGCGGGCATCCTTTCCCCGGACCAGGTCGCCAAGGTGCAGGAGATCGCCCGCCGGGAGCGTCAGTCTTTGGGCCGCATTTTGGTCCGAGACGGTCTGGTGCTCTCACGAGACCTGGCCACGCTCATTGCCCTTTATTTGGGGCTAACTATGGTGGATTTGCGCAGCGAGGACATTGACCCCAAGGCCATTGCTCTGGTTCCGGAAGAACTGGCGCGCAAGCACCTGGTAATGGCGATAAAGCAGGATGAAGGCCACCTATCGGTAGCCATGACCGACCCCACAGACCTCCAGCTGATACAGGATCTGGCGGCCCGCACCGGTTACATCATTTACCCGGTTATCGCCACCGCAGACGACATCCTAGAGCAGATCGATCTTTCCTACCGGCTGACCCAAACCCTTACCGTAGACACCCTGCCGGAGGAGGAAGGGCCCACCGACGAGCGGGTCACCGCCAAGCGCCTTCGCGACGCCCTGCCAACCCAGGTGATCAGCCTTCTATTGAGCCAGGCGCTCCAAGACCGAGCTTCCGACATCCACGTGGAGCCGACGGAGAGCCTGCTCCGCATTAGATTTCGCATTGACGGGATCTTACACGAGATCATGGATCTACCCATGGAGATGCACCCGGCGCTGATATCCCGGCTCAAGATCATGTCCGGCATGAACATCGCGGAGCGCCGCCGCCCCCAGGACGGCCAGCTGAATTTTGAAGCGCAAAACCGCACGGTAGACGTTCGAGTGGCGGTCAGCAACACCGCCACCGGCGAGATGTGCGTGCTGCGGCTTTTGGACAACAAGAAATTCACCCTGCTCAGTCTGGACCAACTGGGGTTCGCCGGTAGTGCGTTGGACAGTTACCGCCGCCTTTTGCAGCTGCCCTACGGCATGGTTGTAATTTGCGGTCCTACCGGTTCCGGCAAGAGCACCACCCTATACGCCTCGGTGCTGCAGATGGACCGCTCGGAAAAGAAGGTGATCTCCATTGAGGACCCGGTGGAGTACCGCATCAACGACGCCAGCCAGATGCAGGTAAACCATGAAGCCGGTATTTCCTTTGCCACCGCCCTTCGCAGCATCTTGCGGCTGGATCCGGACGTGATTTTGGTCGGTGAGATTCGAGACCAGGAAACCGCCGGTATCGCCACTCAGGCGGCCCTTACCGGTCACCTGGTGCTTACTTCCTTGCACGCCAACGATTCGGTTTCGGGGTTGCTCCGGCTCAGAGACCTGGGGGTGCCGCCCTATCTGATCGCATCTTCCCTGGGTGGCCTAAACCAAAGCCAAGGTGAAATGCACATTCGAAGGATAGCCAGTAACCGAGGGAGGACTGACTTCAATGTGCGGGCGGTAGAGCTTTACTTGGCAGCGGCGACCCGCACTCATCATCTCAAAAATGTCGATCCCACCTTGGCTTTAGTTTAGTCGCTCAGCGAATGGTTCGCCTCGCTTGCAGCAACTGCAAGGAGATGAGCCGCCGCCCGCTGGCCGAGCAGCAAGCCTACACCGCCGAAATGGGTGAAACCCAGGATAGGTTCATGTATGGCTCCGGCTGCAACATCTGCGCCCAAACCGGTTATCACGGCCGCATGGGAGTATTCGAAATCATGACTATGTCCGATACCATACGTCAGCTCTTTTTGGAAGAGGCCCCCCGCCATCGCCTCTGGGAGCAGGCTCAGTTGGAAGGGACCAAGGCCCTGAAACATGATGGAATGCTCAAAGTCGGCGAGGGCAAAACCACTCCTTACGAAGTGATGCGGGTCCTGTTCAGTCTGGAATAGCAGGTGCGCCAATGCAATATAGATACGTAGACTACACCCTTAAAGACGGCATAATTAAGGGCCGGATTAAGGCCGATACCCAGGCGGAAGCCCGCGGGCAGATCGCCGACTACGGGTACAAGCTGCTGGAGGTAAGCCGATGCCGGCAGCTCCCTGGAATGGAGCAGCTCTTCCCCAGCCTTTTCCGCATCGGTGGCAAGGATCTGGTCCGTTTTACCCAGCAGCTGGCGATAATGGTTAGAGGCGGCGGCAGTCTCCAACGGGCTATGGAGCTGCTCCAGATGGAAAGCCGCAATCGAATCATGCGGGGGATTCTTTCGTCCATCATCAAAACTCTTGACCAGGGCGGCAGTCTCTCTTCCGCCCTGGCCCAGCACTCCAACGTGTTCGGCCCCCGGTATGTCAGCGTTGTGGGAGCCGGAGAGCACACCGGACGGCTGGCGCCGGCCCTGGATCAGCTATCCGCCACCCTGGAGGGGGAACAGGACGCTAAGCAAAAGGTCAAGCGGACCATGATGATGCCCATGTTCACCATCGGGGCCGCCGCCGTAATGCTGCTCCTGATGTTGACCGTTTTGATGCCGCCCTTGCTCTCAACCTTCGAGAGGATGGGCAACGACATTCCTTTGATTACCCGTATCGCCATGGGAACGATGAGCATTCTCACTGGAAACGTGAAAACGGCGGCTATCGTCATTTTCGGCGTGTTGGTCCTCCTGTTCCTGGCGAAACGGGTCAAGTCCATCAGATACGGGTTGCACTTGCTCCAAGTAAAGGCCCCTATTTTGGGACCACTGATCCTGGCGAGTGAGCTTTCCCAGTTTTCTCGCACCATAGGAATGCTTTTGCAGTCGGGCATACCCCTGGCTATAACCGGTTGCAAGAACATGACTCTGCGGGAGGCATTCCTCGCCGGCGAGGAAAGCCTGGTCAGCGGGCACGGATTATCCGTGGCGCTTAAAGACTACCCGATGCTGCCCAAAATGTGGGTGGAGTTGGTGACCATCGGCGAGGAGAGTAACTCCCTTGCCCAAACCATGACCGATCTAGCCGACGCCTACCAGAAAGAACTGGAAAACCGCCTGGGTAGCCTGCTGGCCCTGCTGGAGCCTTTGTCCACTTTAGCGGTCGGAGGAATAGTACTTTTCATTGCTCTGTCCATGTTCTTACCTATCTACTCTGGCTTGAACGGCGCATCTTAAAAACAAATATCGAACAAAAAGGGGACTATTGTGCCTAAGAATACAAAAGACCTTGGAACTTTTCTCTCGGGCTTTAAGGTTTGGGGCGTGGTAGCGGTGTTGGCTACGCTGGTTATCACCGGATTTTACGGCTATCAAGGCTATCGGTATTGGACCGCCTGGAGCGGCGAAAGATCCATGGCCAAAGAAGTCCAACAGATCCATACCAAACTATCTAAGGTAGTTCCCGAGGTCGCCGCCACGGAAACCAACCGGGAAAGGCAGGTACAGCAGCTAGATGATATGCAGTCCTCCTATTTCCGCTACGGCGTCGGGTCCATCATGAACACCGTGTCGGACACCGCCTGGAATAATAACGTCGAGCTGTCCTCCCTTTCCGCCGGCGATCCCATGTATGAGCCTGTAGGGGGCCTGGAATATGAGGTACAAGGCCTCACCATTACCGCCGAAGCGCCGACCCAGAACCTTTACCGATTCATCGAAGGACTATCCAAGAGAATGCCGGTGATGGAAGTAACCGAGATTACCCTCGGCAACCCCGGGGAAAAGGCCACCGCTCAGCTACAGCTGGCGTTCTACCTTTCGCCCCGTCCCGTAACGGAAGAGGAGGGTTCTGACTAATGAAAACTCTATTCAAAAAAGATGGAAAAGCCGCCGACCCGACTGAAGACCAGCTTTCCCCGGGCTCAGCTGCCTCACCTGAAAAACTGGACAATGAAGAAGGGGACTCGGCAAATTCGACCAAAGAGGTTTCCGAGCTTTCATCTACCGCCATTGCCAGAAACATCTCCGAACCTGGGTCCGGGCGTAGGCCCGGCAAGAAAAAGAAGATGAAGTTGATACCCAGGTTGCCCAGAGTCGATTTTTCCGCCATGTACCAGACGGTAACCCTGAGCGTGGAGAAGGACGTAATTCGGGTAGCGGTGTTTAAAGGCAAGAAAATTACCTCTTGGGGCACCGCTCCCCTCAGCTGGGCTCCGGGGGAGTTGGAAGCTGCCAACCATCCCGATCCCGAAAATGAAAAGCCGCCCCTCCACGGATTGCTGGAAGAGCTGGGTATTCGCACTGGGGGACGTTTGCGAGGATTGCTGGACCAGGCAGGTATCCGGCGGGGCCGGGTGGTGATGGACTTCAGCCTTTACACCACTTTGATGCGCCACCTCCAAGTACCCAAGGTAACTGGGCGTTATTTAGAGCCCATGATCGTTTCCGAGGTTTTGGATGCCATTCCCTTCGAACAGAAAGAGGTAGACATCAGCTGGCACCTGGTAAAGGGACAGGACGAGCAATCGGTGTTCGCGGTCACCTTACCGAAAGCTCGAGTCGATTCTCAAGTTCGCCTGATAAGGGACAGCGGCCTGTTACCGGCTGCGGCTTATTCTAAAGCCAACGTGCTGGCTCTCGCGGCGGGAATCCCCAACGCCATAGTTGTGCATTTGGAGCAGACTCAGACAGCCATAGTTCTGGTGAGCAACGTAGATCCTCAGGTAGTTCACCAGCTGGACTTCGCCCAAAGCGAAAGCGGTCCGGAAGAGCAAGGCGAGACCATCGCCCGGGCCGTGGACCAGGTGGCAGGATACAATCAGAGCTTTGACCCCCGCGCCCAGAATGTCCAGCTACCAGTGATCCTAACCGGCGAGAATTCGGCCGAGTCCAACCCGGTGGTTCAAAATCTGCGGCAGAACTTGGACTGGGAGGTTCGCGCCTTCACGCCGCCTATAAAATGCCCTGAGGGATTCCCCGTAGAGCAATATGCCACCAATGTTGGGTTGTTGCTGGCGGACCGGGTTCAGCCTGAGGAAGTAGATAAGGACCGGGATCAGCAGGCTCCGGCGCTGGACCTCCTACCGAAGCGGCATCAGCCAATTCCACTGCCCACCTTCCAGACGGCGGTCTTTGTTACCCTGTTCTTGCTGGCCCTGCATCCCTTCAACCTGACTGATTTCGTCCAGGCCCAGGAAATTCAGACGCAGGCGATATCTCGTGAGTTGCAGATTTTGCGGCAGCAGGAAAAGAAGCACGACGTAATTCTGATCAACCATGAGCGGAGTCAAGTCGGGTACGAATCGGCCCGGGACCAGACGGTGGAACTCCAGGCCCTCATGGCTGACCTGGGAGGGAGTGTAGACACACTATTGGCTCGGCTGAACATCATTACCCATCAAGCTAAACCAAATACCGTGTCCCTGCTCGCCGTGGCGCCATCCGGGAATAACCTCACGGTAATGGGAGGAGCCCAATCCTACGCCGAAGCGCTGCGGTACGCGGCCAACCTCCGATCTTACGACCTCATTGAGGACGCCAGAACGGTGCAAATTCAGGGGTCCAGTGGCCGGGAAGTCGACGAGGAAAGCTTTGCGAACTTCCAGGTTAAGATCACCTTGCCGGTGGAGGATGAGCCGGAGGAATAGAGTAATTCCTCAAACTCTTACCGGCGTAATACCGACCGCGGGCGGCCTGCCGCTCACCCTAGTGGCGGCGGCTTCTGACCCAGGATAACCATGAGGGCTGAAATATCCGGCACCTTTTCCAGGTCTTCCACCAGCGCCAACATGCCCTCGCCGTCCTCATGGGCCAGAACCCGCCCGATGCAATCCAAGACCTTGGCCAGCCGCTGCTCCCGGGTCATGGGGTTGCCCGCGGAGCCGGTGAATTTCTGACATTCATCGCTTACGGTCCGGCCGTCCTTCAACTTGGCAGTAACCCTTACCGGACCGGGCTCCGGCCCATCGGTCTGGACCCGAGTCTTCCTCAGGGTTTCCTCCATATCCGGCGCAAAGCGGCGCTGGTCGCTAAAACTGTCGATCACCACCTGGCCATCCAACAGAGCGGTGGCGGCGCAGTATTCGACGCTGAACTTACCGTCCAAGCCGGTCTTAGGTAAAGAGCCCGAGTGGCCCCGGCCGGAAGTTTGGAGGATTAACTCATCGACCATGTCGGCTCGAAGCCCGTATTTTTTCCGCAGATTTAGCACGGCTTCAATGGGGGCTTGCATGCCCCGCTGGGCCGGAAACCTTTTGACGTCGAAACCGGGGTCTACCATCCGAAAAGGGTCTCCCAGCCCCTGAGTCACAATATCCCAATCCATGCTTCCGTTGAACAGGGCTTCCGCGTAGCCCTTAGGCGCTTCCAGGATCTGGTCACTGGCGGTAAATCCGGCGGCAGCCAACATGCCCACCTCTGCGCCCATCCCCGCGGCGTTGCCTGGGTGAGTAGACTTGGCCATGGTGCCGGTGTTGGCGGTTAATCCGCCGGTTCGAGAGGCGGCTATCCCCAGGGCCATTTGGGTTTGTTGGGTGTCGAGACCCAGCACTTTGGCGCTGGCGGCGGCTCCCCCCAAGGGGCCAACCATCCCCGGAGGATGGAAAGCCGGGTTGGCAGCGGGCGCCGAAGCCGCCCTAAGCCGTCCCTGAATCTCCCAGCCCAAAACATACGCCTCAATGATGGTTTTGCCGGAAATGGTTTTACCGGAAGCACCCTGTTCTTCGGCCAATGCCAGGGCCGACGGCAGGCAGGACGAGGTGCCGTGAGTGGGGGGAAATCCCTGTATCTCGTAATCCAGACAGTGGCCAAAAACGCCATTGGCGAAAGCCGCCGAGGGGGCGTGGGTTTTGAATCCCCAGCCGATGAGCGTCGACTGAGGAGCGCCTCCGGAATCTTTCACGTAACGACCGATAATGGTCGCCAACTCCTGAGTAGAGCCGGCCAGCATGTTGGCAATCCCATCCAAGATGGCGATTTTGGCTGCCTAGACCACCGTAGCAGGAAGATTGTCGTAACTGGTATTAACGATAAATTGAGCCAGGACCTGAGTGGCGCTCATAGGAACCCTCACCAATCTTAACGTAACGGCTGAACGGCGTGGCTGGGAGTCAGCGCTAATAAACCACATTTCGCCGAGGATGTCAGATAAGACAAGCGCCAGCTGGCAAAGAAATTCCGCGGATAGGTTTAGGGAGAGCTGGGCCCGATGCGCCCTAGGGTTGGCACAGGTGGTCTGGAGGAAGGGAGGGTCTGTTTCTGATTTTGTTTTAGTTTCAGTCGAGCCAGGCTCTCAACTGTTCGTTGGACAGGTTACCCGAAGAGGAATCTCCGGGCTGGGAATCGCCGGCCTGGCAATCTCCGGGCTGCTCGGTTATAAGTTGGTCATCGTCGCCAGATTCAGATATTAGGTCACTTCCTGGGTATGAGGAATACTCGGCGAATTTGGCCCGAATCCGTCCCAGAGCCTCCAGCGACTCGACAGTTACTCTCTCAGTTTCAGTATCAATCTGCTGAGCTTCCAGCTCCTGCTGAACCGCAGCCCGTAGGATTTCCAACTTGGCTAGGGCCTGGCCAGCTTCATCTTGGCTTCGTTGCCTGATGCCAGCCGTCTCCTGCTCCGCAGCGGCGCGAGCCAGCTGAACAATCTCTGCGGCCTGCTGCTGGGCTTCTAATTTGGCGGCTTCGCAGTAGGCATCGGCTCCCGCCAGGACAGTGGCCGCATGCTCCTCGACCCTTTCGGCGTGGTTCGTTGCCTGGGATATCACAGCTTCGGCGTAAGCGTCGGCTGTTTCCTTCACTGAGGTGGCACGCTTCTCCGCCTCTTCCGCCTGCTTCTCGACCCGCTCCGCGTGGCTCTTGGCCTGGGATATTAGGGCTTCGGCGTTAACGTCGGCTGCCTCTTTAACCAAGGCGGCATGCTTCTCCGCCTCTTCCGCTCGATCCTGAGCCTCGGACTTAACTGTTTCAGCGTAGGCGTCGGCTGCCTCCAGAATAGTGGCAGCTTCTTTTTCCGATTTTTCCGCCTGCTGCCTAGCCTCGGCTTTAACTATCTCCGCGTAGATGTCCGCCTCATGGCGCAGATCCCCGGCCCGCTCACCCGCTTCCTCAGACTCCTGGTTGGCCTCCGCTACCACTTTGGCGGCGTAAACCGTGGCCTCCTCAGACTCCTGGTTGGCCTCCGCCACTACTCTGGCAGCGTAAACCACGGCTTCCTCGCGAGTGGATTTGGCCTGCTCCAGCTCCTCAATGGCTTCCAAATGCTTTTGCTCGGCCTTCGTCTCCAGATCCCTGGCCCTGGCCAGTGTGGACTCTCCGTCGGATATCAGCTTTTGGCAAACGTCTTTGGTGGATAACAAAATTTCATTGGCGATGTTTTGGCGCTCGTTTTCAGCGTGGGTGCGACCCGCTCTGGCCAGAGCCAGACGGCTCTCCGTGGTCATTACTTGTTCCAACTCCGCCGAATCATTGTTCGAGCCACTGTCGGCCCGGCCGGCCTGGCCCTCTTTTTCTGGCGTTGGTTGGTCTTTCCTTTCCTCAGTCAAGGTGCGCTCCCTAGCTGGTCCCTGGGACCTGTTGGATCGGCTTTTAATGGGCTTTTTTGGCAAACTTTCCGCCATTTACAGGCTAAGTCTGACCCCCTGTTTTTACCAAGGGTACGCGCACCTGAACCTGCCGGGAGAATTCCTCAGTTGAGGGGCAAAGTAGTGGGAGGGAGAGAAAGAGGGGCCAGCGGGCCCTTCCGCGGACGGTGGTATAATCTCATCCGCCTGGAACTCGAATCATTGACTGTTGAAGCCTTACCGATGGATGCTATCCTAGAGCGCTTGGGAAACATATTTGGACTCGAAGGCCCACTGTGGCTTGCTGCCGCTGGCGTATCTATCTTCCTGATTGTTACGGTCCTTGCCATCCTCTTCAACTGGTTGATTTTCCCCCTAATCCTCCGGTTTACCCGGTGGACTCCCACTGATTTGGACACCAGATTGGTTCGAGCCACCCGGGTACCTCTCACCCTGGCTATTGTTGTTTTAGGGGGATATCTGGCCCTCACGTTGCCCTTCGACCTGAGCGGGGGCCAGCAGCGCTTGGTCAATACCATAGCAAGCCTGATGGGTCTGATCTTGGGAATAATGGCAGTGGCGGCGGCGGTGGGGAACGCCTTACGCTGGTACGAAGAGACCGTAGCTCCCCGCACCGCCACCAATCTAGACCAGCGTCTGGTCCCTCTGCTCCGGCGAATAGCGGGGGCTCTGATTTACACCCTGGGCGCCCTGCTGATTCTGGATCATCTCGGCGTTAGCATCAGCCCGCTGATTGCCGGCTTGGGGCTGGGCGGCTTGGCCGTCGCCCTGGCTCTGCAGCCCACCCTGGCCAATCTTTTCGCCGGAACCTACGTGATGACTGAAGGGGTGGTCACGCCAGGGGATTACATAGAGCTGGAAAGCGGCATTACAGGATACGTGGTGGACGTTAGCTGGCGAAGCACGCGACTGCGGACGTGGGGAAACAATCTGGTGGTCATTCCCAATTCCAGGTTTGCCGAAACCATAATAACCAATTACCAGGCGCCGGTGCCAGCGGTAAATGTTTATTTGACTTGTGGGGTTAGCTATGACAGCGACTTGTACATGGTGGAGCGAGTATGCAAAGAGGTGATGTCGGAATCCCTGGAGCAGGACCCCGACGCGGTCAAGGAATATGGTAGTTATTTCGGGTTCGACAGCTTCGGGGATTCCAACGTCAATTTCTGGCTTTTCCTGCAGGCTAGAGACCGGCTGGCTAGCTTTAGGCTGCGAACCGCGTTGATGCAGAGACTGCACGGCAGGCTGGGCGAGGAGGGCATAGTCATTAACTACCCGGTGCGCACTTTGCAGTTCCCGAAAGAATGGCAGGCCAACAGGATGCCCTTTGGCGAAAAAATCCAGCCCAGACCCGAGTCAGGCCCCTCCCGGCTCGGTCCGGAGCGCAGACGGCGCAGCCCCCGACCGGACGAGGAGGTGATTCCCGAGGGCAGCGAGTCTGCCCCGGGAGAGGCCGGCAACGTAGGTGGCCCGGACCTGTGATTAGCCGCCATCCATCCCCGTGATCCACGAAGCCGATCCGTAGAAAAGCCCAGAGCCCGGGACGCCGGGCTCTGGGCTTTTCCCAAATAACTAAAGAAACCTGTGTCCTTGATACGCCGATAGCCCCTTGATATAATCCCTAAGCCAATAATGGCCAGTGGGCCTGTAGCTCAGGCGGTTAGAGCGCGGTCCTGATAAGACCGAGGTCGTTGGTTCGAGTCCATCCAGGCCCACCATTGGTACCTTTTCAAATACAAAATGACGGCTTTTTCTCTCAGGTGCCAACCAATGAATGGTCGTCAAGCAGGTTTCTGACCTCAGTCTTCGCGAGGCGGGCCGGGGTTTCATCATCAGCCTCAAGGCCTCCGGCAGGTAC
>JAKZUA010000008.1:0-5631 GCA_047516825.1 Dehalococcoidia bacterium
GTGGTCTATCGACCGGGGCGCTGCCTCACCCAGGGCGCGGCAGGTTTCCACCTTGCAGTCCAGCAGACGCAGGGGGTTGCGCGTTAGCCGGTTGCGGCAGTCGGGACAGAGACGGTCCTGATTGCCGACATAGTAGGCCTTCAGCTCGGCCACATATTTGGGGCGGCATTGGGAGTCGCCGATGCTGTTCAGAAACAGGTCAAGTTCGTGTAATCCCAGGGAGTTCATTAACTGCCAGGCCAGCTCGACCACCTCGGCGTCTACCGAAGGATCCGGATCGCCAATAATCTCCAAGCCAAACTGGTGGTGCTCCCGATAGCGCCCGGCTTGCGGCCGCTCGTAACGAAACACGGGACAGAAGTAGTACAACCTCACCGGCTGGGGCAGGTTGTGCATTCCGTGTTCCAGGTAGGCGCGGCAGACCGGAGCCGTACCCTCCGGGCGAAGGGTTAGCTTGTCCCGGCCCCGGTCCTCAAAGGTATACATTTCCTTTTCCACTATGTCGGTGCCTTCCCCCACGGACCGGACAAAGAGATCGGCATCTTCAAAAGTTGGACTGTCGATGCGGTAGAAGCCGTAGCGCTGGGCCAGAGCGACGGCCTTCGACTCGATATATCGCCAATATTTTTGCTCCTCCGGGAGCAAGTCGGTGGTGCCTCTGGGAGCTTGGAACGAGGTCAAATTAATCCTCAACGACGGTCTGAAAACTGGCCTGAATACTGGATTGAAATCCGGGGCCACTGGAAAAGCGGAAAGGTTTAGACCAGCCCCTCTGCCGCCATCTGCCGCAGCTCATCCGGACTTAGACCGCCGATGCCGCCCAGAATCTCTTCGTTATTGGCTCCCAGCAAGGGAGGTGGAACGGCCGGAGTTTCCTGGGTGTCTACCAGCCTGATTGGCGTGTTGACGGTTCGGAAGGAACCGCCGAAGGTGTTCCCGCTGTCCAGGAACATCTTCCTTATTTCCAGCTGAGCACACTGGTCCAGGTCGGCTACATCTTGCACTATGCCCATGGAGAAACCGCAATCCAGGAGCTTCTGGTTTAGCTCTTGCTTCGGTATGTGTTGAGACCACTCTTCGATGGCCGGAACGATGTTGCTGAAGTAAAACTCCCCGGCTATGCCCATGCCCAGGTATCTGGAATCCTCGATCAGTTCCTCTCTCCCCAGCAGCTTCCAGAGAGCGGTCCACTTCTCCCCGGCCTCGCCCGCGCCGGCCAGCACCACGTAACCGTCTTTGGCCTTCAACGCCAGTTGGGCGCTGAACATATTTTCTCTGGCGCGGGTGGTTATCTGTCCCTGGCTCTGGTAGAGGGGCATGCTGCTGGTGGTATGGGCCACCATGCAATCGTACATGGCCATGTCCACGTGCTGGCCAAAGCCGGTTTTTCGCTTCGATTCCAATGCCATCATGATACCCAATGCGGTCCAGAGCCCGGGGACCGAATCGCCGACGTTGTCTCCCACCATCTGCGGGGCGCTGCCCGGAGGTCCGGTCATCTCCATCCAGCCTCCCATTCCCTGAACACAGGGATTGTTGGCCGGCCAGTTGGAGTAGGGGCCGCGGTATCCCTCACCGTCGCCGTATCCGGTTATGGTGGCGTAAACCAGCCCGGGGTTGACCTCGCTGAGCCGGTCCCAACCAAGACCGAGACGGCGCATGGCGCCCGGACCCCAGTTGTCCAGCAACACATCGGAAACCTTTAGCATTTCCTCGAAGGACTCTTTACAGCGGGCATTCCGCAGGTCCAGAGTCACGCTCTTCTTATTCCGGTTAACCCCCAAAAATCGGGCGCTGTCCTTTTGCCCATCGGGTCCGTCAATGAAGGGCGTATTGTGCCGGGCCCTATCCCCGGACTTGGGACGCTCTATCTTAATCACCTCGGCGCCCATGTCGGCCAGGATCATGGCGCAGAAGGGACCGGCTACGATATGGGTAGCGTCGAGAACGCGAAGACCTTCCAAGGGTAGGGGCAGCTTGGAATGGCTGGTGGTCATGGTTTCTCTCCCGGTCGAGCTGGATGGCGGACGGCCTCTACTATAAAACATTCTTCCAGGACTGGAAACCCGAGACGGAAAATCGGGAAGTTTGCTCCAGACGGTATGCTATACTCTATCGCGCAGCAAAGGAACCCATCTCGGGCTCCTCCCGCTCGAGGCTACATTGGGGAGTCCAGACCTAGCCGGTAGGACCTCCTCCAGATGCCTTCAGACATAAGCAACTATCTCATAACGACCCATGTCATTCCGAAGAAGCGAAGCGACTGAGGAATCTAAATTTTGGGCTCGTAAAACCTCACGAATCAGTAATGCAGTAACACCATAGACGATGGGATTAGGACAATATTCCCACGAACTTTAGACCCTTCGCGGAGTTTATCCTGAGCAACGCCGAAGGGCTCGGCGTGACATTTTGTGATGATTACTAGGCAATGGAAGTCTTAGAATTCACCACTAATCCCTTTCGAGGAGCCGTAACCAGCCCCGGCACTCTGCCGTCGGATCCGGCGGAGTTCGCCCTTCGGCTCCGGTATTCCCTGGGAGTCTGGGGCTCGGAGGGTCTCCGGACAGTGTGGATGGAGATACCCCTCAGCCTGGCCACGCTGATCCCGATAGCGGTTGAAGCGGGCTTTAGCTTTCATCACTCCTCGGAAGAGTACCTGATGCTGACCCATCGGCTGGTTCCGGACGCCCATATCCCGCCCTTTGCCACTCATTACATCGGCGCCGGCGGTGTGGTGCTCAACGAGGACGGCGAGCTGCTGCTGGTCTGCGAAAGATACCGGCGTCCCGGCCAGCCGCCTTTTTACAAGCTGCCCGGCGGGGCCCTGCAGACAGGAGAGCACTTGGCCGACGCGGTGGTGCGGGAGGTTTTGGAGGAAACGGGCGTGCAAACCCGGTTCGACGCCCTGGTTTGTTTCCGGCACTGGCATGGTTATCGGTATGGTAAATCGGACATTTATTTTGTGTGCCGACTGTCGCCTCTGAGCCGGGAAATCACGATGCAGGCCGAAGAGATAGAAGAGTGTATCTGGATGCCCTCGGAGCAGTTTTTGGCCTCTGAAGGCGTGAGCACTTTTAACAAGAGCATTGTTCGCGCCGCGCTGGATAGTCCAGGAATAGTTTGCTCGTGGATTGAAGGTGTTGGCGACCCGCAGACTCGCGAGTTTTTCATGCCTCCCGGTGGGCCATCGAAGTGATTCGAAAAGGGTGGGCAAAGTGTCCCTCCCTCATTAAGGGGAGGTGAGGTTAGGAGGGGTGATATAACCCCCTCAGTCCCCTTTGCGAAGGGGGAGCCATTAGCTTTTTCAGCAACCACAACAGGGGAGGTATCAGCCATGTCCCAGGTTAGAGAAAAATTCCGGAGCGTGCTGGCCGGGTCCACCTGCTCCCTGGCCGCCAATATCTTCGACCCCCTGTCGGCCCGCATCGCCGACAACCTGGGATACCAGGTCTGCGTGCTCTCTGGTTCCGTAGGCAAGGTGGCCAACCTGGGTGTGCCGGACATCGTCCTTTCCAATATGTCCGATGTGGTGGACCACTGCCAGCGCATCACCCGCATGACAGAGGTGAGCCTGATGGTGGACGCCGAGGACGGGTTTGGCAACGCGGTCAACGTGGCTAGAACCGTGCGGGAAATGGAAGCCGCTGGGGTTTCGGGCATTGAAATCGAGGATAATGTGGTCCCCAAGCAGTTCAACGTAACCGACCCCGGTCTGGTTTCCACCGATGAACAAGTAGGCAAACTTCGTGCGGCGGTGGCCGATCGGTCCGACCCCACCACCGTAATCGTCGCCCGTACCAGCGCGCTGGCCCAGCTGCCCCTGCCGGAGGCTCTGGAGCGGGTCAAGGCCTATTCCCAGACCGGAGCCGAAGCGCTGATGCTGGTCGGAGCGCGGCGGGGCAAGCCGGATATTGAGGCGGTGCATCAGGTTACATCCTTGCCCCTGTGTGTTCTCAGTCCTCCCCCGGAGGCTAGGGACGATGCCGGGTTTCTGGCCGCCAACGGCGTCCGGATCCTGATGCTGGGCAACCCCACCTTCGCCGTGGCGGTTCGAGCCATCCACGACAGCCTGAAGTTTTTGAAGGATGGCGGAAAACAGGAGGAATTGGAGGACCGCATGGCTCCGGCCGAGCTGCTGCGAGCGGTAAACCGCACCGATGAGTACCTCCGCCGGCAGGAGGAGTATCAACGGCCCTGAACTCCTGAGAGGATGTTTTCAAAGTTGGTTTCTCCCCCTTGCCAAGGGGGAAACGAAGAGGGGGTGTAATGACCCCTCCTAACCTCCCCTTGTTAAGGGGAGGGACATTTTGAACACTTTCTGAACCAAGGCCAAGGTCATATCCCCACGGTCCGCCATACGGAACCCTGCGGATTCCACCTGGGTTTCGTTATAGTCAGAGCCCTCTCGGTGACGGCCAGTGCTCCGCCTGCTATACTTGGCCATTCAAAGCTCCTCCCCTGCTACGGGGAGGTTGGCCTGAGTTATATGACCCTGGTTTTCACTCACCCTTTTTGCAAGGAGTAAGCCCGATGCTGCATGAACTGCGAGTTTACGAGACGATGCCCGGGAAATTGCCCGCCCTGAACGACCGATTCGCCAATCATACTACCGGCTTTTTTAAGAACTACGGCATTGGCATGCTGGGGTTCTGGACCGATGAAATAGGCGACAGCAACAAACTTACTTACATTCTCAGCTTCGACAGCATGGCGGACCGGGAGCAGAAGATGACTGCTTTCCAGGCCGACCGCGCCTGGCAGGAGGTGCGGTCCGAAACCGAGCAGGACGGGCCCTTCGTAGCCCGGGTGCTCAACACCTTTCTGCAACTGACTCCCTACTCCCCGCAACCCAAAATCTCCACCAACGTGCAGGAGTTGCGGACCTACGAGGCCGTCCCCGGCAATCTGCCCGCGCTGAACGACCGGTTCGCCAACCACACCAGCGCCCTGTTCCAGAAGCACGGCATGGAGGTGGTGGGTTACTGGACGGAAGTCGTCGGGACCAGCAACCAGCTGGTTTACATGCTGGGCTACGATGGATTGGGAGACCGGGAAAAGAGCTGGGGCGCTTTCCAGAGCGACGCAGATTGGCAGAAGGCCCGGGCCGCGTCGGAAGTAAACGGCCCCCTGGTCAAGCGAAGCCACAACCGCATATTGCGGCGGACGGCCTACTCGCCCTAGTAGAGGCCTGCAAGCAGGTAGGACAAGCCTACCCTGCCCTACTAGAGCTTCGCCTCCCGGTGGGCGCGAAGGAATTAACGGCGACGTTAGCGATATTTACTGTTGCCCTACCCTACCCTTTCTTGCTTCTTGGCTTTATTATTCGGAGTTGCCATTAGAATCATCTCCCGGAAGCAATGTGTTGAAATACGCTTCCAGCATATCTCCTAATCCAAGGTTCCACGCCCGATCATCCTGTACGACATGGTCTGAATCCACTATCACGTCGTCAAATACCCAATGGAAGCACTTATGAGCCTGTCCCAAAAACCCCCTTTGAAAGTCGAGGTTAGAGCCCTAAACTGGTGACAGTTGAAGATAGGGGTGTACGGGATGGCCTACAATCTGGTGCCCTGTGACCGGGAGCAAGGATACTTGATGCCCCCTTCCTTACAGGAGTGGCTACCC
>JAKZUA010000009.1:0-7227 GCA_047516825.1 Dehalococcoidia bacterium
GCCCCCAAAAGCGCCTGCGACCGCCCGCCAACCTCCCGTCTACCCGAATTCGAGCCCGGATCATCGCGCCTGCAACTCCCTCCCCCCTCTTCCGCTGTCCTCACGCCCTCCATCCGGGTCCATCGGTGGATTCGGACTTAAACGGGGACTTCAAGGTAAACGGCTGAAAGCTGGCTGGGTTGACGATTACCTACTCAAAGTGCTCCTTGGTTAAGACCCGATTGCCCTGTACTAAAGGTAATGCTTTGGTATGGTTGGTAATATTTCTGTTACCATTAACGTCCTTTAGTGTGAACATCAAAGTGCTTGGTTGGTGGGATCAGCGAGACATATGGTGCCAATAAGTTCAAGTTGAGTGGGTCGGTGGCTGCGACCGATCTTCCGTTGCCCACGTGGATAATCGAGGCTAAACCAGCTGGAACGAGGAGCTGTTGGGATGATAATTCGGGGGATTTAGTAGGGTCTTCAGAAGGCTGCCTCAAACCTTCTGGGGCTTTCCCCAATGGAATGGATGGGGCATCAAATGGTTGCAATTAGTTCATGCCAGGTATATATTAGATACGGCACAAGTAAGGTAACCTGTGGTGATACCTACTATCCGCACCATTTGGGCCGTTTGTATCCGGTAATGGTTGACCTACTGAGCCATAAAGAATCATCGACTCAAGGAGGTCGACCAGTGGCACTAACCGACAAAACCCTAATATGCGCAGATTGTGGGGGTGAATTTATATTCACCGCGGGGGAGCAGGAGTTCTTCAGTTCCCGTGGGTTCGTTAATGAACCCAAGCGATGCCAGCCCTGCCGTTCGTCCCGGCGCAATCAAGAAAGAGGAGGCTGGGGTGACGGCCCCCGGGAAATGCACCCAATAACCTGCGCCCAGTGTGGCGCAGATGCAATGGTACCCTTCCGCCCTCGGGGGGATCGCCCAGTTTATTGCAGCGACTGTTTCAGCCAAAACCGGAACACGGGTAGCCAATATTAATAGCCAAATTGCCTGATGGAGAAAGGGCCGGCAGAGATGCCGGCCCTTTCTCTTTACCCCATCCCCAGCCCTCTTCAGCTTCCTTTCGCCTCCCCAAGACCCCGGTCGTGGGCTCCATTGTTGGACCCTTGTCCTAACAGACGTTACAATGGCCCGGTCCAGCAGTCCCCGGAGTAAGTAGCGGGAGCGAGTAACGGCAAGCCTCTTGATTAGATGAGACGCAATTCCCCCAGATTTCCAGTATGAAATTCAAAGACCTGCGTGAGTTCCTTTCCTTTTTGGAAGAGAGAGGAGCACTATGCCGGGTGAAGACGCCGGTTAGCTGCGAGCTGGAGATCACCGAAATCGCGGACCGTTCCGTCAAGGCCGGAGGACCGGCTTTGCTCTTCGAGAATGTCGAAGGGTACCGGCAGCCGGTGCTAATCAACCTCTTCGCTTCGGAGCAGCGCATGGCCTGGGCGCTGGGAGTAGAGCGGTTGGACGACCTCACCCAGCGTATACAGGGGTTGCTGGAATTGATGCAGGGGCCGCCGGCGGGGTTGGTCAACCGCCTGCGCACTCTGGGGCAGTTGGTCCATATGGGCTCTTTCCAACCCAAGACGGTACAAAACGCTCCCTGCCAGCAGGTGGTGCTTCCCAAAGCGGAGGTGGACCTGTTCCAGTTTCCAATCCTGAAATGCTGGCCTCTGGACGGTGGGAAGTACATTACTCTGCCATTGGTAATCACCAAAGACCCGGAAACCGGGGTTCAGAATTACGGTATCTACCGCCTTCAAGTTTACGATGCCCGCACTACCGGCATGCATTGGCAGACCCACAAAGTCGGGGCCTCCCACTATCGGGCTAACCAGGGTCGGGGAGATGCCCGCATGGAGGTGGCGGTGGCCCTGGGCGGAGATCCGGCCACCATCTGGACCGGCTCGGCTCCCCTTCCGCCCGGTCTGGATGAAATGGCCCTGGCCGGCTTCATTCGGGAAGAAGGGGTGGAGTTGGTGAGGGCCAAAACGGTGGATTTGCTAGTGCCGGCCCAAGCGGAGATTGTGCTGGAAGGCTACGTGATCCTGGGGGAAGAGCGTCCCGAGGGTCCCTTTGGCGATCACACCGGCTACTACTCGCTGGCGGACGACTATCCGGTGTTTCACGTTACCACCATCACGATGAGGAGGGACCCCATCTATCCCGCCGCCGTGGTGGGCCGGCCCCCCATGGAAGATTACTATATGGGTAAGGTCACCGAACGCATTTTTATGCCAATGATCAAGCTGATCCTGCCCGAGGTGGTGGACATAAACATGCCGGCGGAGGGTATCTTCCACAACTTGGTGCTGGTTTCAATAAAAAAGGAGTACCCCGGTCACGCCAGGAAGGTGATGTATGGCCTCTGGGGCTTGGGGCTGATGAGCCTGGCTAAGACCATAGTGGTGGTCGATCACTTTGTTGACGTTCAGAACCCCTCCGAAGTGGCCTGGCGCGTGGCGAACACCATTAATCCCAGTCGAGACTTGGTCGTGGTGGAGGGACCCTTGGACGATCTGGATGTGGGCTCCGCCAGCGCCAAATTCGGCGGCAAGCTGGGTATCGACGGCACCCAGAAGATGGCTCAGGAGGGCTACCAGGGAGAGTGGCCGCCCGACATACTGATGACGCCGGAAATCAAGCAGCTGGTTGACTCGAAATGGGCGGATTACCAGATCAGAACCCGATGATATTCCCCAGAGAGCGTGTTTCAAAAGCATCGATGGACAGTGTTGCCGTGTATTCGTCGCTCCGGCGGAAGCCGGAGCCCAGATGCCGCCCCCAGGTTGCTGGGTAGATGACCCTGGATTCCGGCCTGCGCCGGAATGACGTGCAGGGAGTTATGCTATGCCCGGGTATCTTTGAACACAGACTCTGAGATGCAAACGGCTTCTATCTTGCCTCCAAGAGCGAGGGTAATAGCCGGGAAAATGCCCCTCTACCTAAGTTCCATTCGTATTTGGGAGGCCCTTTTTGCCACGCCCTTTGCCTACATCGGCATGGTTCTGGCCGCCGACGGCTGGCCGGGTTGGCACGTCTTCATCTGGTTAACAGTGGCGCTGATGGGCGTACGAACCTTGGGTATGTCGGCCAACCGGTTGATTCACGCCAAGGAGGACGCCCTCAATCCGAGGACGGCCAATCGCCACCTGCCCCAGGGCACCCTCAAATCTGGGGAAGTCTTGGGAATGATTCTGGTCTCCGGCGCCATCTTCGTATTTGCCGCCTACCAGCTCAATCCTCTGGCTTTCATTTTGACACCGGTGGCGGCAGGATACGTAATTCTTTACTCCTATGCGAAATACTTTACTTGGGCATGCAACCTTATGCTGGGCTGGGCGCTGGCCATGGCTCCGGCTGGGGCATGGATCGCCGTGACCGGCACCCTGCCTCCGCAAGCCGTATTGCTGTCCCTGGTGGTGGCCACCTGGGCGGGAGGCTTCGACACCATCTACGGATGCACCGATTACGAATTTGATCAGCAGCAGGGAATTCACTCCGTGTCTGGCAAATTCGGCGTGGCCAGGGCTTTATGGATCGCCCGGGGCATGCACCTGCTCTCCGTTTCGGCGCTGCTCGCCCTGGGCCTTTGGCTTGACCTGGGCTACTTTTTTTACCTGGGCTGGGCCACAGCAGTCGGGTTATTGATTTATGAGAACAGCCTGGTTAAGCCCGGCGATCTTTCCAAAGTTGGCGTAGCATTTTTCCGGATGAACAGCTACGTCTCGGTTCAACTTCTCTTCTTCACAGTTTTGGCGGTAGTACTGTAGCGGGGCTGTTGAGGAGTCATGCCGGAGTTATGATTGATTCGAAGCCGATAGTGGTAGGAATATCCGGGGCCAGTGGAGCGGTCTTGGCCCGGGAGACCGTCAATGAGCTGTTGCGGCGCGAGGTCCCGACTATAGCAGTCTGCTCCAACGCCGCCCGCCTGGTCTGGCATGAAGAGCTGGACCAGACTTTTAATGAGGCGCTTTCCGAGTGGCGGGAGCATCCCCAGTTTACGGATTACGGGATCGGCGATCTGCGGGCTCCCATCGCCAGCGGCACCTTTCCCACCGCAGGCATGGCGGTGGTGCCGTGCAGCATGAATACCATCGCATCGGTGGCCCACGGGCTGGCCGGCAATTTGCTACTGCGGACCGCGGATGTTTGTCTCAAAGAGCGCCGCCGGCTGGTGCTGGTGCCCCGGGAAACACCGCTCCACAGCATCCACCTGGAGAACCTGCTGGCGGTTTCCCGGGCGGGAGCGGTGATTCTGCCGCCGGAACCCGCCTTTTACCTCAAGCCCAAGGGTATAGAGGACTTGGTCCGCTTTGTGGTGGGGCGCGTTATTGTGGCCCTCGGCGTGGACGACGATCTCCCTGAAGACCTGCAGTACCAGGGAGAGTGCTGACCGATGGGCATTACCTACGTTGAGGGAGCAGCCAGAGGACCGAGGGGTGAGGAAGCGGAGGTTACATTTTTGGTGGACAGCGGGTTAACCTATTGGCTGTTGCCGGAATCGGTATGGCGGACCATCGGGCTGGAACCCACTCGCGAGATGAGCTTCACCCTGGCCGATGGCACCAGAGTGGAGAGACAGATTTCTCGCTGCTACTTGGTCCTCCCCCAGGGAGAAGACTACACACCGGTGATACTGGGTGAGCCCGGTGACGAAGCCCTCCTGGGGGTGGTGACGTTGGAGATCCTGGGCCTGGTGTTCAACCCCTTCAGCCGCACGCTGCATCCGATGCGCATGATGCTCGCCTGACCCATGGCTCAGCTGCAGGGTAAGGCGAAACAGCAATACGTGGCGAGCATGTTCGCCCGCATCGCCGGCCGCTACGACCTGATGAACACCTTGATAACCGGAGGCATGCACCGGGGTTGGAAGCGCAAAACCGCCCGCATCACCGCCCAGGGTCTGTCGGGCCGAGCCCTGGACGTCGCCTCTGGTACCGGGGACCTGGCCTTGGCCCTGGCCAGACTTCCTCAAATCGATCAGGCTGTTGGGTTGGACCTGCTGCTGGAGATGGTAACCTTGGCCAAGGCGAAGGCTGCCCAAGGGCATCCGGCGGACAAGACCTGCATGATGCTGGGCGATGCGCTCTCGCTGCCTTTTCCCGACGACAGCTTCGCCTGCGCCACCGCGGGCTTCAGTTTGCGCAACATGCCGGACCTGCCTCAGTCCCTGGCCGAGATGTCCCGGGTGGTTAAACCTGGCGGACGGGTGACTACTTTGGAGCTAACCCCCCTAACCGTTGGATTGAAAAGCAGGCTGTTTCGTCCCTACTTTCACGGATTGGTGCCCCTGATGGGCCAGCTGGTGGCGGGAAACCGCGCGGCATATTCCTACTTGCCCCAGTCGGTGGACCGCTTTCCCGACGCCGAGGGGCTGTCGTCGATGCTTCGAGAAGCCGGGTTGGTGGAGGTCGATTACCAGATCCTGGGCTTGGGCACGGTGGCGCTCCACTGGGGGCTCAAGCCCATCCCCTGAAGCGCCCAAGTGGCATGCGATTACCCTCTCCGAAGAGGTAAGGCCTCTTGTTCGCCGGTAACGATTGGGATAAACTGGAAGATACAGCAGGGATTTTCCGACTTTCCTGAGATTCCTGATTTCCGCCACCACTAACGATTATGATCTCAATATTCGACAAGCTGGAACCCGTCGTTCGCCGCCACCAGGAAATCGAGGAACTGATGGCGCAACCTGAAGTTGCCACCGATTTCGCCCGTATTCAAGATTTGGCCAAGGAGCGGGCATCTCTTGAAGAGCTGGTTGGATTGGCCGCCAAGCATAAGGGACTTCTTCAGGAGGAGATGGACCTGAAGTCGCTGGTGGAGGAAGGGGGAGATCAAGAGTTGGTATCCATGGCTCGGGAGGAATTGGACGGCGTAGAGCAGACGCTGGATGACTTGGCCGAGGCATTACGGCTGGCCTTGCTGCCCAGGGATCCCAACGACGACCGGGATGTGATCGTAGAGATTCGCTCCGGCACCGGGGGGCATGAGGCCAGCCTCTTTGCCGCCGACCTGTATCGCCTCTACACCAGGTACGCCCAGTTGCAGAACTGGAAAGTTGACTTGATGGACTCCAATCCTTCGGACCTGGGCGGTCTCAACAAAATCGTTTTTGACATTCAGGGCAAAGGCGCCTTCAGCCGTCTCAAGTTCGAGCGCGGCGTGCATCGGGTGCAGCGGGTGCCGGAAACCGAGGCGCAGGGGCGCATCCATACCTCCACCGCCACCGTGGCCGTATTGCCCCAGGCGGACGAGGTGGAGGTGAACATCAGCGCGGAAGACCTGCGGATCGATATTTTCCATGCTGGCGGCCACGGCGGCCAGAATGTGAACAAAGTAGCCACCGCCGTCCGCATCGTCCACGAGCAGACCGGCTTGGTCGTGGTGTGCCAGGACGAGCGTTCCCAGTACAAGAACAAGCAGCGGGCTATGTCCATGCTGCGGGCCAGGCTATTTGAGGCAGAGCAGGAGCGGCACGACGCCGAAATAAGCCAGAACCGTCGCTCCCAGGTGGGCAGCGCCGAGCGCTCGGAGAAAATCCGCACCTATAACTATCCCCAGGACCGTATAACCGACCACCGAACCTCCACCAGCTTTCACGGTATTCCCCGAGTGATGGACGGCCAGCTTGATGAAATCATCGACGCGCTGGTCGCCTGGGAGCAAGGCCGGTTGCTGGCAGAGGTAACCGCCTAAAAGCCGCTATGCCATCCCTGCGCCAAGTAGTCCAGGGAACCCACGGCATACTGGACGGATTGCAGATTCCGGATTCCCGCATCGAGGCTGAAGTCATGGTGATGAACACCATGCGTATGCCCCGCCAAGACCTGTTTGCCAACCAGGAAACGGAAGTCTCCCCGCAGCAGGAGCAGGAACTAGCGGATATAATCGAGCGCCGCCGTAAGCGGGAACCCCTGGCCTATATTCTGGGCTACAAGGAATTCTACGGAATTAACCTGCTGGTCAACGCCAACGTGCTGATCCCCCGTCCGGAAACCGAATTGATGGTGGAGCATGCTCTGTTCATGGCCCTGATGGGCATGGAAACGGCGGAACTGATCATCGCCGATGTCGGTACCGGCACCGGGGCCATCGCCATTAACCTGGCGATCCACCTGCCGGCGGCGCAGATCTACGCCATGGACCTTACGGATGAGGTCCTGGATGTAGCCAGCTATAACGTCCACGCCCATAACGTGGCCGACCGAATTACGCTTCTGAAGGGC
>JAKZUA010000010.1:0-6647 GCA_047516825.1 Dehalococcoidia bacterium
ATTCCAAACGAGCGAACCTCGCCTCAAAATAAGGCGATATGGCGTTCGGCCCGGGGCAGCGATACTGGGAACAGAAGTAAAAATAGTTGCGATGCCATTTGGTGTAAATGTCCACAACGTAGTTGTAGCGTTCATCTTCAGAAGGAGGCTTGATGTGGCCGGGCTTGAGAACGGCCTCAATGATCCCCCGCGCCTTTGCTTATACCTCGGCCTTAGCTCCGTCGGGGACTTTCGGCTTGGCTCAAGCGCAAGACTGGCCTTATCCCAGCAGGCTATCCCGCCTTCCCGTGCAGGGAGGTTGCTTCCCTTAAGGCTTTCGCTTCAACAATAATCAAACCAATTTCACATTGACAATGTCACGCTAGCGGTTCTTTATTGACTGGGATAAAGTAGTCTTGGCTAGGGCTCCGCGGGCTTCAGTGATAGAAGTACTGGGAGCACTAGTTGCCCAAATCTTCCCAGCATGGATTGAAATAAAATTGATTCCCCTATTGCGTCCCGTTAGAGGTAGCACGTGAATAAATCAGCGCCAGCTCTGGCAACTTTTATCTGGGACTTACCCACACTGTGGGGGTTCCTGGACCATCCTTCCAACAGCGTCCAGGAATGGGCAGCACCCCATCTTCTGGAACTCTACCCCGAAGCCACAGAACAGGCACTCGAGATGCTGCCACAAGTCTCTGCTGCAGTCGCTTTCCACCTGCTGGAAAGCTTGCAAAGCCTGGAGCTCCCAGAAACTGGTATAGAACCTCTACAGCAACTCTTGCGGAGTGAGGCAGAGCCGCATCACCGGACCGCGGCCGCCGGCCTGCTGTTTCGCCTGGGCAGAATTCCTTCTGAGGGGGATCTGGCCAAGCTGCCGTTAGAAATGCTGCTTCGTGATCTCCCGGACACAGAAGCAGCCGTGGAGTTCGTGTTCCAGAAATACCTTAAAGACCAGAGCTCAGGAGATTCTATAATCCAAGCCATGGCTAAGGCGTGTAATGTCGAGGATCTGTTTTACACGTTGGACCAGGCTTCCCCAAAGGAATTACGGAAGGCGGTCGGGTACCTGGAGAAATCCTGGCAGGTTAAACTCCCCGCGATCCATCGGGTAAAGGATCGGAGCGATGCCCAACGTCTGCTGCGAGAAGCTCTGGACGCGACTACAGAACCGGATTCCTTCGCTCGCTCTCAGTTTCCCCTTCTTACGGATCAACTTCAACAGGATCGCGAGCACATCAGAACTCTACAAAAAGTCACCGAGGAATGTGAGGCCATAGATTCTGGGGCTCCGCCCGGTGAAACTTGCCTCTTGCTTGCTTGTGTCCTGGCGCTATACCGGGACGCTGTTTGCCTGAAGGGTCTTTCAGAGAACTCGGGTCTTATGGAGTCCTGGGGTTGCCTGGCGCTGCGACCATGGCGCGGTCAAAAGATAGAACCGGAGCTGGCTGCTTCCCTCCAGGACCAGGATCCCCAGGAGGTACTTTCAGGTCTGCGGAAAGTCTTGTCGTCACGCTGGGGCTACTGCGCCTATCCCTTTCACATGCTTGAAGCCCTGAGAATACCAGGCCGCCATCAGGTCTTCCAGGAAGCTCTGGATGGCCATTATGGAGAAAAGGTGGCCGAGGAGGCAACGGAGGCAGAACAGTTGATGCTGAAAGACCCTGAGGCGATGGAAGCCCTCCTGGGAAGGTGGCGACAAAGCCCCCCCAATCCTCACCAGCTTCATCTCCTGTCAGAGTATCCTACGGAAGGAGTGGTACAGTTTCTGCTGGAGCACTTCGATGAGTATATGTCTCAGCCCTTCTCCACTTACCTGGTAGATACAATAGGAGAGGTTGCCTCCCCACATTTTCTGGAGCCCCTGGCACAGGAATGGCGTGAGGGAGAGGAAGCCATAAGGCGTACTATCTGGTTTCTGGCAGAGCTTCATGGGATGGAAGGCGATGATACCATCCAGCACATTCCTCGGGAGACCGAAGGGGGATATCAACTTTCCGAGGCCCTTGAGGACCCTGACAAGCTGGCGGAGGCGCTTCAAAAGAAGCCCATACCTATTCCTCTACGGTGTACCGCCTGTAAGCGTACCTACAAATACTATTTAGAGCGAGTGTATTTAAGCAAACGTGCTAAAGACGTAACCATTGGCCAGATCGTGCAGTGCAAAGGGTGTGGGGGCCTGGAGACCTACGAACTCACCGACGAGACCCTGAGCTCCCTCCTCGTAGAAGTCATGCGGTTAAGCATGCTGTCAGGGCTTTTGGGGGAGGACGAGGCGCCGGACACCACACTAGTTGGTCAACCAGCTGCAATAACCGCTGCAGGCAAGACTTTCCGCAGTGTGTCCGAGGCCTACCACTACCTGGTAAAGGAGGTGGAAAGGGAGCCAGAAAAGGCCGAGTTGCGCCGGCGATTAGGCAATATCTTCCGCAATGGTCTACGGCCTGACCTGGCGATGCCCCATTACCAGGAGGCCCTACGCCTCGACCCCAGGGAGATAGACTCGGTTTTCTCAATGGCTGACATACTGGTGGAGCAGGAGCGCTACCAGGAGGCAGTGCCCTATGTGGAGACCCTGGTGACTCTTTGCCGTGATCCCCAGTTGGATGAGGGGTCGGGGCGAGACATCTTTGGGTCACTATTAGTGTTGGTGGATGAGATCGAAGACAATATCGGATATCGTATCGAGCTTTTATCACCGTCTGAGAAGTACCTGGACATAAAACGGGAGGCCAAGGAACCGGTGGCACTGGAGCTCCTGACCCTGGACCCAGGGAAACCTGGGGACTTCGAGCAGATGTACCACCTCTTTCGACATGGGTCCCTGCCCAAGGGTCGCCCAGAGCATAGATGGGGGGAGCCGGAAGTTGACTCGTGGCGACCTACGTCCACGGAGCCGATCCGAGTGAGTAAAACAGGGCGCAACGATCCTTGTCCTTGCGGCAGCGGTAAGAAGTACAAGCGATGCTGTGGGAGGTGAAGGGCCTGAACCAGGCATTAGTGTTCAGGAGGGGGCTGCCCTTTGACATCTAGCTGCTCCAGTTGATTGAGAATCGGCATAACAATTTCCCCGAAACATGACAACACTCAATGGCACTTTACGCCCTGGGGATCCTCCGCACTTGAAGCAAGTAAACAACCAGCTGTGTTCCTCATCCATAATCTGGTGCACTTCTGCGCAGTCATTGGAATGAACTACCCCCTGCTCCATGGCATGGCAACCTCCAAAGGTACTGGCTACTTCTTCTTTGCCATGCCCACGGCTGAAGTCAATCACTCATTAGATAGTAAGGTTAGCTTTGGGGGAAAACGTCTTGGAATATAAAACCCGTTCCTGAGAGCGGGCGCGGTCGTTATTACGGGAGTGATGAATTAAGGAAATATCGTGTTGAGATTCTCTACGCGCTCGAAGTCGTGGTCTGCGGTGAGGACGGTTAAGTTGTGACGGAGAGCGGTGGCGGCTATGAGTACATCCATGTCGCCAACGGTCATTCCAACCTGGCGAAGTCTGGCCATCTCTCGGCCAAAAATAATACAGACTTCCTCATCGATACCGAGAACGGTTACACCGGTGAGGAAGTCTTTGAGTATGGTTTCGTTGCCAGCGGGGTTGTTGGAGCGGAACACACCTTCGTAGAGTTCCGCCATTGAAACTATGGCTATGGCGAGCCCTTCGGGGCTGTAAGTCTGCAGTCGTTGGATGATGTCCTGGTTGCCTCGTAGATACTCGATAACCCAGGTGGTATCAACCAGGTACTTCATAGGGTTATTTTGGGCGACCGTCTCCTGCGACTGGCATATAGGTCCTTGAGGAACGCTTCAAAATCGAGAGTTCCTTTCCAGCCTCCTGCCGCTCTTTCAAAAGCGCGGGTGACTGGCTTTTCCTCCCTAATGGTGATAATGACTTCATCCCCTTCTTTGAGATCGATCTTCTCCAATGGTTCTATTTTTCCTTTGGAGAAACGGCCTCGAATTTCCCTGGCCATCTTTACTCCTTTTTTACCAATGTGGTCATGAATGCGATTGAGTTAAATTATACCCTCTTTCCTTCATAGTTTTTCTGGCGGGCAAGTCAAGAATAGGCAAAGATTGAGGTGTGAAAAGTTCTTACAGAGCATGGTGCAACGTGATATACACCCAAAACACCCTCAAACAACGGGGGCCTTTTTAATGCCGAAATTTAAGGAGACTTAGGAGATAGCTGGCTCACTGCATTGAGAAATATGATGGTTACGGGGTCTGGCCGTGCGGTAATTGATGCTTCGGCTCTAATTGCTGTACTCTGAGTTGAATCCGGGGCTGATGAAGTGTTGGGCATTGTGCCCGGTTAACTGATGCCAGTGGTCAATCTAGCTGAGGTTTAGCAGCGCGGAATCCGGCAATCTCTCAGGCTCCCCGCCTCATCTCCAGACCATCCTGCGGGAACCTATCGTCCAACGAGTACACTACTTTTGTTTCTGAAGACCGTGCCGCCGCCCAGAGCATGGCGTCGGCGAAGGACACCCGGCCCGACGGCCTGCACAAGAGCAGGGCCTGAAGCACCAGGCCCTTGTCTAGGACGAAGGTGGAGATATTCTGCTTCTGCAGGAAAGCTACCAGGTGGTCTACCGCCCCACTCCTGGAGATCCGGTAGACAGAGGTCAGGACGTAGGCTGTTTCTGCCAGCACTACATCCGTAATTTGAAGACCTTCTTCCCCATCAATCACGCGGGCGGCTTGCTCCGCCATGTTCGGTGGGTCTCCTGTCAGGTAACGTACCACTATGCTGGTGTCCAAAAAACCACTCAAGGCGCTGGCTCCCTCGCCTCTGCTTTTTGTCGCGCCGCCTCGCCCCAGGCCGTTTCCCGGGCCTTATCCCATGCCATTCCTGGACTGACCTGCACCTTGACCTGGTCTGCCAAGCTGCCCTTCAGGGAATTGCGGTGCTCCGGTGGCAGAAAGTGGACCTCCACGTGGTCACCCACCACTCGCTGCAATGCCAGCCACCCGGGCTGCACGCCCAGCTGCTCGCGAATCTCCTTGGCGATAACGACCTGTCCCTTTAGTCCTACTAAGTAGGCCACTGTATAACCTCCAGGTACTTAGTGTTACCTCATCGTAGCAAGAGACCGGGAGAAAAACAAGGTTTTGCCATCAACCAACAGCAATTCGTACTATTCACGGCGCAGCGCTTTTCCCCAATATTTTGACGCTGGAGGATTTTAGGCCACGACAGGAGCACTCGGACCGGACCTCACCACCAGAGCTGCTTCTTGAACCCCTTTGGCTAGCCAGTATCGCTGGGATGTGCGGGGATTCCGATGCCAATGTGGTTGTCGGTGGGGTGATTCCAGCCAGGAAAGGGCCAGTCCTGATAAGCCCTGGGCGATGATCTGGCCTCCAAAAAGGCAATCAAGGGATGACCGCAGATAATGGTCGGCTTTAGACGAGGAGCCAAAAGCCACTGGTTGTTGTAGCCTCCAAAAGCCTCACCTGTGGTAGGACCACGCTTGTGGATCCTGCCACCACTTGCGAAGAACCGGTCGAACAAATTAACGGACTGCATTGAAATCCACTTCCCGTACCGAGATACTGGATCTGCGCCTGAGTAGCAGACCATTTTTTTTGCTGCCTAGGCATTTCCTCTTTCCGGGAGGTGATTCCGGGAGGGTCGTGGCCCCGGCAGCCGCATTAGGAGTGGGCCGATGACCTTCGGAGACTCCTTGAAAACCCTCAGGAGCAAGGCGGGCAAATCCAGATACCGCCTGGCCCAATACAGCGGGGTAACCGAGCCATACATACTCAGGTTGGAACGAGGTGAGCGGTCCAACCCCGGCCGAGACGTGGTTCTGATGCTGGGGTTTGCTCTAGTAGCCAACTCGAATTGGGTAGCTATTTGGGAGATAGATGAACTGCTCCTCTCGGCCGGATACGCCCCCTTAAAAAGAAGGGGTGAAGTCCCCGTCCCGGTTAACTGACTCCTCCCCTGGGAGCCCGACCACCTCGGCCTGGACCGGAGGCTTTCTTGCTGGGCTTCCTACCCTGACTGGCCTCCGGATTACTTTGGCTGGGAGTGCCCCCACCCAGGCTAAAGTTGTGCTTGAATTTTCTGACCTCTTTTACATCCAGCCGGTCCAGGGGCGAAAAACTCTGGCTCGGGACCGCCGCCGTCCGACTGGCCAGATGAACGTAGCGCCTTACCATCTCCAGGGTGGTGTGCCCCAGATTCTGCTGCAGCAGGAATACGTCGCCCCCGTTGATCAGGAACAAGGTGGCATAAGTATGCCGCAGCAGGTGGGGATAGAGCCGGTTTACTCCGGAGGATTTGGCCAGCCTTTTTATTACCAACTGGAGGGCGGTGGTGATCATTGGGTACCCGTCCACGGCTAAGAAAAAGGTATCTACCCCCGGGTGGGCCGGCTCCGGGCGAAAATCGTGGTAATACTGGAGTAGCGCCCGCTGGCAGGAGACGCCGAAGGAAACCATTCGCTCCTTGGCTCCCTTACCCCGAATCCACCGATAGAGGGCGTGTCGCGACAGGGCGTATAGGGAAGGAAGTGCTCCTCTGAATCTGGGATAATGGTTTTCGAGACAGAAAACCGACCAGAAACAAGGAGCACCCAACAGATGTTACCACGCAACCACCTCGACCGCATCCAAATCGCCTTCGACGACCACCGCCTGGT
>JAKZUA010000011.1:0-4726 GCA_047516825.1 Dehalococcoidia bacterium
GCGAAACCTGGTCATCAGCTTGGTACGCCGGGCTGGGCATTCCAACGTAGCCGCTGCACTACGCCGCCACAATGCCCATCTCAGCGAAGCTTTCGACATGATGGGCTTTTCCTACCAGGCAGGAGAATGAAAAGGCCCTGAGGTTAATTGGCCGGGGAGCAAATCAGGGTGATCCAATCTTCCAGCTGACAAACCTCTTCTATAACGAATCCTACCTCTAGCAACGCTTCCTCCGCCACCGGCCTCTGCTCATCAATTATTCCGGAAGCAATCAGCTTCCCCGCAGGGCCCAGCACCGGCAAAAGGGACTCGGCTCGCTCTTTGATGGCTCGGGCAGAAATGTTGGCCAGGGCCAGGTCGAAGTGCCCCTCCACTGCCAGCCGGTGGGGAAGGGAGCCCTGGGCTACCGTTACTTTCTCGCCCAGCTCCGACCGCTGAAAATTTTGCCGGGCCGCTTTAACCGCCACCGGGTCGGTATCCAGAGCCAGCACTTCGCCGGCTCCCAGCATGATCGCCGCAATGGTCAGGATGCCAGAGCCGGTGCCCAGGTCTAGCACCGCCGCTCCGGGATGAACCACGCGTTCCAGGACCTCCAAGCAAGTGTAGGTGGTGGGGTGATATCCGGTGCCAAAGGCCAATCCGGGGTCCAGGTCAATCACCCGTTCCTCCGGCTCAGGCTGGTAATCAATCCAGGAGGGCTTGATAACCAGATGCTGGCCCAGCTTGAGCAGGTTGAAGTGGGATTTCCAGGCGTTTTGCCAGTCCTCATCATCGTCCAGCGGGTGCACCTGTAGCTCTCCCAGCGGCTGGAGGATGCTGGCCAGTTTTACGCCGACCTCGATGTGTGCCAAGCGCTGGCGGGAAGTCGAGGGTAGATAGGTCCTTAGAAGAACCTCGTTGGCGCCCAGGATCTCCATGGACATCCCGTGTCCGTAGCGATCGAACAGGTAGGATATGGGTTCCACGTATTCGAAAGGCACCGTAATGCTGATTTCGTGCCAGGTCATCTATCCTCCAGTTGAAAAAAACCAATCAAAAAACCCGGAAGCTTGCGCTCGCCGGGTTTTTGCACGCTGATATTAGAGATTAAATCGCCTTTTCCCGGAGAAAACCCCCGGAGACAGCCGCGTCCTGCGGGCAGGACCCGCGGAAAAACCCGATGACGCTTACGGGCCACCTAGCTGAAGGCGCCCTTCAACCGATCAAGCAGTCCCTTATCACTTTCGTCCCCATCATCACCCTCTCCTTCCGGCGGTTCCATGCCCCTACCGTTGCCGGCCATGGAATTTGCCAACTCTTCCAGCAGCTGGCGCTGATGAGCACTCAGATTGCGCGGAACCTGCAGGTCCACCAGCACCCTGAGATCGCCACGGCGGCTGCCGTTCAGGTGAGGGACTCCCTTCCCCCTAATCCGGAACTCGGACCCGGGCTGAGTCCCCTGGGGAACCTTGATCGTTTCCATACCGCCGTCCAGCGTCGGCACTTGCTTCTCCACTCCCAGCGCCGCCTCCGCCATGTCCACCGGCAAGCGGTAAAACAGGTCGGAATCTTCCCGGGTAAAAAGGTCGTGATCGCGAACATCGACTTGAATGTACAGGTTGCCAGCGGGACCGCTGTTTCTGCCAACATCCCCTTCGCCGGTGAGCCTGACCTGCATTCCGGCCTGCACACCGGCGGGAATAGAGACGGCGGTTTTCCGCTTTCGGCGCTCCATTCCACCGCCCCGGCAGGTTTGACAGGGGGTTTGGATGACGCTGCCCTTACCCTGGCAAGTGGGACAGGTGCTTATCTGCGCGAACTGCCCGAAAAGGCTGCGTTGGGTTCGCCGCACCTGCCCATTTCCCCGGCAGGTACTACAGGTGTTGACCTTGCTTCCCGGCTCGTTGCCGGCGCCGGAGCAGCGCCGACACTGCTCTATTCTGGTAATCTCCACCTCTTTTTCGACCCCGAAAACCGCCTCCTCAAATTTCAGCACCAGCCTCTGCTGCAAGTCGCCACCCCGCTGGGGCTGGTTGGCGCGGCGGCCCGTGGCGTCACCAAAAAAGGAGTCGAAGATGTCGCCGAATCCGCCAAACACGTCGAAGCCGTCGAAGGGACGGTCGAAGCCGCCGACCCCGCCCACTCCGGCATGCCCCAAGTGATCGTACTGCGAGCGCTTTTTGGGGTCGGTCAATACCTGGTAGGCTTCATTGATTTCCTTAAATTTTTCCTCGGCGTGGGGAGCCTTGTTTCGGTCCGGGTGGTACTCCATAGCCTTTTTGCGGAAAGCCTTGCGGATTTCCTCTTCGGAATCCTGCCTGGACACCCCCAGGGTTTCGTAGTAGTCCGCCTTCGCCATCTATGCCTGCCGATAATTGGTTGGTTTAATAGCCACTTATGAACTTTTTGCCACTATTAAATACATTATAGTGGAGCGGCCCAGTAGTCACAATACCAATCATAGCCGGTCTTACCATTAACTGCGGGGCGACCGTACCCAGCACAAGACCGATGCTGCGGGCGAGGATTTACCTTGACACCCGGATGGGTTCTCGGTAGGATAACTAGAAGGAAGACTGGGCCTTCCGGAGCGGTACAATAGACGGATAGGAGCAGGTGAAACGATGGATAGTACCATCATACTAGCCGTCCTAGCGACCGCAGGGATGACAGGGATGGGAGTAACACTATGGTTGTTCCTCCGATCCAAAATAGACGGTAAGCGGGTAGACAACGCTAAAGAACAAGCCAAAGATGTTTTAAGTCAGGCCAAGGAGGAGAAGCGAAAGGTTCTTCTTGCTGCTCAGGAAGAGGTCCTTCATCTCCGGACCACCGGGGAACTGGAAATCAAGGAGCAGCGCCAGGAACTCACTCGATTGGAGCGGAGGTTTCAGCAGAGGGAGGAGCACCTGGAGACCAAGACTGAAGCATTGGAAAAGCAGCAGGGCGACCTGACCCGACAGCAGAGCAAGGTGGAGGAGTCTCTCCGGGAAGCGGAGGAACTCAAGGTCAAACGGCTGCATACCCTGGAGGAAACGGCGGCTCTTACTGTTACGGATGCCCGGGCAATGGTCGTGCAGCAGGGCGAGGAAGAAGCCAAGCACGAGCTGTCCCGCCGGTATTACGAACTGGAACGAGAGCAAAAAGTCACGGCGGACGAAAATGCCCGCCGTATTCTTACATTAGCCATCAACCGTCTGGCTACTGATGTGGTTTCGGAAACCACAACCTCTGTCGTATCCCTGCCCAACGACGACATGAAAGGTCGTCTTATCGGTCGCGAGGGACGTAATATTCGGGCCCTGGAATCCATGACCGGCGTGGACATCGTAGTAGATGATACGCCGGAAGTCGTAACCATCTCATGTTTTGATCCGGTAAGGCGTGAAATCGCCCGGCTGGCTTTGGAAAAGCTGATTGCCGACGGTAGGATCCAGCCTGCCCGGATTGAAGAGATGGTTACTCGCGCCCAAACAGATATAGAGCAGACCATACGGAAGGCCGGCGAGCAAGCAACCTTCGACACCAGCGTCACCGGCCTAAATTCGGACTTGATTTACTATTTGGGGAGGCTCAAGTACCGGTACAGCTACGGTGAGAACGTACTGAAACATTCCATCGAGGTTGGGTTGCTATCGGGCATGTTGGCATCCGAGGTAGGCGCCAATGTGAAGATAGCTACCCTGGGGGGGTTGCTCCACGACGTGGGGAAGGCCTTGACCCACGAGATATCCGGGCCTCACGCCGAAATCGGGGCGAACCTGGCCCAGAAGAATGGCATCAACCATGATTCGTATTTGTGCATCCTGGAGCACCACGACGATGATCATTCCTCTGTGGAGTCTTTCATCGTCGCGGCAGCCGACGCCATCAGCGCCGCCCGGCCCGGCGCCCGCAAAGAATCCCTGGGACAGTACGTAAAGCGCCTGCAGGACCTGGAAGAAGCCGCTATCAGCTTTGGCGGCGTGGAACGGGCCTTCGCCATCCAGGCCGGACGGGAGGTGCGGGTAATGGTCAAGCCCGAGGACGTGGACGACGTCAGTTCGGCGGCCCTGGCCAGGGACATCGCTAAAAAAGTGGAGCAGGACCTGGTCTTTCCGGGGCAGATTAAAGTGACTGTAATCCGGGAGACCCGGAACGTGGAAATCGCCCGTTAAGTGGGTGAGATCCTGGCCAAGAATCAACTAATCTCTCAGCTAATTTCCGGGAGCCGGACTCGCCGGCCCAGAAGGTCCGGTCCGATAAAGGGCTGGTCCGGCGGTTTAAAAACACCGAGCAGAGCTCAACCGGGGCCCAAGAGCCGAAATAGCGCGGCCTGGGCCCCTTCACTTAGGCAGGAAAGGACCAAAGCAGTGCGTATTTTAATGATCGGCGATGTCATCGGTAAGCCTGGGCGTCAGGCAATCCGAAGCCTGGTTCCCAATTTGCGTAGGGAATACAGCATCGACCTGGTGATCGCCAACGGTGAGAACACGGCCGGCGGATACGGCATCACGCTGGATACTGCCTACGAATTGCTGGAAAACGGCGTGGACGTGCTGACCTCGGGCAATCACATCTGGGACCAGAAAGAGATCATCCCCCATATGGAAGAGGGCCTGCCCTTAATCCGGCCGGCCAACTATCCCGACGCGCCCGGACCCGGCTACCTCATCCAGGACGGGGTCATGGTGATGAACCTGATGGGGCGGGTCTTCATGCCACCGCTGGATTGCCCATTCCGCACCGCCAACGCCTTGTTGCAGGA
>JAKZUA010000012.1:0-3648 GCA_047516825.1 Dehalococcoidia bacterium
CTAACATGTCGGTGTTTTGCAAAGGGAAAGGTATCACTCTGGGCATTCTGACCATAGTAGTGGCGGCGTTAGTGGCCTGCGGCGCGGCCGCCCCGGAGCCTCCTGCCGTCGAACAGCCCCAATCTCAGCCGCAGGCGGCGGCGGCAGCCTCTACATCTCAGCCGGGGGCCCCCCAGCCGGCGGCCCCGTCCATAGCAGCTACGGTGGCCCCTGCCCCAACAATCGCGCCGGTGATGGCCAGTGAGGCTAAAGGGGTTTTAAGCATAGCCTATACCGAGTTGGGTCCGCCCCGTTTCCTGCCCAAGCTCAACGGCTCTCCCCAAGCCTCGATTAATATGACCACGGTGTATGAATCTCCATGGCACAACGACCCTGACGGCAACATCCTGCCCCGTCTTTTCAAGCAATGGAAGGTCTCGGACGATGGCCTCGTATGGACTTTCCAGATTCAAGAAGGGGTTCCATTCCATCACGGAAAAGGAGAGATGACGGCGGAGGACATCAATTGGTCCGTGAACAATCGGTTGCAGGAGGATTCCATTTCCAGGCCTTCGGGCTTGGCGGCGGTCTGGCAAGCCCCAGAGGGCGGAACAACCGTGGTTGATGACTATACCCTGACAGTAGATACTACCGGCAGTGGCCCCAGGTTTGATATAAGCTGGTACATTACCAGCGGCAAGCTGGGCGGGCAATTGGTCACAAGCAAGAGTCACGTTGAGGCCCTGGGTGAGGGAGCGGCGGGGGTTGAACAGCCCATTGGCACCGGGCCCTGGCGGAGTATCGAACACCGGGTAGCTGAGTTCTGGCACTTGGAGGCCGTAGAAGACCACTGGCGAAAGACTCCGAATTTCGCTGAGCTTTACATCCGGGAGATTTCGGAGGAAAGTACGCGAGTTGCAAACTTCCTGACCGGCGAGCTGGATTCAATGCATATGTCCTTGGAGTCCATCCCTGAAATAGAGAAAATGGAAGGGGTGAAGTTCAAGCGACTGCAAGCCGGGGGCCAGATGTTCATCAATATTCACGGCCAGATGTATGTAGATCGGCCCGATTTGCCCACACCTCGCAATTCCGAGCTGCCCTGGATTTCCGCTGACCCGGACACTTCCTCTGCGGAATGGGAAAAGGCTCGGAAGGTCAGGGAAGCAATGGCAATCTCTATCGACCGGCAGCTAATCGTTGATACTTTGCTGAACGGCGAAGGCAGCCCTTCTTCCCTGTTCGCCTGGATGGGCCATGAGAACCGGCTTGGCCCCTTGTATGACGAGTTGCAATACGAGTACAACCCGGATCGGGCCAGGCAACTGTTGTCCGAAGCCGGCTACGCCGATGGCTTCGAAATCAATATGGCGCTGACCACCCGGCCTCTGCCCGCTGTCACGGAACAAGGCGAGGTGGCATGCTTGATGTGGGAGGATATAGGTATCCGGTGCATTCAGGAAAGGAGCAAGATGTCCGCCTTTCGGCCCCATTTCATCAAGCGGTCCTGGACTGGGGTGAACACACATGGCACCGATGCTTCTCCTGAGCCGCTAACCAATATCAACGGCCAGATGTCAGTAATATCCACCGTCAACTATGGCATCGAGCACCCCTGGTTGGAAGAGAAGACGGCCTTAGCCCTTGCGACTATTGACGAGGACGAAAGGTTCAAAGTCGAGGCAGAGATAGCCAAATGGATATTCGACAACGTGGTCATCCTGCCAACATTCAAAGTTAACCGTGTCTATCCACTAGGCCCCAGGATCGACGACTGGGACATGGCTTGCTGTCGCACCAGGACCCTCCTGGATATAGAGCACATCCCGCACCGGAGGTAATGAAGGGTGCAAAAATTTCTGCTGCGTCGTTTTCTGTTAACCATCGTAACCTTGTGGTTGGTCTCCGTGATGATTTTCTTCATGGCCCGGATTTCCGGAGACCCTACCACTCTGTTGATTGACGACTACGCCAGCGCCAATACCCTGGAAGAGCTGAGAGCGTCGCTTGGTCTGGACAAGTCCTATCCGGAACAATACTGGATTTTCCTGAAAAATGCGATGCGGGGAGACTTTGGAGTTTCCATCGTACAAAAGCAGCCGGTAGGCTCCCTGATTATGCAGCGGGTGCCGGCTACCCTGTACTTGGGATTGACGGCCTTTCTTTTTTCGATTGCGGTAGGAATACCGCTGGGGGTGCTTTCCTCGCTGAAGCGAGGGAGCATCTGGGATCGGGTGGGCAAGGGAATAGCTTTAATTGGTCAATCAGCCCCTCCTTTCTGGATTGGAATCATGCTGATGTTCTTCTTCGCGGTGAGGCTGGGTTGGGTGGCGCCGTCCGGACGGGAAGAGACCAGCAGCATCATCCTGCCGGCAATAACCCTGGGCTGGTTTAACGTGGCGGCCAACCTGCGCCTGATGCGGTCGGCGATGCTGGACGTAATGGACACCGAATACGTCAAGCTGGCCCGAGCCAAGGGCGTATCCAGTACCGCGGTTATCTGGAAACACGGTTTGAGAAATGCGCTGATTCCGCCGCTCACTTTCGCGGGCATTACCCTGGGAGGCCTGATAACCGGGTCTTTGGTGGCTGAGACGGTCTTCGCCTGGCCCGGCTTGGGGCAACTGGCTTTCCTTGCGGTGCGAGACTCGGACTACCCCCTGCTTCAGGGTGTGGTTATCGCCTTTGCTGCGGCGTATCTGGGTACCGCCTTCCTGGTGGACGTACTTTACGCCTATGTTGACCCCCGTATCCGGTTTGCCTAGAGAACTTGGAGGACACTATGGCCGATAATACATCCAGGGCAGTTCTGGCGCCGGAGCCGCAATCGCTTAATGTGCCAAGGATATTGCGTGGCATACGGCGTTGGCCGGTTATACCGCTTTTTCTTTTGTCAATGGTAGTTATAGCCGGGGTCATGGCCCCCTGGATTGCCCCGGAAAGTCCCAGAAAAGGCGACTTGCGGGCGCGCATGGCGCCTCCGGTCTGGCTGGAAGGCGGCAGCTTCGACCACCTGTTGGGCACCGACCACCTGGGGCGGGACATCTTTAGCCGGATTGTCTATGGATCGCGCATATCTTTGATTGTAGCCGGTGTAACTTTGGGGTTGGGCGGGACTACCGGCGTCATCCTGGGCTTGCTGGCCGGCTGGTACGGGAGATGGGTTGACGAAATACTTATGCGGGTGGTGGACATCGCCCTGGCAATTCCGCTGGTGCTGGTTGCGCTGGTAATGGTAGTAGCCGTGGGTCAGTCCTTCCCCTCCGCTCTGGGGGGACAGACCGGACTAATCATCCTGGTGCTGGCTGCCTTCTTTTGGGTGCGCTTTGCGCGATTAATCCGCGGTGAAGTCTTGCAGCTTAAGACCCTGGACTACGTGGCGCTGGCCAAGGTGGCCGGGGCTACGACGCCGCGGATACTGGTAGTCCACATCTTTCCGGGTGTCATCAACACGCTGATCGTTTTGGCTACCTTGCAAGTGGGGTTTGTCATTCTGGTAGAGTCCACCCTGAGTTTCCTGGGCGCCGGAGTGCCGCCGCCGACCCCGGCCTGGGGTTCGATGGTCGCCGAGGGACGGGACTTCATGGCCGGAGCCTGGTGGATTGCCACCATGCCGGGCATGGCCATTCTGGTGACCGTAATGTCGCTGAACCTTTTCGGGGATTGGCT
>JAKZUA010000013.1:0-2788 GCA_047516825.1 Dehalococcoidia bacterium
CGGGCTAGCTCACCGTAAGGAAGAAGTGAAACGTCGCTGCCGAACCCGGTTACAGGCCCGAGCCGATGCTTTGATCTTTACACCTGCCGTGCCTTTGCCATCACTGCCCAATGTAGTTCCCACCTTGGCTTTGGTTTAGTAGATGCCCGCCAGCTGGAGCAGGTCCTGACCAATATGGTGGCCAATGCCATCAAATATTCGCCAACCGGCGGCAGCATCCGAGCTTGTGTCTCCCAGATTAGCGCCAGCATCAAATTCCAGGTATCGGACAACGGCCGGGGCATTCCCCAAGAGGATCTGGAACGCATCTTCGAACCCTTTTATCGAGTGGCCCATGTACCGAACGAGCCTCCGGTTCCCGGAACCGGGCTGGGTTTGGCTTTGGCCAAAACCCTAGTGGAGCTGCACGGTGGCCAGATATGGGCCGAAAGCTCACCGGGAGAGGGTAGCGTGTTCTGCTTCACCATTCCCCTCGAGGGCTCAGATGAGGCCTCAGACGAGGGATCGGACGATACCCGACCTAGGAGAGGCAACTCATGAAGATTTTGGTTATAGAAGACGATCCAATCATCAGCGAAACCGTGACCATATGTTTTAACCTCAGGTGGCCGGAAGCCGAGGTGATCACCACCGACTCGGGAGAACAGGGTCTCAAGCTGGCCGCCGCTTCGACGCCGGATGTAATAATCCTGGATGTAGGCCTGCCGGGAATGGACGGCTATGAAACCCTGCGCCGATTGCGCAGCATCACCGAGGCCCTGGCCATCATGCTCACCGCCAAGGACGGGGAAGTGGCCAAGGTGAAGGGGCTGGAATACGGTGCGGACGATTATGTTACCAAGCCCTTCAGTCACATCGAGCTGCTGGCCCGAGTCCGGGCTGTGCTTCGCCGCACGGTGGCCAGCACGCCGGAACAGTCTCGTGGTCACTACGTGAGCGAGCCAGCAGGTTTGGAAATAGACCTGGACTCGAGAACTGTCCACCGGCACGGCCAGATGGTTAGCCTGGCGCCTCTGGAATACAGTCTGCTGTATCACTTGACCAGTAACGAAGGTCGAGTCATGACCCACAGCGTTCTGCTGGCCAAGGTCTGGGGACAAGAGTACGTCGAGGAAGTGGATTATCTTAAGGTCTACATCCGCCGTCTCCGCACCAAGCTGGCCGACGACCCGCAGAATCCGGAGTTGATTCACACCGAAAGGGGTGTGGGGTACATTTACCAGGTCAGGCTGAGAACCGCCGATACCAGCGGCGAGCCGTCTGGTCAGACTTCGAGTAAATCGGTGCCGGTCGCCGTCTCCACCGAAGATGCTGTCCCGCACAATCTACCCGAGTACGATGTCACCAAGGTCAACAACGGGAAGGCGAAAAATTAGCGCCTAGGGGACAGTCTTGTCTGCCCGGGCGAAAAGGCTCAGGGGTACATCTGGCCCGGCCCCCAGCCTGCCGGGACGCTGACCAGGTTAGATTCCAGGTCTTCAACAGAGGTCTGACCGCAGCTCGCCAGGTCGTGGTCCAGTTCGCGGCGCAGGACCTCCAGCATTCCGTGGACCCCTTCCGCGCCGTTCACCGCCAACCCCCAGTAGAGGGGGCGCCCGACGGAAACAGCCCTGGCGCCCAGGGCCAACGCCTTCAGTACATCGCTACCGCGACGGATTCCCGAGTCTAAATAGACCTCGGCCTGCCCTCTGGAAGCCTCCACAATTTCCGGCAGCATCTCAATTGCCCCCATAGTCTGGTCAATCTGGCGGCCGCCGTGGGTCGATACCAGAATGCCATTGACGCCGCTCTCCACCGCCAGGTGGGCGTCCTCTGCGGTGCGTATGCCCTTGAGCACCAAGGGCAACGAAGTTAGGCCCCTCAGCCACTCCAGCTCTGTCCAGGTCAGCGGGGGTACTGGGGCCGGCCGCCAGTTGGGTGCTTCGTCGGCGCCGCTCATGGCGGTCATCGCCTCGCTGCTCGCCAAAAAGTTGGCCTGCGGAAAGGGATTCTGATAGTGGTTGTGGACATCCCGCTCTTTGGGACTGGGCACCGGCGTATCCACCGTAAGGACTATTGCTAAGAACCCGGCCTCTTCAGCCCGATGCACCAGCATCTCGGTGAGTTCGTAGCCCCGATGATAAAGCTGGAACCACTTGGGGCCGGTGCCTGCCTCGACCACATCTTCCATGGGATAGTGGGAGGATGTACTGAGCATCATCAAGGTGTTGGACATACCGGCGCCCTTGGCGGTGGCCAGCTCTCCATCGGGATGGGCAAGCTTGTGTCCGCCGGCCGGGGATACCATCACCGGAAAGCTGATCTCCGTTCCCAGGACCGTGGTGGAACGTTTCCGATTTTCCACGTCCCGCAGGAAGCGGGGCCGGAGCTTTATGGCCTCAAAAGCGGAGCGATTGCGGCGAGTGGTTGACTCGTCCATGGCCCCCGCTTCGATGAACTCCCAGTAGTCGTGGGGCAGGCTAAGTTTGGCCCGGGCTTCGTAGTCGTAAACGCTTATGGGGGCGTCGCTCATGACATCCTCCTGGACATCCTCTTGCTTCAATGTAAGGGCCCTACCACTTCCCTGGCAGAAGAGGCCTGGGGCAAGGAGAAAACCGCCCCTACTCTAACTTGTAGCTGGCGTTATGGCAAGGGTGGGGGTACCGCTCCGCAGGGCCTTTTCATTCTCCTGCCTGGTAGGAAAAGCCCATCATGTCGAAAGCTTCGCTGAGATGGGCATTGTGGCGGCGTAGGGCAGCGGCTACGTTGGAATGCCCAGCCCGGCGTACCAAGCTGATGACCAGGTTTC
>JAKZUA010000014.1:0-3524 GCA_047516825.1 Dehalococcoidia bacterium
GGGTCTGCAACAGCAGGGCAGTTGCCAGCAGGCTGGGCGGCACGCTTTCCCGTCTGTTGTCTGCACAGTAGAACGCGGCGAAATCTGCGTCTCTGAAGAGGCGGCCCCGCAGCGACGCCAGCAGACCATAGAAGGTGTCCCGCCCCACATGGTCAAGATACAGCCGGTCTGCTTCCCAAAGACCCCGCTGGTCCGAACACTCTCCCAGGATACTCAGCCCTCGCTATTCTTGTTGACCCTAAGTATAGCCGCTGCCCCGGCCGACACCACTTTCCGGCCAGATTTCTAGGGTCAATATCATTCCTCGACCCACCGAGGGAAAGTGAACCTAAAGAAAGTGTCGCGTAACTGCTCATTAATCTCCTATATCAGGACTGACTTGAGGAAAGATTTGCTGTTCTTTCTGGATCCTATAAACTTTTCTGACAAAGGTGATTAATAGCCATATTGATAGTTTTCGTTAGTGAAGCAAAGTACATGATCAAGGCTGAAATCCAAGGCCTTCGAACTGGATCCTAAAGAATTGGACGTACTTAAGCAACCACCTCAACATGCTGAAAATGGGGGCGATTAGGTGGTTCAAACCTCTGGCTCCCTACGTACTACCCTCCATTTTGCGGCAATTCCATTTTATCACTGCCCATCCCCTATATTCGACCAGCGACTCATACAACACTAAGCCCGGAAACGGGCACTGTTTTGCCCTCTAAATCCGCCTCCGCCTCCCCCACCTACTCCCCCCCGTCCCTCCTTCCCAGCCCGCGCGGTCGCCGCCACACCACCCACCCTGTTGTAGTACGCCTCCATCGGCCGCCGCGCCGGAGCGCCCACTTCATCAGCTTGGCTCAGGCCGCCACCACACGCCGTAAGGCTGCGGGAAGTTAACTGGGACTGATGTCTGCCACTGAAAGGGCATCAGCGAGCAAACCTCATACCGCCGGAAGAAAACGTTTCACGGGGTGGGCGTGGCAGATGAACCGGCGGCATTGCCACCCGAATCCTTGGCTATCTCTTTGCTTCCTCGAATCGCCTCCAGGCCCAATGGTCTATAATGCTTGCTGAAATAGCTCCTACACCCGTGAGGCACATATGCACTTTGGTTCCTTTGTTTTTCCTGTAAGCCACCATCCTGAGAACGACTCCGCTGTGATTGACAGCACGCTGGAAGAAATCCTGCTGGCCGAGGAAATTGGGATGCACTCGGTCTGGCTCACCGAGCATCATTTCGACGGCGCCGCGGCTCACGCCGACCCGCTGGTGTTGGGCACCGCCGTTGCCGCCCGTACCGAACGCATCAAGATCGGCTTTGCCGTGGCCGAGTTGGCCTTTCACCATCCCGTCCGGCTTGCCGTTCAGACCGCACTGCTGGACAACCTGAGCCACGGTCGGCTCATCATGGGTACCGGGCGCGGTTCCGCCTACAACCACTACGAATACCTGGGTTTTGGCATCACTATGGAAGAGGGTTTGGCCCGGCTGGAGGAAGCCGAGGAGCTGCTGGTGGCAGCTTGGACCCAGGAGGACCTGAAGCATCGTGGCGACCATTGGAACGTGGAATTTCCCTTGCTGCGTCCCCGGCCATTTCAGCGGCCGCACCCGCCGCTGGTGCGGGCCTGCATCAGCGAGGCTTCAACGATAAAGATGGCCGAAATTGGCCGGCCGGTAATGATCGGCATCCAGACTCTGGCCAATCTGCAATCGCGGTTGGAACGGTACCGCGCCACCATGCTGGACGCCGGCTTTTCGGAAGCTGAAACCGAGGCTGCCCTGGATCAGTGCTGGGCCTCCCGGGATCTGTTCGTTGCCGACAGTTACGACGAAGCGCTGGAAGTCGCCGCCGCCGGTTTCGAGCGGGAACGGACCCACTTCCGCCAGGCCCGTGAACTTTACAACCCCGGGGGTTTTCCGCCGCCGGACCCCAACCGCCCCATCCCGGCTGGCGAGGTTCTCGAGCATGCCTTCACCCTCGGCACGCCCTCCCAGGTAGCCGAGCAGGTGGCAGAAATGCGCGACATTGGCGTACGCAACCTGATGCTGAAACTGAACACCGGAGAGATGGACACCCACCAGGTGCGGAAGTCCATGCGACTCTTCGGGGAGAAGGTAATGCCACTCTTCGCCTAGAACCGGCCAGACTGTCCTGCCTTTCAGAGTGCGAAGAGAAGGCAATGCCAGTCTTGCATCCGGTTAGGAACCGGCAATCCCCAGCAGAATGTCGGCCAATTCCAGGGGATGGCTGATCATGGGGTCGTGGCCCGAATCGAGGTGATAGGTGGGCCACCCAGCGGCGCGGACGCGTTCCGCCACGGGCTGAAAACCGGCCTCCTCGCCGCCGATGAAGCTGCGGGGAATACTGCGGGCGGCGGGATTCCCTATGTGCACTCTTCCGGCCATAGATGCGGCAGGCTGTGGCGTCACCTTGGCAAACATCCACTCCCGGTCCGCCGGGTCGGGGATACCCCAACGGCGTCCGATCTCTTCCGGAGAGGCCGGTGCCGGCAGGTAGCCCTCGCCCCGGTCGATCCAGCCCTGTACCCACGCGGCAAACTCCGGCCCTCGCACGGGTACGAGCTGGTCGGCCATGCACTCACCGTCGGCGGGGACCACGCCGTTGACGTAAACCAGGTGGAAAAGGCGCTCGGGACAGACTTCGGCAACGCCGGTTATGACCATCCCGGCGTAGGCGTGGCCCACCAGTATGACGTCATTCAGCGACTCATACTCCAGGAGTTGGACTATGTCGCGGATATGCAGGTCGAGATCCAACTGCGCAGGTTCGAGCATTTCGGCCAGGTGAGCCCGCTCGCCCAGCCCGCTCAGGGTGGGGGTGTACACGGAAGCGCCCGACTCAAGGAGCAATGGAGTAATCTTGCTCCAGCACCAACCGCCATGCCAAGCGCCATGTACCAGTACGAAGGTTGCCAAAATACATCTCCCTGAAGACGTATGGTGCGTCAATGGCTTTGAATTGGGTTTAGTACTTGCGGCTGGACTACGATCAGCAACGCCCGTTCGGCTAAGAATTCGCCCGTCTTTTGCGGTAATTGTGATTTGCTGGCGTAAGGCTTGCCGGTCAGTCCAAAGAATCAGGATCCGTTAGGCCTTTCGCTGTACCTAAGTTCGATTGTTCGCCGGTGCTAACTGACGGACACCTGCCCCTCGGCGTAGGCGGCTTCGACGAATCCCTCTGTCTGGGTCCAGCGGACGTTGCTGGCGTCGCGGTTCAGCTCTATGGCCTCTCCCGAAGAGCTTTCCAGGCCCCTGGGGTGGTACACCAACTCGATGAGGTTGTCGTCCGGATCGCTGATGTAGGTGTAACGCTCCCCGGTGTCTTCCCTTGTTCCCTGCCGGGGGTCCTCACCGCCGGTACCGGTGAAAGCGCCGCCGCCGGTCCTAGTGTAGGGCACTTCCTGGAAGTCCAGGTGGGCCAGCATGGCGTCGAAGTCCTCAACCTCGATGGCGAAGTGGACCCGCGGCACCTTGATGAGGTCGTTGGTGTCGGAGGTGTGGATTTCTCCTGTCCC
>JAKZUA010000015.1:0-3659 GCA_047516825.1 Dehalococcoidia bacterium
GCCCCCCAAAGCGCCTGCAGACCGCCGCCAACCTCCCGTCTACCCGAATTCGAGCCCGGATCATCGCGCCTGTAACTCCCTCACCCCCCTTCCGCTGTCCTCACGCCGTCCGTCCCTGTCCATCGGTGGATTCGGGCTTAGAGAGGGTGTCTAAGAGAGTGTGTCAAAAGCATCGATGGGCCCTGGGGCGGTGTATTCGTCGCTCCGGCGAAAGCCGGAGCCCGGATGCCGCCCACTGGTTAATGGGTAAATGACGCTGGATTAGGGCCTGCGCCGGAATGACGTGCCGGGAATTATGCTATGCCCGGGATATCTTTGAACACAGGCTCTAAGTTGTCCCTCCCCCTTGCCAAGGGGGAGATACCTTCTCTTTAACCCGCTCTCTCAGGCCAACCCTTCGGCCCTACGATTCCTCCCGCCGGCTACCCTACCATCGCCAGCAGCTCCCGCACCGCCACCAGGAAGTCGGCCGGATTGTCTCCGGCCACCAGGTGCCCGGCCCGGTCCACCGTCACGGTGGTGCACTGGGGAATCACGGACTGCATCTTCTCCATGGTTTCCTCGGTGAAGATATCACTCTCGCTGCCCCGAACCACCAGGGTCGGACAGTCGATTTTGGCCACCGCATCCCAAAGCTGGTCCGGAGTTGAGGTTGGCGAGCGCTCTCCGGGGGTGCGCATAACCTTATCGTATTTCCAGGTCCATTTGCCGTCGGCACGCTGGCGGATACTATACTTGAGGGACCCAAGGGTCTGCTCCCGGCTGCGGCCCGTATACTCCTCTACCCGGCTGGCAAACTCTTCAAAGGTATCCAACTCGTCGGGTAGCTCCTTGAAGGTCTGAATTCTATTTCTGCCTCGCGCTGCCGACTGGGGGCCGGTATCGACTATGACCAGGGAGTGCAGCGTGTCCTGATGCCGCGAGGCCCACACGTAACTGTTTCTGCCGCCCATGGAGTGGCCAATGAGGTGAAACCTACGGGGCAGGACGGCGCGGACAAACCCGTCGATGTCCTCCTGCTGCGCCTCGAGGGAGTAATCGCCTCCGGGCGCCCAGTCACTGTCGCCATGCCCGCGCTGGTCCAAGGCTATCACATGGTAGTACTCCGACAGGGGTAGGCTGACGAAATCCCAGCTATGCCCCTGCTGGGCATTGCCATGCAGCATCAGAATAGTCGGGTCACCCGGGTTTCCCCACTCCAAATAGTGAAGGTTCAATCCGTTGACCTGGACGAACTTATCCAGTGGCTCATTTTCCAGTGTGAAGGGCACGCCCTTCTGGCGGGCCGCTTCATACAGCGACAAACCCAAGGAGTGAGATGCCATCGCTTAACCTCCCAAGGGGCTCCTGGCGCCTTAACGGGCGAACTATAAGGGCGGACTCCCGGGGTCATGGGGCAGCTGGGGATAGCTGGACAATCCACTTTATGGTAACGCCGCTGTCAAGGCGGAATCATCCCTCGGCTGGTTGGGAGCGGGCCAGAATTTGACAAAATTTGGCTGGGTTGATACGAACCGGAAATTCGGGTAGGTTCCTTTTCCGACAGGCGGGTGCTATCATTAGGCAGCTATAAAAGCCAACTATAAAACTAAGGCCTGAACGGGCGTCCGCTCAAGGGTTTCACCCTAAGGTTTAACGAGGAGTACTAATTCCATGACCACCCAGGCGATAAAACTGGCGCTGGATCCAAGAGAGGTCTTGGGGAAGAAAGTCAAGCAGTTAAGGAAATCCGGCACCATACCGGTCCACCTTTACGGACCGGGTCTGGAATCTCGCCCGCTCCAATGCGACCATTCCTCGCTAATCCGTGCGCTATCCCAGGCCGGCGGCACCACGCCAATAAACATTTCCGTGCCGGGAGAAAGCGGCGAGCAGTTGACCTTCGCTCGGGAAATCCAGTGGGACCCCCTCAGGGGAAATATCCTGCACGTAGATTTCCTGGCGGTGCAGGCCAACCAACCGATTGCGGCCCAGGTGCCCCTTTCTCTGGTGGGAGACTCCCCAGGAGCTCGCGAAGCCGGCGGTACGGTGATTCAACAACTAAGGGAAGTTACCGTGGAAGCCTTACCCTTGGAGATCCCCAGCACAATTGAGGTAGACCTGTCCCAACTGACCGACCCCAACGGAACTATCCGGGTCGGTCAACTGAAGCCGGGGCCTAATGTAACTCTGGTGACCGACTCGGAAGAGGTAGTCGCCCGCATCGAAGTCGTTCGAGCCGTGGAAGAGGAAGAAGGGGAGCAGGCCGTCCCTGGGGGAGCGGCAGAGCCGGCTGCTCCAGAAACCAGCGAAGAGGACTCTTCGGAATAAGCCAGTAGGTTGGCAGCCCCGACTTGTCGCGTTATTATTCTGGCCGGCGGGCCGCTGCGGGTCCTCCCCTTTTTGAAACGCCGTGTGCTCATTGCTTCGCTTCGGTCGCAATGACGAAAGGATGGATTGTCCCCATCCCATTGGGGATGCTCGCCGGGCCGGGGCTTGCTTCTTCCATCAAGGCTAGCTCTGGCCTAGCCCGAACCTAGCCAATTCCACTGCTCGTCTGGAGGCAAGCCATGAATCTGGTATATATGGGCGAATCGGGCAACACCGGTAACAGCATTAACGACTCCAACCAGTTTCACCATGTTCATGCCGGGCTTATAGTGCATGAGGACCAGTGCATTTCAATGAATGGTGAATTTAACGCCCTCTACCGGAGGCACTTGGGGCACGCCCCTGGGGAAGAGGGGACGCCCCGGGAATTGAAACCCGCTGACATCTATCAAGGGCGGGGGTTCTTCAGTTCCTGGTCTCCGGACAAACGAGGAGATCTGATCAAGGATTGCCTGGAGATTCTTATCCGTCGGGAGATTCCAGCCATAATCACCTACATTGATAAGCGGGAGTACGTTAAATTCCGAGCCACTGATGACAGTCCCTACGCGGCCTGGAGCAGTCCTTCGGAATTTGCCATCAGCAAATTCCTCTTCGCCCTGAACCTGGTGGTGGATGAGATGAGCGTCGCCGACATGTCGCCGGATGACATGATGACCTCCCCCTGGCAGGTTAAGGACTACACCTTGATAGTGGCCGGCCAGAGAAAGTCGGTGGAACCCCAGTTTATGAGCCAGTTTCTTAAATCGGAAGACGAGATCCCGTCGCCGTCGGTTTTGGAGAACTTCTGCTATGTGGGAGCCGAGGATTCCGTATGTACCCAGCTGGCCAACATGTGCGCTTACTTCGCCCGGCGCTGGCTCCAGAACCCCAATGCCACCCACTCATACTACGAGGCCTTGCAGGAGGGATTGGTCATTCAGGTTATTTACCCGGTCCAGTTTTACTGATTGCCCCATCTCCCTTCTTCAACGATCCCGGACCAGTCCCCACCGGTTTTTGGCTAGCTGAACCGGACCAGGCGGCGCAGCCAGGAGCTGAGCAGGTCTACCCCCAGCACCAACAATAGATACCACAGCAGAATCAGCGTCATATCCGTGTAAAAGAAGAGGTTCCGGCTCGACTCAAATTCCCGGCCCAAGCCCGACACAACTCCCAGCACCACCGTGGTGCGAATCACCACCTCCCAACGATAAAGCAGGTATGTAATCAACTGAGGCATAGCCTGCGGCAGAATCCCGTAAGCCAGCATTTCCAGATTGCTGGCCCCCGCCGCTCGCAGGGCCCGG
>JAKZUA010000016.1:0-4370 GCA_047516825.1 Dehalococcoidia bacterium
CCGGCTGCTACTGAAAATGCCACGATGCCCCTCCGGGTAGTATTTGACGGCGTCCACGGTGGCTCGGGCCTCCTCCGCCGTATTCACGTGAGGCACCTGGACCCCCAAGGCGCCTCGATCCAGGAAGGGGGCGATGATCTCAGGACGGTTGGCCACCGGCCGCACTATGGGCGCAATGTTGGACAGCTCGGCGGCGCGGATTAGGTCCTCGGAGTTGTCGACGGTAATGTTGCCATGCTCGTTATCGATCAGCACCCAGTCAAACCCCAGGTGGCCCAGCATTTCCACCATCGGCGCCGATGGAAAAGTTATCATCACGCCGAAGGCCGCCTTTCCCGTCTCCAGCTTCTGCTTCAGAGTGTTTTCCCTCATTTCGCCTCCTATTTTTGGGAGAGTAACGCCGGCAAGGACTCGCCGGCCCGACACTCTTCTATCGCCTGTGTGAGAAACCTGCTCATTCCCCTTAACGCGGCCCAATGCACCACACTTTTTACCGGTGCCCGACCACAACCCCTTCTCCCTTGATGGGAGAAGGTTGGGATGAGGGTGAAACCCCTCACCTCAGTCCTCTCCCCCAAGGGGAGAGGATGCCGCTCACGAAAACGGTCGAGCAGTGAGCCTTTCATAAGGGGCAGGCTACGGGGATTTACTCGCCTCGCTGGGCCTTGAGCGCCTTCAGCACCTTTTCCGAGGTTATCGGCAGATCCAGGATCCGAACCCCCACCGCGTCGTAAACCGCGTTGGCGATAGCCCCGGCCACCGGTATGTTGCTATTCTCCCCAATTCCCTTGGTCTGATAGGGTGCCTGTCCCACCGCGGGTTCCAGCAGCCGAGTCTCCAATTCCGGAATGTCCGGCATGGTGGGAATCTTGTAGTCGCCCAAGCTCAGGGTGGAAACCTGCCCATCTTCGCTGATGATCTCCTCCATCAGCGCATAGCCCAGCCCTTGAATTACGCCTCCCTCAATCTGTCCCTGATGGGTAATCGGGTTGAGAATGGTGCCCACGTCATGGACCGTGTAAATCTTTTTGACGGTTACTTCACCGGTGTCCCGGTCCACCTCCACTTCCGCCACCTGCGCGGCGTAGGAGGTCACCTCGGATGGCGCCGAGGTGTGGGTCATCGCTCCCGTTAGCGGTTGACCGGTAGCCAAAAGGGCCCGTCCGGCCACCTCTTTAACGGTAAGGGACTTCTCCGGCTGACCGGAAACGAAAAATTGCCCATCGGCCCGCTGCTGGATCAATTCCACCGGGCTGCTCAGGTATTCGGCAGCCAGCAGGCTGAGCCGCTCCTTCAGCTGGTTGGCGGCGCCGAGCACCGCTTGTCCGGCGGTGTAGGTCACCCGGCTGCCACCCGGGCCGGACTCGAAATCTACTGCGTCGGTGTCGCGGATGACGATGCTCACGTCCTCCACTGGAACAGTCAAGGCCTCGGCAACGACCTGGCGCATTATTGTGGAAGCGCCGGTGCCCGTATCCCAGAGAGACATGAACAGGGTAACCTGCCCGGAATCGCCACCGGATCCATCAATAGAAACGATCGCCGTCGACTGCCCGGAGCCCTGAGTCTGGTCCGCTATGGCCATGCCCCTTCCGAAGCTGGGGCTCTCCTTGGGTTTGCCCCAGCCGGCGGCCTGGGCCGCCTGCCGCAGGGCTTCTTCGGCGCGTATGTCCTGCCAGGCTTCGCCGATGGGGGATGTATCGCCAGACTTGAGAATGTTTCGCAGGCGAAACTCATAGGGATCCAGACCCAGCTCATGGGCGATCATGTCCATGTGGGACTCCACCGCAAAGCCTACTTGAGGCTTGGCCGGCGATCGCATGTGGCCACAGGGAACGTTGTTGGTATAAACCATGTAGCTGTCGATCTGCACGTGAGGAATGTTGTAGGGACCCCCACTGTGGTCGGCCCCTCGCAAATGAACCCGGGGCTTGAAGGCTCCATAAGCGCCACTGTTGAAAACGGTCCTGGCTTGTCGCGCCCAGATGCGGCCATCCCGTTTCAGTCCGGTCTTGAGAGTGATGATGCCCGGGTGGCGTGGATTTCCGGCCATCAACTCCTGAATGTAGTCCATGACCATCTTGACCGGGCGCTGGGAATGGATGGCTAGGTAGTAGCAGAGAGGCACGTCCATAAAGGAGCCCTTGCCCCCGAAATCGCCCCCAATGCTGCAGGGGTTTACCCGGATCCCCTCCTTCGGCAGGTCCCAGACGGCCGAGAGCTGCTCTCGCAGCATGAAGGGACCTTTGTTGTTGGCCCAAATCTGGACCCGCCCGGCATCATCGACCTCCACCACGCAAGCATGAGGCTCGATATAGGCCTGATGCATCAGCTGAGCGGTGAAGGTATGCTCGAACACCAGCTCGGATTCTCGAAATCCCTGCTCAATATCGCCCTTCGACCAAGCGTTACGGGCGAAGACGTTGTTGATGCCCGATGGAGGCTGGGGCAATCCCGCGTAGGACTCCATGTTCTCGTGGAGGGTAGGGGCCGAATCCTCCATCGCCTCCAGCGGGTCAAAGATGGCGGGCAGGGGTTCATACTCCACATCGACCAGCAGTAAGGCTTCTTCCGCCAGGTCTGGGGTTTCGGCGGCCACCGCGACTACTTTCTCTCCGGCGAAGCGCACCTTGTCTCTGGCCAGAACCGGAATGTCCCGCAACAGCCGTCCAACCCGGCGGTCTGGCAGGTCAGCTCCGGTAATAACCGCATGAACCCCCGCAAGCTGGCTGGCGCGGGATGTGTCGACGTTTAATATCTTGGCATGCGGGAAGGGACTCCGGAGAACCTTGCCCCACAGCATTCCGGGCCGAGCGATATCGGCGGCGTATTGGCTCTGCCCGGTCACCTTGTCCGGACCTTCCGCCCGGGTCACGGGTTGGCCTACTACGCTAAATACCGCTGCCATACTGCCCATGCGAGGGTGGTTCTTGATGTAGACGTTTATACGTAATGGGGCATCACCTCATCTATGAACAGCTCTAGAGATTGCATGGTTTGTTCGTGGGTCAAACTGCCCCATTGGAAGCCGCAGACAAAATAATTAGCGCCGGTTTCCACGTACTCGTCCATATAATCGCGTATTGAAGCGGGCGACCCGGCAATGACTCCAAATCCGGCTCCCCGGCCGCTGCCCGGAGTGTCGATAGCGCCCGGACCCTGCCTGCGCCGGCTTTCCTCTTCAGAGCGCTCTTCCAGCGACCAGAACAGGTCCCGCCGGGCCTCCCGGTCCGGAGCGCCTTTGGGACGCATCTGCTCGTTGGGCACCATGAACTGGGTAAGGCCCCGTTTCTCCGCCTCCAAACGCCGGGGAGCGCCCAAATTCCACTTGTAGTGCTCCCAGGCGGGCGTGGCGATCTTCACCGCCTCCTCATCGGTTTCGGCGATTACCATGTGGTTAACCAGGCCAATCTTGGGTTCCTCGCCCTGCGTATTCAGGGCGCCCACGCCTTGGTGCCGCTCCCACGCCTCGCGATACCGCTTCACGTTGGCCTCAAAGCTATCCAACGAGCCGACAATGATGGTGTGCATCCCGTCCATGGCGGCCGTCTCCACGTTGCGCATGTACCAGAAGGGCGGGTAGGGCCGCTGGAGGGGCCGGAGGCGCATCGGCAGCTCATCGAACTTATAAAATTCCCCGTCGTAGGTTAGCTCCTCATGGCTGAGACCTTCCTTGATAATGTCCAGGGTTTCCAAATATCTGGCAAAGTTGGTCTCGACGTCCGAGTCCTGCCCCCAGAAATAGGCCTCCAACACGCCTCCCCGGCCCACACCGATGTCCATGCGGCCACCACTCAGGTTGTCCAGCATGCTGATCTCCTCGATCAGCCGAATGGGATGGTGCAGCGGCAGGACATAGATGCAGGGACCCAGGCGCAGTTTCTCGGTGTGCAGCGCCGCCGCGGCCAGGAATACGTTTTGCGATGGAGCCAGACTGTGCACCGCCGGGGTGTGGTGCTCCGCTAGATGGTAACCATAAAAGCCGGCCGAATCGAAGCGCCTTATTTGCTCCAAACGCTGGCGATAAATTTGGTCTAGGGGAGTATCGGGGACCGGCTCAATGTGGTCGAAGACGCCGAATTGCAAGGGCATATTCCAACTCCGGACCCCTTTTGTTGCCGCCGCTCAGTTCCGGACATCCGGGGGCATCGCCGCTTATTACTGTGCCGGACGAGACACCCAGAGTATACACCAACTATTTGGGGAGACCTAGACGCGCCTCTGGCCGCCCAGGGCCTTTTCATTTTATCAAAATAGTATAAAATTATTACCAGTTTAAGCGGGAGGGGAGGATGATGACTTTGAGAGAAGCGCTGGATTTGGTGCCTGACTTCCGGAGTAGCCAAGGGCGACGCCACTCTTTGGGGGCG
>JAKZUA010000017.1:0-6202 GCA_047516825.1 Dehalococcoidia bacterium
CCAATGAAAGCGGGGACTTTGAGTGAATCAGGCCGCATCAGACCGCATTTGACGCCCTTGGAATGCGGGATTATATTTGGCGGTATCCCCGCGGGAGCTATATCCAGGAAAGGTGGTTTGATCTGGGGAATCCCGGCTTAATGTTTAACTTCATTACCTGTTACCCGTTCCTCTTTTTAATTTGATCTGGATGCTAGCCTTTGGCCGGCTCCTGAGAGCGCGGGTGAGAATCCTCTGGGGGTTAATCCCCGGTTAGTCCCCCGGTTAGTCCATAGAAGAGTCCTCCAATACCTCCCGGCCGTGCAGCGGCTGGACGTAACGAGCGTTGTAGCCAATGATGCTCCGGAACATTTCGGCTTGAGAGGAGGCAATCTCCACCGGAGTTCGGAGAAGCAGCCACTTGACATCCTCGGAGCAGGGTGGAGTGGTCAGCGAGCCTGGGTAGCGGAAAGTCCGCTGGTCCGCCGGCAGAACGGTGTTGATGTCAAAGAACATCTTCGGGTCCTTGGTGGAACCCGGCGTGACCGGTAGGTTGGCCCAGAAGGGCTCCAGCCCCCGGTTGTATTCGCCCCGTTCCAGTAATACCCCAACGACGCCCAGACCACCATGTTCGTTCTGGTGCACCAGGTGCAGCTCCATCAAGAACTGCCTGCCATTGACCATGTGCTCGCTGGGCCAATGGAAGTGGAACTGGAGCAGCCGGTATTCGGTTCCGTCCACGGTGATCGACCCGCCGTCGCCCTGGTGCCGCTGGCCGTAACTCCCCTGAATGGTGTGGCCATTGTTGACGATGGTCAATTGGGCTGGATGATAGTTGAAATCGAGGTTCCGCAACGGGGTTGGAATGGCGTTGGCAACGTTGATGGGAGATTGAGCCGACCCATCGACACAGGCGGTGAAATCGGCGGATAGCTCTCCCCAAAGGCGCTGGCCCGGCCCTCCTTCGTATTCCCAGTGAGGAGCAACATGCTCTTGGCTCGGGCTGGCGGTACCGTGACCGGAATCCACGGCCATGCGGCCACCCTCATTGGGTTGGCCGGAGACCAGCCTGCTGTGCATCGGCTGCACCGGCCGGTTGTTGGGGCCCATAATGCCGGCAAAAGCGGCGATTTGGTCCGCCGAGGCCTGAATTGGGGTGCTCATCACGTTCCAATTCACCCCCTCGCTGCAGGGCGGATTGGTCAAGGACCCGGAGTAGTTGTAAACGGCGGGGTCGGGCGGTAGCAGGCCCTGGGCGTTGACCATGATCCCGGCCACCGTATTTTCCTGGTCGGCATGGCTGGGCAGGTGCTCCACCAGGGTCTGGAAGAAGGGATTTTCATGACCTTCTTCGATAAACACGCCGACCACCGCTAGCTGATCGTGGCTATTTTTGTGTACCAGGTGACCTTCCATGGGGAAGTTGTGGGCGGCCAGCTGATGCTCCGATGGTGTATGGAAGTGGAACTGGAGCAACTCGTACTGCTGAAGATCGATGGTAATGGAGCTGCCCGGAGCATAATTCACCTGAAGGGTGTGGCCGTTGTTGAGTATACTCAGGGGCACGCCGTGGTAGTTGAAATCAATGTTCGCGGGGTTGGGATCAATGGTGTTTGATATGTTGATCGGCGACTGGCTGGCGCCGGAAGCGCAAACGGCAAACTGGTCCGCCAGGTCTCCCCAGTGGCTGGGGGCCAGGTCGCCAGCGTAGGCCCAGTGCGGAGCTTCTCCCTGGCTCTGGGCTCCGTGTCCGGCGCTTGCTGTTTCGTGTCCAGTGTCGGCCGTGCCGTGCCCGGCGCTTGCTGTTTCGTGTCCGGTGTCAGTTTTGCCGTGCCCGGCACTGGCGGATTCGTGTCCGGCACTGGCGGATTCGTGTCCACCGGCGGCGGCCTCGTGGTCGCCAGAAGTACGGCTGGAGCCATGAGACGTGCTTTCCGTACCAGACGCCCGGGCTCTGGCCGGCCGGCTGGAGCGGTCGTTTCCAGCATCGTGAGAAGCGGAGGGCTCGTCCGAGCCGCCAACGCAAGAAACTCCAAGGAAGGCGAAAAGAAAGGCAAACAGGATAAACAGGGCTGCAGGCTTTAGCCTTGAGACATGGTGCATAGCAGTTCCTCCATCAAATGGGTTTATTCCTTTTGGCCTTGTAGGGCCGGGGCCGCTGTGTCTTCAGGCACAGGAGGGGCCTTTGACTATCCCTGGGGTGGGCACGAATCGTTGTTTGGCGATGCCAATAGCTAAGTTAGCATCGGAGATAAGCGCTCCCCAGTGGGTAGGCCTGTGAGGTTCCTAAGAGGAACCACCTTTCTGGTTGAGGGGCGCGAAAAACCGCCGATGCCAAAAGAGGCCGGACCTTTGATCCTAAACCGGTACCAAGGTGAAAACTACATCTAGGTAAACCCATAGTGAAAGCAATCATGTAGGTTTCACTTTGGCTTTAGTTTAGGTGAGCAGCTAGGGAAAAAACGGGAGTTCCGGTAGGCCGGGAGGCCATTTCAGATAGGAGGAGAGCCGCTGGTTTCTTAATTGTTCCCCAGAGGGCCAACACTGGGGACAATTGGAGGTGTGACCACACGGTTGAGGACCGGGGGAATGATCAAGTGGGAATGATTAACCGCCGGACATAAAGAAAGGGCGGAGTAATGTCCGCCCTTAAAGCTACTCTGCTGGTAGGCCGGCTTTCGCCACCGGCAATCGGTAAATGAACTAGGCTGTGCCTGCCATTATCTGGGTAACGCCGGAAACTGCCTTTACCTGGTCCATCATGCTATTGAAGTTTTCAAAGGTCAGCGATTGAGGTCCGTCGCATTTTGCCACGTCTGGGTTGGGATGGACCTCCACCAGCAGGCCGTGGGCGCCGGCCGCGACGATGGCCAACGCCACTGGGCTGACCAGGTACCAGTGCCCGGTGCTGTGGCTGGGGTCGCCAATGATGGGGAGATGGCTCAGACGCTTGATTACGGGAATGGCCGCCACATCCAGGGTGAACCTGGTGGAGCTCTCAAAACTTCTGATACCCCGTTCGCAGAGCATAACCTGAGTGTTGCCGCCGGACATTACGTATTCGGCGGCCAGCAACCATTCCTCGTAAGAAGCTGACAGGCCGCGCTTGACCATTACCGGCTTATCGACCTGGCCCACCTCGTCCAACAGGTTGTAGTTTTGCATGTTGCGGGCGCCAATCTGGAGGATGTCGGAATACCGGGCCACCGTATCCACATCGGCCGGCGACATCACCTCGGTAATTACGGGCAGACCGGTTTCTTTGCTGGCAAGGGAAAGAAGCTCTAATCCTTCAAGTCCCATGCCCCGAAAACTGTAGGGAGAGGATCGCGGCTTGAAGGCGCCGCCACGCAGCACTTTAGCGCCGGCGGCCTTCACCGCCTTGGCTGTGCTGACCATTTGCTCTTCATCTTCTACCGAACAAGGTCCAGCCATAATTATCGGCTCCGGACCGCCAATAACGGCATCACCCACGGTTACTGTCGAGTTGTCTGGGTGAAATTCCCGGCTGGCCATTTTATACGGCTTGGATATGGGCACCACCTCCGTGACTCCCGGAATCACCTCCAGTTCATCCTTCAAGTCGGGAGGAATAGAGCCCAGAACCCCTACTACAATACGCTGGACCCCGTTGAAACCCTGGGCAGTGAGACCAGGATGGCCTTCAATACGTTCCCTGACCGCATCCACCACTTCCTGGGGAGTATCCAGCGACAATACGACAATCATCAGTATTTATTCCTTCTTAAATTGGCCTTCCTAAAGTGGTAAGGTGCGCAAATTGGTGCTGGCCTACAAATGCCGAATATTAAAGCCCCGCTTTCCAGGCCCTGGAATCTGAACCCCGATCTCGGCTTTAGTCAAGCCGACGCTTAAGTCGACTCCACCCCCCGGAGCTTCAGGACTTCGGTGCCCTTGAGATAAATATTTACCAGGTCCTTGGATTGCTTCTCTGTATTGACCAGTATAAGTACGCGGATGCAAGCCGACAAGCTGTTGGGTACAGCAATTTCTCTGGCACACAATAACGCGGTGTTGTTCCAACCCAGCTGGCGGGCCGCGGCCGCGGGAAATCCGGCGTTCAAATCCGGCGTAACGGTAAAATAGGCCGCCGCCACGTCCTGCTCTTCAATGCCATTGGCATCGATGAGCTGCTGCAACATTTCCCTGGTGGCGGCGTAAATGGCGGTATCCGTATTAGCATCTGCGATGGTAGCTCCGCGGATCCCCCGGCAAGCTAACATGGATCAACGCCTCCTTAGACCTTGATACTGGGACCTTAAATTCAGCGACCAGCCAGCTGGGCAACGAAGCGGCTGGCCCGGTCCACTAGCTGTTCTCTGGGGGATTCTAGCATTACCCGAATCAGCGCGCTACCCACCGCCGCAGCTTGGGCTTGCTTGCAAACGGCCTCAACGTGATCCCTTCGGGAGACGCCGAACCCCAACGCCAGGGGTAACGAAGTATGGGCGCGAACCCGTTCCAGCAGTTCAAGTCCCGGTTCCGAAACCTGGTCTCGGGCCCCGGTCACTCCAGTGAGGCTAACGCAATAGACGAATCCCGAGGCCCCGGCAGTAGAGGCCTGGATGCTGGCGTCGGTGCTGGTAGGGGCGAGCAGTGGGATGATCGGGATTGACCGGGGATCGCATTCCGCGTGTAGGGGGCCGATCTCCTGGTGGGGCAGGTCCACTACAATCAGGCCATCGACCCCGGCTCTTTCCGCCTGAGAGGCAAAGACTTGGTTACCCAGGCGTAGAATCGGGTTGTAATAGCCCATCAAAATTAAAGGCGTATCGGGGACCCGACTGCGGAGTTGGGCGGCCACATTCAGGCAGTCCTGCAGGGCTGTTCCCTGGTTCAGGGACAAAAAGCTGGATTCCTGGATTACCGGTCCCTCCCCTATCGGGTCGCTGAAGGGGATTCCCAGTTCAATGGCGTCGGCGCCGGCAGCAACCAGCGCTGGCACCAGCTCCAAAGTCGCCGCTAAATCGGGGAAGCCCACAGTTAGGAAAGGGATTAAGCCAGTCCTCTTTTCCCGTTCTATTTCGGCAAAGGCCCGCTTGATTCTGTCGCTACTCATCGCCGCCAGACCAGCTTCTTAGATTGGCTTTGGCTGCATGTGGCAGCCCAGCATTCATAATACGGGTAGGATTATAGCACTGAGCTCCGGGGAAGACTGGTCGTAGATGGTCGCTAGCAATGCCGCGCCGTTCTGACCGGCGTGAGCGGCGATGCTTGGCCAGAGAGAACCGGTGCGGTGGTAGAGCCAGGCCAGCAGGAAGCCGGTTATGAATATGGGGACCAGCACTCCCGGACCGGCCAGTAGGTGGAAGGCGCTGAAAATCATGGCGCTGATGACCAGGGCTCCCGCCACACCGCGCCGGTGGACCAGCCCGGCGAAAACGAAACCCCTGAAGAAAAGCTCCTCGGTCAAAGGCGTCCAAAGAGCCAAAGCCATAAAGGTGAGGACCACCGCTGGCCCGTCAAAAACGATATCGATGTAATCTTCCGTCGGCAGCAGCCAATCCACTCCAATCTTTTCTATGATAAGGCTGTAGAGCAAGGTGGCGCCTAGACTTAAACCCAGCGCCACCACAGTCCAGAGAACCGCCCAGCCGGGGTGTATGGTGGTGGTCCTCAAACCCAGTAGCGCGACAGAGGCGCCGGTTGGGCGCAACCCCAAATACCACACGATGAAGAGAATCACCAGCCCCACCAGCACGCTGGAGACCCAGGTGACCAGAGCCTGATTCGAGTCAACGGTAAGTTCCAGGGCCTGGATCAGGACACCGGTGCGCAGCAGAAAAATCCCCACCATTAGCAGGAGAACCGACGCTAGGAGAATGGACACTCCAATAATCAGTAAGAGAAGGCCCCAGGCTACTTGTCCGCTCCCCCAGGGCACCGCCAGACTGGCGGAACCGAATGCCCCAGGGTTTGATGCCTCTGGGTTTTCCGGCAAGTGGTCTCGGACGGCGCCGGTGGATGCGCCGCATTCGGGGCAGAAGCCGGCCTCGGAATCCTCTAAAATTTTCCCACAGTTAGTGCAGAACAACTGGCTCTCCCCTGGTTTCAGTAGCTTTAGCCGCCAGGCCGGTTCGTCAAAAAACCCCAGTCCGAAGTTGGCGAAGGCTTAATTCCTTGAAATCTCGAAACGCGACGCCATTTACTATAGCAGAGCTTTTTCTCCAGCAGCTGCTGTCCGACTCTCCTTTCTCCATAG
>JAKZUA010000018.1:0-5371 GCA_047516825.1 Dehalococcoidia bacterium
GGGTATGTAAAAACGAGATCATAGCTACGAACCGGCCCGCCACCTCTGGATTCCGGCCAACGCCGGAATGATGGAATGGACCTGATAGAGGGTATTTCGGGACGCTTTTGTATTTGAGCAAGTCTCTCCAACCATATAATCGCACGTTTAACTCCGGAGTTCCCAAATGAAATACATACCCCTGTCAGCCCAGGGAGAGGGGTGAAATTGTTGTCTCCTCTCTGCTGCTCCGACTACTTATCCCCCTAGTACGGGCGGATTGCCGGAACCCGTCCGGCTCCCAGCCCCCACATTCCCGGACGCTGACTTATGGTTGCGAAATTCGCAATATGAATATCGTTATTGCTACGTCAATGCCAGATAATCCCTGCATATCGTAGATTTGATATTCCCTGACACCGTTAGGTGTCAGGTATTGTCTATTAGCAAGGATTTTGTGCTAGAATGAGCCAAATCACCGGAGTACCCGGAGGACTTATGTACTACCCTATAAATGGGACATCAAGGAGGATTACTATGGCGCGATACCGGCTATACATCAACAGGCTTTTGGCAGCGGGCGCAGTCGGACTGCTCTTGTTCATATTAGCCTGCGGCTCGGCGGCTCCCCAGGAGATAGTACGGGAAGTGGAGGTCGAGAAAGAGGTAATCCGGGAAGTGGAGGTGGAAAAGATTCTGATAGCCACGCCCACCCCGGCGGCAGCTCCGGCGGCGGCCACCGAGTCGGAAGGCCACCTGCGCATAACCTACACCTCAATGGGCAGTGATGGCATTTACCCCAAGGCCAGCAATGTCAATGCCGGTGGCAAAGATGTCAACTCGTCCATGTACGACGTGGTGATTGGCTCCAATGCCCAGGGCGCGTTCAGCAAGGACACGGGTCTGGCCAATGACTGGTCGGTTTCTCCCGACGGAACGGTGCACACCATCAACCTGCGCCAGGGAGTGATGTTCCACAATGGCACGGAGGTAACGTCTGAAGACGTGATGTTCAGCGCGTTGGAGGTCATGGAGGACGACGCGCAGACCGCATTCATCCAGGAACTGACGCCGCTGTGGGACAGCTACGAGACCCCGGATGCCTATACCTTCGTAATCAACTGCCACACTCCCTGCCTGTATGCCCCATGGATTTTCTCCGGCGTGCGCGGCACGGAGGGGATGATAGTACCCAAAGCCCACTATGAGGCGGTGGGGGAACCGGAATTTGCCAAGGCTCCTATTGGCAGTGGTCCTTACCAGTTTGTCGATCAAGTGCTGGGCGCTTCGGTGGCGGTAGAGTCCATAAACCGTCCCCACTTCCGCGGCGGTGCCGGCGGCGGCATACCCAAGTACGCCCAAATAACCTTCCTGGGTGTGTCGGAGGAGACCACCCGCATTGCCATGCTGAAGTCCGGCCAAACCGACGTAATTGACGTTAGCCGAGAGCGGATAGCCCCGCTGGCCGACGATGGCTTCAACATTTTCTACAAGGACCGGGCCCTGCTGTCGGGAATGTACTTCTTCCAACAGTGGGAGGACGGCAACCCCTTCGGGGACATCCGGGTGCGGGAGGCTTTGAACAAGGCCATCAACCGGGATGCGATCCTGGAACATATCTTCCTGGGCCGGGGCAGCACTACGTTGTACCCCATGGGCAGCTATGCAGCCGAGAGTGGCTATGATCCCGACCAGAGCTCCTACCCTTACGACCCGACTCGGTCCCGGCAGTTGCTGGAGGAAGCCGGGTACTCTGACAGCAACCCTCTGGAGATCAAGCTGGCCATCTACTCCTTCGGTGGCATCGCCGAGTTCGCCCGCATGATTGAGGCCGTGGGCGCCGACTTTGAAGCGGTGGGGGTGAAGGTCAACTTCCAGCCCACCGAGTATGGCACTCTGCGGAGTATGCGCCGAGCGTGGAGTCTGGGTGGTGGCTGGGTTGGTCCCTGGGGCACCCATAACCGGGCGGCGCCGGCTGAGATTTTGAGCATTGTCAAGGTACTAAAGCACTCCACGGCACCTTATACCACTTATAAGAACCCGGAGTTCGACGCAATCATGGACCAGGCCTTCGCCTCTACGGACGCAGATGAGGTCAAGAGACTCATTAGCGAGATGCAGCAACATCTGCTCGCCAACTACGACGGTATACCACTGTTTGAGGTGGACTCGGCCTTTGCCGCCATCCCGGACATCACCTACTGGAACACCGGGAAGGACTCCTACGACAACAACGTGGACAGTCTTTTCTTCCCCGACCTGAGGTGGTAGGAGTCGCCATAGTCGGCGCGACCGACAATATCAGGGGCGGGTCCAAGACCCGCCCCAACAAACCTGACCGGTTGACTCCTTGGGAGAACTGCCAGCCGTCTCCAATTAAGGACGGATTATGCAACGTTACATTGTAATGAGGGTAGGACAGTCGGTAATTGCCCTCATCATCCTGTCCATGATCATATTTGCCCTGGGCCGCTTCAGCGGAGACCCAATAATTCTCTTGTTGCCACAGGAAGCCACCCAAGAAACGGAGGACGCTCTCCGCGCACACTATGGCCTGGACCAGCCCTGGCCGGTTCAATACTGGAAGTTCGTCAGCAATGCGGTTCAGTTTGACTTTGGCGACTCCATCAAGGCCAAGCGCCCGGTGATGGATTTGATCGGGCCGAAGGTAATGAACTCGGTCAGGCTGGGACTGGTGGGCATGGTTATCACTATAATTATCGGCGTGCCCTTAGGAGTGCTGGCGGCGGTTAAGCGGGATACCTTCTTCGACGGAGGCGCCAAGCTGATTGCCGTGCTGGGTCAATCTCTGCCCCAATTCTGGTTGGGCATCATGCTCATTCAGTTATTCACCGTGCGGCTTGACCTGCTGCCGGCGGCCGGCACCGGGGGTATCACTCACTACATCATGCCTGCCTTTACCTTGGGCTGGTGGGTAGCCGCCGCCGTAATGCGCCTGCTGCGCTCCAGCATGCTGGAGGCCCTGGACGGCGAATACATTAAAATGGCCCGCATCAAGGGTCTGCCGGAATACAAGATAGTGTGGAAACACACCTTCAAGAATGCACTGATTCCGGTGCTGACCTTTGCCGGCACCTACTTGGCGACCTTCATTACCGGGGCAATTCTGGTGGAAACGGTTTTCGCTTGGCCCGGTCTGGGCCGGCTGGTCTACGATTCCATCATCTGGCGAGACTTTCCGGTGCTGCAAACCCTGGTGCTGATGATTGCCGCCGTAGTTATAGCGGTGAACATGGTGGTGGACATCCTTTACGCTTACATAGACCCGCGTATTCGATACAACTAACGGTACAACGGGCAGGAGTTGAATAGTTGGCGACGATACAGACGACGATATCGAGCGGACAGGCTCTCTTGGGAAAGGGCAGGCAGGTGGCGGCGAGTTTGCGGCGGGTGCCGTTAATACCACTCGCAATCATTGTCATTATAGTGTTCACTTCCATTTTTGCCCCGCTGCTTACTTCCCATTCCACGACCAAGCCATCCCTGGCGGACCGATTGACCCCTCCGGTCTGGCAGGAAGGTGGTACCTGGGAGCATCCCCTAGGCACCGACGCCCTCGGGAGAGACCTGGGCACGCGGCTGATGTACGGCGGGCGGGTCTCCCTTATGGTGGCTATGTTGACTCTGCTAATCGGTGGCGGCATTGGAACCGCCATCGGCCTAATTTCCGGGTACTTTGGCGGGCGGATCGACGCGGTGCTGATGCGCAGCGCAGACAGCACCCTAGCCTTCCCCATTATTCTATTTGCCATTCTGCTGGTGGTGGCCATCGGCCCCAACACGGGCAACGTGATATTAGCCATCGCTCTTGTACTGTGGGCCCGCTATGCCCGGGTCATTCGCGGGGAAGTGCTGTCCCTCAAGGAGCGTGACTTCATCGCCCGGGCGCGGGTGGCCGGCTGCTCGCACTTGCGGATAGTGGTGTTCCACCTGTTCCCTAACACGGTTAACACGCTTTTGGTTCTCCTGACCCTTCAGGTAGGCTGGGTTATTATCGTTGAAGCCTCTTTGAGCTTTCTGGGAGCGGGTATTCCACCGCCTACTCCGGCATGGGGCAGTATGGTTTCCAGCGGACGCGAGTACGTCGATACGGCTTGGTGGGTGTCTGCCTTGCCGGGAGTGGCCATAATGTTGGCCGTCGTCGCCTTCAATTTATTTGGGGACTGGCTCAGAGACACATTAGACCCCAAGCTACGACAGGTTTAGCTTCCTACCCGAATCTCGCCTTGACACCTGCTCATATTGAGCTAATTTAGCTCAGCGGAAAGTCACGGGCTAAGAATACAAGAGGGACTGGCATCCAACAACTATTGTATTGATAGGTAGAGGGACTTGAGCTTGATGCGGGCGTCCTCGGTTTAAAAGCGCCAGTCGTACACCCGAATCCCCTGCCGATTCCGTCGGTTCCTCTATGCCCTTGTTTTCTGTTCCAGGATTTCCCGGCTGGGTATCCGGCGGTCCAGGCACTGCCGCGCCAGCACCTCTAGTTCTATCTCCACCATATTGAGCCAACTCCCTTGCTTCGGCGTGTAGTGAATCTCCAGCCGCTGTGCAATGCGCCGGGCCTCCGCTGGCTCGAGGGCCTCGTACAGAGATGCCGGATGATGGGTGTTCAGGTTATCCATCAGCAGCACTATCCGCTCCTTTTCGGGGTAGTCCTCGTCCACCAGTTTCCGTATCACCCGCGCCCAACCCCTCCGGGTGCGCCGGTCCGCGACCTCCACCCGCCGCCATTCCTCTAGGGGCGCGAACAGTATGAACAGGTTGCCCACCCCGTTGCGCTGATATTCATAGTCGTAGGCCATGACCCCACCGGGCCGCGACGAGCGGGGCTGACGGGTCTCCTGCACCAGTTACTAGCCGGTCTCGTCCAGGCAAACCAACACTTCGTTGTCATCGAACCGGCGATGATTGACCTCCAGCACGTCCTCCATGGCGCACACGAACTCGGCGCTGCCTTGGGGAGGGAAATACTAGCATTCCTTCAGCCAAGGCTTGAGTTATTTTTTCAAAGTCCGGCGCACCGTTTCGGTGCTGATGCTCTCCACTATCTCCCGCTCCACCAATCCGTCGGCTAGCAGTTGCAGCGTCCAACTGACTCGTCCCTCCAGTGGTTGGGAGCAGGCCAGGGCCATCAAGTGGGCTTCACCCTGGCCTTCCAGCTATTTCCGGCGGCGTTGAGCTGCCGTTTGCGTTCCAGAACGGCCTTTACACCCTCCTCCACGCACCGGCGGCGCACCCGTTCCACCGTGGCGGTGCCCAGCCTCAGGGCCTGGGCTATCTCCTGGCCCATCAGACTGGTTCTCATCGCTCAGCAGCAGAATGCGGGCGTGAGTCTGTTTATAGGCTGCCGCCCGCCCCTTAGACA
>JAKZUA010000019.1:0-17844 GCA_047516825.1 Dehalococcoidia bacterium
GTTCGTCGGGTCCGAGTTTTGCCATCAGCTTCCTTCAGATTCCACCTCACGGTGGACACCCTTGCTTAGGCTAGCGGTTCCGGTCATCACGGCCCGCAGAGGACTTTCACCTCCAAGATGCACAACATGCCTGGCACACCAAGTAAGAGTCCCACCCTAGTTCGGGTGGGACTCTCTCTGGTTTGCTTAACCCAGGTTGCCGCTTACCTCAAGTGTTTACCAGCGCAGGTGGAGAATTCTATTCCGTTGCTATCACTTCCGTAAGTGACCAGCGCAGGTGGAGAATTCTATTGCGGTGCCAGTGCTTCCGTTTCTATTGCTTCTGTAGCCATCGGGGCAAATGGTGTTGTCCCAGATGGCGCCGCTGATCTTGGCGCCACGGAGGTCGGAATCCTCCAGGTCGGCATCGGTGAAGTCCGCGAACCGAAGGATGGCGTCACCCATGTCGACGTTCTCGAAACGAGAGTTGGTCAGGTCGGCAAAGCTGAGGTTGACGTCGTCGAAGCTGCTATCCCTAAAACTGACGTCGGTCAGATTGGCGAAGCTAAGGTCGGCGTCGGACATGTCGACATCTATACCCCCGGCGTCGGTCAGGTCCGCACCGCTCAAGTCGGCATCCCGAAGGCTAGCGTCGTTCAGGTCGGCCCGCCGCAAATTGGCGTTCTGCATTATAGCGCCGCTCAGGTCGGCATCTTCCAGGTCCGCCCCCCTGAGGTTAGCCCGAATCAAGATGGCGTACCGCAGGTCAACGTCCCGGAGGTTGGCTCCACCCAGGTCGCATCCCTGGAGATTAGCCTCGCGAACGAACGCAGTGCAGTTCAGGCTTTCACCGCCGCTGCAGATGATATTGCCCATGGCATCGAAGCCGCTAACCAGCTTGCCGTTGCCGCAATTCCGCCTCGCCAACCTCAGCTCGGGAGAAAGACCTCGTGGTCCCTCCAGCCCCTGAGGACCGACTGCCCCGATTGACCCGATTGGACCTTCCGGCCCAACGGAACCCTGCAGGCCCGCGATACCCTGAGGCCCTCTTTTCCCGGGAAGGCCGGCCGGTCCAACTGGTCCCGGCGGTCCGGCGGGACCCACAATGCCTTGAGGCTCTTCAGAAACCAATACCTGCTGGTTTTGTTGGGTGTCGACCGCGTCCTCTCCGCCGAAGCAGGCTATTCCAATGAACAAAGATACGATAAGTAATCCAAAAACGCGCCAGAGTTTCACAATCTCCTCCTTCCCGTCCCAATGAAGAGGCTAAAGTATTAGCCTGGATTTCTGGTTCGCCTCTGGGCCCGAACCAGGTAGAAACCGGAAGGTTCCACCGGTAAGTTCGACCGGGGAGTTCAATTGGAAAGCTCGCTTTCCCGTCGTCGCTCCGCCCACCAGGCTTCCCGTTACCCCTATTTTAACCTTCCGACCCTTGGGTCAATCCACAATTTTGGTGCGCAGTTTCCAGCATTTTGGGCGGGATCAAGTCGTTGGAGCATCTTTAGTGCGTTAAAGCCCCCGGTGTATTAAAGGCCCCGAAACCAGGCCTGACGCTTTTCCGCGAAAGCTCGTATCCCCTCCTGAAAGTCTCCGGTCAAACCGATATCGCTGATGGCCTCAGTCTCCGCATGCAGCTGAGCGGCCAGATCCGCATCCCAGGATTGGTCGAAAAGCGCCTTAACTCGACCATAGGCCCGGGTGGGGCCTTCCGCCAGGCGGGTAGCCGTCTCCAGAGCATGCCTGGGGAAATCCGCGGCCGGGAACACTTGGCCCACCAGCCCCAATTCGCGAGCATACTCGGCGCCGATGGGCTGGCTGGCCAGGTATATCTCCATTGCCCGGCCGGCTCCCACCAACTTGGGCAGGGAGTAGGTCGACCCTCCGTCGGCGGTGCATCCGATCCCCGCGTAGGCCATGAAAAATCGGGCGTCGCTGGACGCCACCCGCAGGTCGCAAGCTAGAGCCAGACTGAATCCAGCCCCGGCGGCGACGCCGTTAACCGCGGCGACCACTGGTTTGTCCAATCGGCGCAAAGCCAGAATCACCTCTCGATGCAGCTTGTCGGCCAGTTGGCGGAGGTGCTGAGATAGCCCGGGGGGCCCCTTATCTTCCAGGGTATCCGCGAAACCCTTAACGTCCGCCCCGGCACAGAAAGCTCCGCCGATTCCGGTGAGCAGCACTGCCCGAATTTCAGCGCCCTGACAGTTCTGCAAGGACTGTCCCAGGTCGTCAACCATTTGGGGGGTCAGCGCGTTGCGGGCTTCCGGGCGGTTTAGGGTAATCACCGCCAAACTGCCCTGGCGGCTAAACTCCACCTGCCGAGAACTCATTCCACACCCCCTTTGCGGTACCGGGGAAAACGCATTTCGGTCTCTCTTAGGATTCCATCATGGCTTTGGATCAGTGTAAATTGATCCAGTTGGCGAAAAGATATATCGGAAAAAAGCGGAGATAGCTGATTTCAGCATCGCGTCGAACCACCCGGCTGCCAGCCAGCTGGGGGAGACACCGGGGAAACCAGGCCGGCAAGAACCGGCCGGCAAGAAACAATCGGAGGGCAGCTAGGGGCCGGCCTGCCAGGCCCGGCCCACTGCGGGGGCTACAGCGGGCACCACTGCGGGGTCCAATGTCCAGGGGATTACCCGCTCGGCGGTAGGCTCCTGAATCAGCCCGGCCAGGGCCTCGGCGGCAGCCACTTTCATGCTGTTGGTAATGCGGGAGGCTCTGACATCCAAAGCCCCCCGGAATACGCCGGGAAAGGCCAGGCTGTTATTGAGCTGATTGGGGAAGTCACTGCGCCCGGTTCCCACCACCACGGCACCCGCCTCTTTGGCCAGGTGGGGCATAATCTCCGGGATAGGGTTGGCGGCTGCGAATACGATAGCGCCTTGGGCCATGGACCGGACCATCTGCTGGGAGACCGCGTCTCCCACCGAAAGGCCGATGAAAATATCCGCGCCCGCCAGGGCTTGAGCCAGGCCCCCGGTAACGTTGTCCGGATTGGTAATCTCCAGCATCTCCATCTTGATCGGCGTCAGGTCGGTGCGACCCCGATGAACGATGCCCTGACTGTCCACCAGGACGATATTCCTGGCGCCGTATTCGTGGAGCAGCTTGGCCGAGGCAATGCCGCCGGCCCCGGCTCCCGAGAAGACCACCTTCACATCGCCGAGCCTTTTGCCCACCACTTGCAGCGAGTTTATGACCGAAGCCAACACAACAATAGCAGTACCATGCTGGTCGTCATGGAAGACGGGAATCCCCAAATCCTGCAAGGCCGCCTCAATCTCAAAGCAGCGCGGCGCGGCGATATCCTCCAGGTTAATACCCCCGAAGGTAGGAACCAGGTTCTTCACCGTTTGGATGATAGATTGGTTGTCCTGGGTAGCCAGGCAGATAGGGAAGGCGTCAATATCGGCCAGCCCTTTGAACAGAATCGATTTCCCCTCCATTACCGCCATGGCCGCCTCGGGGCCCACATTGCCCAGACCTAGAACGGCGGTACCGTCGCTGACAATCGCCACGGTGTTTCCCCGATTGGTAAGAGCGTAGGATTCAGCCTTATCCGCGGCTATAGCCAGGCTCACCGCCGCCACACCAGGAGTATATGCTATGGATAGATCCTCCGCAGTTTCCACCTTCATTTTTGGGGCGATGCTAACCTTGCCCCGGCTAGCGCGGTGCCGAATAATGGCTTCCGCTCCGTAATCCATTCTTACTCCCGCATGAATAAGCCCGGGATGAGCCCCAGTGTTAGAGGACGGTTTAGCTAACTCCCGACTAAAGAGAGAGACCACGGCCAGGATTGATTCTCCGGCCAGGTTCGCTTCGTGTCCAGCCCATTCTAAGCCCTAAAAAGGATAAAATCCCCGAATTCGCATGAGTTATTGGGAGGAATTAGCCGGTGACCGCTCCCTCGGATGCCGAAGACACCAGTTTGGCATACTTGGCCAGCACACCGCTGGTATATTTGGGTGGTAGGGGCTTCCAGTTGGCTCGGCGGGCGGCAAACTCCTCTTCAGTGAGCCTGGCTTCCAAACGCCGAGCGGGAATGTCTAGGGTTATAAGGTCTCCCTCTTGGAGGAGTCCGATGGGACCGCCAACCGCCGCTTCGGGAGCCACGTGACCTACCATGGGCCCGTGAGAAGCGCCGGAGAACCGTCCGTCGGTGATCAGCGCCACGTCGTCGCCCAACCCCTGGCCAATCAACGCCCCGGTCACCGCCAGCATCTCCCGCATCCCCGGGCCACCTTTGGGCCCTTCGTAGCGAATGACTACCACGTCGCCCGCAACTATCTCCCGCCGCTGAATGGCCTGGAAGGCAACTTCCTCCTGGTCAAACACTCGAGCCGGGCCCTGGTAGACCTTCTCTTGGTGTCCCGCCACCTTGATAACCGCCCCCTCCGGAGCTAGATTGCCCCGAAGAATGGCCAACCCGCCGGTGGGACTACGAGGCGCGTCGGTTGGGTAAACCACAGGCTGGTCCTCAATGGTCGCTATACCGGCCACGTTTTCGGCCAGAGTCTTACCGGTGCAGCTCATGGCGTCGCCGTGCAACAATCCGGCATTCAGCAGACGCTTTACTACCAGGGCCACGCCACCGTAGCCATCCAAGTCGGCCATGACGTAACGTCCGCCGGGCCTCATATCAGTGATATAGGGCGTGTTCCGGCCAATGCGGTCAAAATCGTCCAGCCCCAGGTCCACCTGCGCTTCCCTGGCGATGGCCATCAGGTGGAGCACCGCGTTGGTGGAACCTCCCATGGCCACCACCACGGTGATGGCGTTCTCAAAGGCCTGTCGAGTCAGGATATCGCGGGGCCGGATGCCCTCCCGCAGCAATCGCATCAAGGTGCTGCCGGCCTCTCGGGCGCGGTCCTTCTTGCGGGGGTCGACCGCCGGAATAGAGGCGTCGCCCGGCAGGGACATACCCATCACCTCGATGGCCGTGGACATGGTGTTGGCGGTGAATAGACCGGCGCAGGATCCTTCGCCCGGACAGGCGCGGCATTCCAGGTCCCGCAGGTCCTCCAGGGACATGTCCCCCTTCGCGTAGGCGCCCACCGCCTCGAACACGTCCTGGATGTTGACGTCGCGGCCCTGAAACTGGCCGGCCAACATGGTGCCGCCGTAGATAAATATGGAGGGAATATTGAGCCGGGCCATGGCCATTAGGCAGCCGGGCATATTCTTGTCACAACCGGCGACGGCGATCAGGCCATCCATCCGCTCCCCAAAAGTTACCACCTCTATTGAGTCGGCGATGACTTCCCGGCTGACCAGGGAGGCTTTCATGCCTTCGGTGCCCATGGAGATACCGTCGCTAACGGTGATGGTGCCGAACTGGAAGGGGGTACCCCCAGCCTGTCTCACGCCCTCTTTGGCAGCCTGGGTCAACCGGTCCAAGTGCACATTGCAGGGGGTGACGTCGCTGGCCAGGTTGGCCACCGAGACAAAGGGTTTCTCCAGGTCCTCTTGTGTCAGTCCCATGGCCAGCAGCATAGCCCGGGCTGGGGCGCGCTCCGGACCGTCGGTAACCTCGCGGCTCCGTTGCTTGGGGTCGTGCCCGGTGCTGGGTTTGGCGCCGGTGGTGGTCAAGGGGCACTCCTCACTTTTGACAAATGGGTTCAGATAGCCGGGCCCATTATAGTCTTAGCCTCCGGGGGTTACAAGCTGAAGCTGGCCGGGGCTTGCGCCCTACCTGTTTTTCTTGTACTCTGGGGCATGCTAAATTTGGACCTGAAGGAGAGGGGAAAGGCATGTTTAATCCATTCGGCTGGCTAAGGATACCGACCGCTGAAGCCCATTGCGATATCCCCTGCGGTATATACGACCCCATTGCCGCCAAGATCGCCGCCCAGACGGTGCAAAAAATGGTGCTGCGAATACAGAATCTGGAGGTGCCAGCGGCCGGTGCCGACGCCGACGCCCGGCATGCCTACGCCAACACCATGTCCCGATACTCCTCGGTGAAAGAGGACCATGCGGAAATCTGTAAACGCGAGTTGACTATCCTGTGGGCGGACTATGCCTGGCCCAATATGCCCACCGGGTTCGACCTGCATGGCAGCTTTAACTCGGCGCTGAAGCTGGCTGGCCGTTGCAAGCAGAACGTGGACATGGCCGCCTGCGAAGAGTTAGTGTCGGCGGTAGACAACATCGCCACGGCCTTCTGGGCCACCAAGAACGTTACTTACAGCGACCCCAACGCCGCCGCCCGCTACGGCGCCTAGCCAAAACATTGTGGGGGCACGGCATGCCGTGCCCCCACTGCATCGCCAAACTACTGCGCCGTCCCATCCGCTAGCATCCCCTAGCCCAGCCCAGCCAAAGCCTCAGCTGCCCTTTCCACCGTGCGGTCTATGTCTTCATCCGTATGGGCCAAGGAAACGAAAGCGGCCTCGAACTGGGAGGGGGCGAAATAAACTCCGCGTTCCAGCATGGCGTGGAAGTAGCGGCCATATCGGGCTGCGTCGGCCTGTTCTACGCCGGCCAGCGAATCCACCGGTCCGCCGGTAAAGAACCCGGTAAGCATGGAGCCGACGCGATTGATGGTGGAGGGAATTTCAGCCTTCTGGAAGGCTTGGGTCAATCCATCGGCCAGCCGCTGCCCCAACGCCTCCAGCCGCTCGTAGGCGCCCGGCTGCTGAAGCTCCCTTAAAGTGGCCAATCCGGCAGTGAGCGCCAAAGGATTACCCGAAAGGGTTCCCGCCTGGTACATAGGGCCCAGAGGTGCCACCATTTCCATGATTTCCGCCCTTCCGCCGTAGGCTCCCACCGGCAGTCCTCCGCCGATGATCTTGCCCAGGCAGGTGATGTCTGGAGTTAGACCAAAGAGCTCCTGAGCCCCACCTGGGGCCACTCGGAAGCCGGTTATCACCTCATCCAAAATCAGCAGCGCACCCCTCTCGGCGGTGATTCGGCCCAGGCCGGCCAGGAAGCCCTCGGCCGGAGGAACCACACCCATGTTGCCAGCCACCGGCTCCACTATGACCGCGGCGATGTCCCCGGGATGGGATTCAAAGATCTGTTCCACCGAGTTCAGGTCGTTGTAGTCGGCCACCAGGGTTTCCTGGGCGTAGGAATCCGGAACTCCAGCGCTGGTGGGAACGCCGTGGGTCATGGCGCCAGAGCCCGCCTTAACCAGCAGTCCATCGGCGTGACCGTGATAGCAGCCGGAGAACTTGATTATCTTGGAGCGTCCCGTAAAGGCCCGGGCCAGGCGCAAGGCGCTCATGCAGGCCTCGGTACCCGAGTTGACCAGCCGCACCCTTTCTATGGAGGGCATGGCCTGGCAAATCAGCCGGGCCAGCTCCACCTCCAGCTCCACCGGCGCGCCAAAGCTGGTGCCCCCCTCGGCGGCCTTCTTCAGCGCGTCCACAACCTGGGGATGGGCGTGCCCCAGCACCAAAGGTCCCCAGGAGCCTAGAAAGTCGATGTACTCATTGCCATCCACGTCCCAGACCCGGCTGCCCTGGCCGCGAGCCAAGAAGGGCGGGGTACCACCTACGGCGCGGAAGGAGCGGACCGGGCTGTTGACCCCGCCGGGGATGTATTGTTGGGCCTGGGCGAAGAGCTCTTCGGACTTGGCGTTCTGCATGCCCCTCCAATCTAAAACTAAAACATGTCTCGGATATCTCGGTAAGTTCCTTCAGAACGCCGACGGACACCCCCAATTTCAACGATTCGTTCTATATCGTTTACCTGATAGATGACTCGATAACGACCGACTCGGATTCGAAAGATGTCATCCACTAGGTGGGCGGAGCCAGCGGGCCTAGGGACCATTGCTAAGCCCTGAATAGCTGCCGTGACTCTCCGATGTTCGATTCGAGGAAGAGCATCCAGCTGTCGGCCCACTCGTCTGCTACGGAGTCTAACCTCGTAAGGACTTGGAGCGCTGCTGCTCATACTCTTCTAGAGTTAGAGATTCATCTTCCGGCGCCTCTTGGGCCTCCTTCATAGCAAGCAGGTCTTCCAAGTCTTCCAAGGATTCCATCAAGTGCTCATATTTCTCGTAGTCTCCTATCAACTCCCACCGGTTTCGGAAGCCGCATAACAGGTCTCGCAAAGCCATGCCGTGCCTCCGAACACCACCGTCCAGATCCAGATCTCGCGGAGACCCCTTGGGGGGACGGCCTGCGTACTTATCAAAGACCGTCGATGGCAAAACCCAGACGTCCCCTGGTTCCCCGTCAGTGAACTCTACTCCAACTATGAAGAAGGTATTCCGTGGCTCTATTGGCGGCATTGCGAACCAGCGAGGGTACTTCCCACCAGCGCTACCGGCAGCCTTGATCTGTAGCTCAATCACCCGGCCAGCCGGGGTGCGCACTAGAGCATCTAGACCTTGGTCCACCAAGGGCACGTAGGGAACCATCCCTCGCTTTAGTAATTCCCCAAATACGTACAGCTCGCCTCTTTCACCAGCAATCTGCTTATTTACCATCTGTGGATTCATATCCCTCACCTCTCTTTGAGCCAGCGGGCCACCTCCTTGGCATGGTAGGTGATGATGATGTCCGCTCCGGCCCGCTGGATAGATGTGAGCAGCTCCAGGGTCACCGACTTCTCGTCCACCCAGCCCTGCTGGGAGGCTGCTTTGACCATGGAGTATTCGCCGCTGACGTTGTAGGCGGCCAGGGGGTAGTCGAATCGGTCCCGGGCCTGCCGAATTACGTCCAGATAGGCCAAGGCCGGCTTGACCATTACAATATCCGCGCCCTCGGCGATGTCGGTCTCTATCTCGCGCATGGCCATCCGACGGTTGGCCGGGTCCATCTGGTAGCTGCGGCGGTCTCCAAACTGGGGCGTGGAGTCGGCCGCCACCCGGAAGGGACCATAGAAGGAGGAAGCGTACTTGGCGGCGTAGCCCATGATGGGCACGTTCTGCTCGCCGGCCCGGTCCAGCGCCTCCCGAATCGCCCGTACCTGACCATCCATCATCGCCGAGGGGGCCACCAGGTCGGCGCCAGCCTGAACCTGGGCCAGGGCGCTGCGGGCCAGCAGCTCCAGAGTCTGGTCGTTGTCCACCCTGCCGTTCTCAATCACCCCGCAGTGGCCGTGGTCGGTGTACTCGCAAAGGCAGACATCGGTGACCACCAGCAGTTGGGGAGCCGCCTGTTTGATTACTTTAATGGCCTCTTGAATGATGCCTTCCGGGTCGTAAGCGCCGGTGCCCAGCGGGTCCTTCTCGGCGGGAAGACCGAATAGCAGCACTCCGGGAATTCCCAACTCCGCCACCTGCCCGGCCTCTTCGGCCAGCAGGTCCAGGGAAAGGTGGTAGCAGCCCGGCATGGGCTCGATGGGCTGGCGGACTCCCTGACCGTGGGTGACGAATAGGGGATAGATGAAGCTGGAGGCGGAGAGTCTGGTTTCTCGTATCAGGGAGCGTACCGGCTCCAGCTCCCGCACCCTTCTCAATCGCATTTCAGGAAAGCTAACCATTAAGCACCTTCGCAGACTTATTCGCAAATCCCCTGGAGGGAACAATCGGCGGCGGCCGGCGCCGGGGCATCTAGCCGGGACCTTTAAATTAAACCTTTAAATCACGCTGGGACGCCGGCTCCCCTTGCCAGTGGGACGCCAGGGCCTCGACCAGCCCTTCGACGGTGGCATCTTTGGCCACCAGGTCGACCCGCAGCCCCAGCTCGGCGGCGGTTGCGGCGGTCACCGGGCCGATGCAGGCGATGAGGCTGGAGGCCAGCAGCTTCTGGTCGTCACCCAGCAGCTCCATCAGGTTTCGAACGGTCGAGGAGCTGGTAAAGGTCACCACATCCACTCCCTCCTGCAGCAGTCGGCGGGCCCGATCCGATGCGCCGGATGGCGTGACGGTGCGGTAGGCCGTTACCCGGCGTACCTGGGCTCCCAGCCCGGCCAGTCCCTCAACCAGCACTTCCCGTCCGATGTCCGCTCCGGGGAGTAAGACCGGCACGCCGTTCCAGTCTCTATCCGATAGCTCGGCCACAACCGCTTCGGAAGGGGAGCTGGCCGGAACAAAGTCGGCGCGGATGCCCTGTTGAGCCAGGGCCTGGGCGGTGGCCGGACCGATGGCCCCGATGGTTGCGTTGGCGAAGGCCCGCGCATCCTTCCCCTGGGCCGCCAGCCGGGCGAACACGGCTTCCACGGCGTTGGTGCTGGAGAAGATGACCCAACGGGATTCCTGCTCGGCCCCCCCGGTCCAGAATTGCTCCAGTTCCCGGTCCAGTTCCTGGTAGTCTTCCAATGGGGCAATCTCTATGGAGGGCAATTCCACCGGCTGGGCTCCCGCTTGCTCCAACAGCTCCCCTAACTTAGAGGCCTGGGTGCGGGAGCGGGTGATCAGCACCCTCTTGCCCGGGGAGTCCGCTCGGTCGAACCAGCGAATCCCTTCCCTCAAGTCCACCACCGGGCCAATGACGGCCACCACCGGCGGCTTCAGCCCCGCTTCCTTTCCCTGCGCTACAATGTCTTCCAGACAGCCGGTGACGGTTCGCTGCTGGGTCCAAGTGCCCCAATGGATCAGCGCTACCGGTGTGCTCTTCGGCATGCCCTCTTCGGCCAATGTCTGGAGGATAGACTGGAGTGGGGCCCAGCCCATCAGAACCACCAGGGTGCCGCCGGTGCGGGCCAGCACCTCCCAGGGGACGGTCGACTCGGGCTTGGTGGGGTCTTCGCTGCCGCTGACCACCGTGAACAGGCTGGAAACCCGCCGGTGGGTCACGGGAATCCCGGCGTAGGCCGCCGCCGCGATGGCGGAGGTGATGCCAGGGACTACCTCGAAAGGGATGTCCTGCTCGGCCAGGGCCAAGGCTTCCTCGCCGCCCCGTCCGAAGACGAAGGGGTCGCCGCCCTTGAGCCGCACAACGACTTTGCCCTCGGCAGCCCGATCCACCAGCAGCCGGTTGATCTGGTCTTGAGTCAGGGCTTGGCGTCCCCGTTCCTTGCCGACGAACACCCGCTCCGCCGATTCGGGAGCCGCTTCCAGCAACGATGGGTCCATGAGCCGGTCGTAGACCACCACTTGGGCCTGCCCCAAACAGCGCAACCCTTTCACTGTAATCAGCCCCGGGTCGCCGGGCCCGGCCCCTACCAGAAATACTTTACCGGCCACAATTTTCGATCCTTTCGATTCTTGGTTTTACCATTCTCGGCCAAATGGGAGAGTTCGTCCTAGTCTGGTTAACCTTGTTCCCAGGGAGAAAAACAGAAAAATTGCCCTAGCTCGCGCCGGCTTGCACCGCTTCCACCAGCTCCCGGTCCGCCTGCTCCACCAATGTCTGGTAAGCGTCCCTGGCCAGCTGGTGCGGGGCGTCAATTGAGCCGGACAGCTGGGCTCGGAATACACTGCCGCCGTCCGGAGTGGACATGAAGACACTCAGCTGAAGGGCATTGCCATCGGCCTGGGCGTAGGCCCCCACCGGAAGCTGGCATCCGCCGCCCAGCAACTCCAAAAAGCCGCGCTCGGCGGTAGCAGCGCTCCGGCTGGCCGAATGGTCCACCCGGGCCAATATCTCCCGCATCCGGTCGTCGTCAGCTCTCATTTCCGCGGCCAGCACCCCCTGACCGGGAGGCGGCACGAACTCCTCCAACGAAAGGTATTCGGAGACTCGCTCGGCCAATCCCAAACGCACCAGCCCGGCCGCGGCTAGAACCACTCCGTCGTACTCGTCGCTCTCGGCCTTGGCCAGCCGGGTTTCCACATTACCCCGTACCGGCAGCACCTGCACCTGGGGCTTGCGATCCTTGAGCTGGGCGGCTCGACGAGGGCTGCTGGTGCCGATGCGGGCTCCCCCCGGCAGCTGGGCCAGGGAGCAACCCCAACGATTCACCAGCACGTCTCGGGGATCCTGGCGCTCCAACAGGGCCCCCAACTCCAGTCCCTCGGGCAGCTGGGTTGGCAGGTCCTTGAGACTATGGACGGCCAGGTCCAACTGGCCGGAGAGGAGCAGCTGCTCTATCTCTTTGACGAAAACACCCAGACCCATGCCGACCAGGGGAGCGGCGGAGTTGGCGTCGCCCTGGGTCCGGACCGTGGTCACTCGGAAATCCAGTTCCGGATAGAGGGGCCTGAAATTTTCCAACACCAACTCGGTCTGGCGTAACGCCAGGGCGCTACCCCGGGTACCCACCTGGACGACGTTACTGGTCGTCAAGGTCCCGGCCCCGGTTACGGCTGGGTGGCTGCCGATTTGAAGTACGGGTGGAATTACCCTGGGTGGAACTATCCGGGTCCAGCCCGTCCAGGTTGAAGATGTGGTGGACGAACTCCTGCTGAGCCGGTTCTTTCAATTCCTTGAGGTAGACCGTGGGATGATGGAGCAACTTCTTGACTATGGCGGAGGTCATGGCATCCAGTTGCTCGGCCAGTTGGTCCCTACCCGCCTCGCTATTGTCCAACGGCCAATTGTCGACCAGCTTGCGCCAGGTTTTGGCCAGCTCCTGGCGGCGTATCTCTTCGGCGTTTCGCCGGATGCGGGCTACCAGCGGCACCGCATCCAGGCGTTCCCACCAATCGGTGAATCTGCTGGTCTCTTCGTCAACTATCAGCTGCGCGGAGTCGATGGCCTGCCCCAGGGCAGCGGCATCGGTCTCGGCCACCAACTGTAAAGAGTCGATGTCGTAGAGTTGCACTCCTTCCAGCTCCGCTACCCGGGGGTCCACGTCTCGGGGCACCGCAATATCCACAATCAGCAGCGGTCGGAGGGGCCGGGACCTCATGGCCTCTCGGACCATGTCTATCTCGAGCAGATACCCGGGCGAACCGCTGGAGCTGATCACGACATCCGCTTCGGCGAGTTCCCCGGCCAGGTCGTCAAAGGAGGCGGCCACTCCGCCCAGCTCCTGGGCCAGCTGCTCCGCCCGCCAATGAGTGCGATTGACCACCGTGGCTCGTCTGATTCCAGCATCGGACAAAGATCTGGCAACCAGCCTTCCCGCATCCCCCGCGCCGATCACCAGGGCGCGTCTCTGCGCCAAATCTCCTAAAATCCCACGGGCCAGCTGTACCGCCGCCTGGCTCACCGACCGGGAATGGCGGCTGATGTCAGTCTCTCGATGTACCCGCCTGCCAGTCCTCAGCGCCTGATGAAATAGACGGGACAAGGGTCCGCGAGCGTGGCCTTCGAGGCTGGCTGTGCTGAAGGCGCTGCGCAGCTGACCCAAGACCTGCCGCTCCCCTACGACCATGGAGTCCAATCCGGCGGCCACCCGGAACAGATGCCGGGCACATTCCTCTCCCTCCATATGGTAAAGATGCTCCTCCAGGGTGGTCCCGGCTACTCCAGATGAAGCGGTTAAAAAATCGCCGATCCTCTGGACCAGGCCTGGTTCGTTGCGATCGTAGGTATATATCTCCAACCGGTTGCAGGTGGAAACTAACACCCCATGCTCTACGTAATGGGAGAGAAGGTCCAAAGAAGGAGCCAGCTGCTCCTTTTCGATGGTGAGCATTTCCCGCAAATCGAGAGCCGCGGTGCGATGGTTCAACCCCAAGACCAGGAGGGTCAACGAATCTTCTCCTTAGCTCTACCCTTCGAAACTCTACCTTTGTCACTCACGGAGCATCCTTTTCGACTACATTCCTCCAAACGGGGGCACAGGCCCGGCGCCGCGTTATCCAACAGCTGGGCCAGCAAAATTTCCAGCGCCTCCTCTTCCCGATCCCCTTGAGCCAGCTTTAAAAGGTCCTGGGTAATGCAGCATTGCCAGCGGTCTGGGTCAATGGCCACTCGCCGCTGCTTGATCTCCCGCCGGGCCCGGGCCAGGACATCGGCCAGGTCGGCCCACTCCAGCGCCGGGTGGTCGGCCAGGGTTTCCCGCAATTTCCGAGCCAGCGCCGGGCTCGCCCCACCTGTGGAGATGGCCAGGGTCACCGGTCCTCGCTTCACCACCGAGGGGGCGATAAAGGTACATAGGTCTGGATCGTCCACCACGTTTAGCAGCACGCCCAGTCTTTCCGCTTCATCGTAGATTTCCCGATTCACGTGCCAGACGTTGGTGGCGGCCACGGCGATAAATGCGCCTTCCAGGTCGCCGGGCTGGTACTCCCGCTCCAGCCATTGAACTTGACCGTTTTGAACGGCCCGCTGTATGCCCACGGTCGCGTCGGGACTGATTAACGTAATTACCGCGCCAGCATCCCGGAGGCCCGCTATCTTACCCTGGGCGATGGCGCCGCCGCCCAGGATTACGCACTTCTTTCCGGCCAAATTTAGAAATGTGGGGTAATAGTCGGGCATTTTCCCTTAGCTCACAAGGTGTTTTCGAAGTCCCTCCCCTTACCAAGGGGACGTCAGGTGGGGTTAAAATGCCCCCTCTGAATTTCCCCCTTTCCAAGGGGGAGATATTTGGTTTTTAGACACGCTCTAAGAGGGTTGGCCTACTTCTGCCACCCCTTCAGTTTCCCAAAACTCTTGGTAATCCTCGACAAAATACCTGACCCGGGTTTTCTTGTACTCCCGAGTGCTGTACAAAAGCTGGTTCTCGGTGATGCCGGTAGCCTGGCTGATCTCCCGCTCCACTTCCTCGCATCCCTCCGCGGAAGTGGCGTGGACCATGGTGAAATGGGTGTAGGGCCAATCGGGGAAGGTTGGCCGCTCGTAGCAATGGGTGACCGCCGTGTTTTCGGCCATCAGCATTCCCACCTCCTCCGCGCGTTCCGATGGAACCTTCCAGACGATCATCGCATTGGACCGGAACCCGGAGCGTCGATGGTGGAGCACCGCGCTGTATCGCCGCATCAGCTTGCGCTCCTGAAATTCGGCCGCCAGCTGGAATAGCGCCCCGGTGCTGCTACCCAATCGCTCAGCCATAGCGTCAAAGGGTCGGGGTACCAGCGGCAAATCCTCCTGAAGCTCCCGAATGGCAGCTTTGTCCGCCTCGGTAAGGGGAACCGCCTGATTCCAAGCGGGCCCGGCCGCCGTCTTCTCAGAGTTGTCGGGCCCGGCGCTGTCTGGCCCGGAGCTATCGGGATTGTAATTGTGGGCGGCGCCCTTCTGATTCACCATGTCGAAGTTGACGCCGATTTTGAAGAACCGGATGGTGGGCATGACCCGATGATCCAGGGCATTAGTTTCCCGGGCCATCCACTCTATGGTCGCTTCCAGGTCTCCATCGCCGGGGACGGCCAGGGTGAACCAGAGGTTGTAGTAAGACCCTTCTCTGGCGTAGTTGTGGCTAACCCCAGGGTGACGGTTGATAAACAAGGCTCCCCGGTTTAGCTGGTCTGGGTCGTAGGCGAAAGCCACCAGGGTGGTTTTGTAACCCAGCCGGCGAGTGTCGAAGATGGCGCTGATCTGTCGCACCACGTTCTGGCTTTTCAGACTCCCTAGCCGCTCGATGACCTCAGATTCCGGGATGCTCATTTGGCTTCCCAGTTCCCGGTAGGGCTGCTCCACCAAAGGAAACGCGGTTTGTATCGCATTCAAAAGCTTACGGTCTACCAGGTCCATCCCTTCCATCCTCCATCTGCCGGGGCCTCACTGGCCGCCGGGCACTCACCGGAAATGGTATTCACGCGCTGGGACTACGACGGTTATGGGCTTCCACCACCCCCAGCAAAACCCGGTCCGCCAACTCCAGAATCTGACTTCGGCTACGGGCGTTGGCGGTATCCATAACTATAGTGCGGAAGAATATCAACGCCTCAACGGTGTCTTTCAGTGCCACTCCCCGGTCCGCCATCTCCGAGCCATATTCATGCCCCAACATCAGGGATTCCTCCAGCGCTTCCTGGCGGCGACGCCGGGGCGGACTCTCTTGGAGCAACAACGAGAGCAGACGCCGCCCGAAGAGCCGCATTCGGTCGCGGCCGTCCTCTTCCACACTCTGATACCAGGACTGGCTGGTCACATCCTCGTGGCTGAGCCGCCGGCGAATCCGGCGTAAAGCCGAGCCCTCGACCCGCTCCCTGGAATCCGCAGTTTGAACCGGGGAATTCTGTGCTGTCAGCTCAAGAACATCGTCGTGCCAAAACCGCCGGTGTCCCCCGGGCGTCCGATAGACTCGCACATTACCGTTGTCGGCCCACTGGCGTAGCGTAGCTTCGTTTACCTGCAGCAGCCGGCTCGCCTCACCCAGGGAAAGCCAGCGGGATGGGTTGTCAGTCTGAAGCTCTACCATAAAACACTAGGGCCAAATCTATAAAAATCTTAAGAAGTCTCTGTCATTTATGAGGGCTTGGAAATTACCCTTACGAGGCTAGCACAGAGGGTAGCCGCCGTCAATCCAAATCCATCGTTAATTTCCAGTATGAATTTCCGGCAAGCGGGCAGGTCTGACTCCCGTCGAAGAGGAGTTTCCAAGAGCCCGTGTCAAAAGCATCGATGGGCCCTGCGGCGCTGTATTCGTCGCTCCGGCGAAAGCCGGAGCCCAGATGCCGCTCTCTGGTTGATGGGTAGTTGACGCTGGATTCCGGCCTGCGCCGGAATGACATGCCGGGAATTATGCTATGCTCGGATTTCTTTGATCCCACCCTCCAAACGAAAGACCTCCCGGCAATGCTGGGAGGTCTGGGCAGAATCTCGCTGGGTCGATAGGGCCGATGGAAACCGGGGATCAGGGGAACAGGGTTTCTCCGGTCTCCGCGTCGGCCACGGTAATGGCGCTGACCGGGCAATTCTCCGCAGCCTCCAGCACCTCCTCTTCCGTGTCTCCATCCGGGTTCGTCACCATCGATTGCCGGTCCTCATTCAACGCGAAGGTGTTGGCGGCGAAAATCTCGCACGTCGCATTACCGACACAAACATTGGTATCCACAGTTATCTTCAGCTTTCGGGGCATGTCACCTCCAGTTTGGCCTCCGGTTGGAGGGTTTCTAGACGAGGATCGGGGCCTTTCTTCCAAGTCGCTAGGGTGCCCGGTCCGGTCAATTCTCGGTCTGCCCAGTTCCCGGTCCGGTTAATTCCAGGAAACCGGCAGCGCTTTCAGGGACCGGAAGGTTATGCTGGGCTGGTAGGACAGGTCCTGGGCGGGCACTGCCAGGTTGAGCCGGGGGAATCTCTCCACCAAGAGGCGGAGGGCTTCCTGTCCCTCGAGCCGGGCCAGAGTCGATCCCAGGCAATGGTGGATGCCCAAGCCGAAGGCCACGTGGGGATTGGGATAGCGGGCTATGTCGAAGGTTTCCGGATTTGGGAAAACCTCCGGGTCCCGGTTGGCCGAGGCGATAAACCAGCGCAATCGCTCATCCTTGCGGACCATCTTCCCGCCCAGCTCCACGTCCTCGGAGGCAATCCGCTGAATGGAGCGAACCGGGGCGTCGTAACGCAGGCACTCCTCCGTAGCCCGTACGGTGCGGCCTACCGGGTCGTCCCGGAAAGACGCCATCTGATCCGGGTGCTGTATCAGTGCCAAGGTGCCGTTGCAGATCAGGTTTATAGTGGTTTCGTGGCCCGCCAGCAGCAGCAAAACGGCGTTAGCCAGCACCTCGTCCCGGCTGTATATACCCTTCCGCTCTCCGATGGCCAAGACCGAGAGCAGATCCTCTCCGGGGTTATTCACCCGCTCCGCAACGATGGGCGAGAGGTAATCCAGCAGGCCCTTTATGCCATCGGTAAGGGGTTGCATGCGATTCAGCTCGCCGCGTCCCAGGAAAAGCAGCTTCTCCGCCAGCTCCCGAATAAACATCCGGTCCTGGTTGGGCATCCCCATCATCTGGGCGATCACCAGCAGCGGAAGGGGGATGGCGAAGTCTTTCATGGCGTCCATGCTTCCCCGTTCCTCGGCCTCGTCCAACAGGGACTTTACCGCCTTCTGCACCAGGGGACGCCACAGTTCCATCGCCTTGGGGTTGAAATAGCTGTGCACCACCATCCGCATTTCGGTGTGCTCGGGACGGTCGTGCTGGATGAACCAGTCGGAGAAGAACTCCCTCACGTACTGGTAGAG
>JAKZUA010000020.1:0-7409 GCA_047516825.1 Dehalococcoidia bacterium
CATTCCCTGTGCGGAAAAGATTCGCTTTGTCGGTTCCGGAGCCGAGGCGACCATGCTGGCCCTGCGCATCGCCCGAGCCCATACCGGCAAGGACAAGATTATCCGCTGGGAATCCCACTACCACGGCTGGCACGACTACGTGATGCCGGGGAATCTGCCCCCCTTTGACGTACCCGCCTCCATCGGCATACCCCAAGGAGTTTTGGATTCGGTGGTGGTGCTGCCGCCGGACCTGGCAGCTCTGGAGCGGGTTCTAACCAGCGATAATGACATAGCCGGAGTGATTACCGAGGCGTCGGGAGCCTCCTACGGCACGGTTCCCTTGCAGCCCGACTTTCTTCAGGGAGTTCGCAGGCTGACCCGAGAGCACGGAGTCGTAATGATCCTGGACGAGGTGATTACCGGATTTCGCTGGAGTCCCGGCGGCGCGCAACAGCGGCTGGGAATTGATCCCGACTTGTGCACCCTGGCTAAGATCCTAACCGGCGGACTGCCCGGCGGCGCTGTGGCTGGCAAAAGAGAGTTCATGGCCGTAATGGAGCAGAGCGGTGACTCCCATCACGACCGCTTTGAGCGGGTGCTGCACGGCGGAACATTTAACGCCAATCCCTATGCCGCCGCCACAGGCAACGCGGCCCTGGATATTGTAGCAACCGGAGCGATGCAGGAACAGGCCGACCGCATGGCAGAGCGGCTGCGGCGGGGATTAGGCGAGATAGTGAACCGCTACGAGGTAGCCGCCTGCGTGTACGGCGAGTCTTCCACCTTCCACCTCTTTTTCGGCAACAGGTCCATCGAGGGCCTGGACGCCAATGCGCTGAAGAATCAGCCCCCGGAAACCCAGAAGGCTTTCCGCCAAGCGGCCCAGGTTCGGGGAGTCGACCTCATGTCCCGCACCAGCGGCGTGCTCTCCGGCGTGCATACCGAGGCGGACATCGACCAGAGCCTGGCCGCCTTCGATGGAGCCATCAAGGCAATGGTGGATGAAGGGCTGGTCAGTCATGGCTGACCCGGATAGAGCTAGTGCCTGAGCCATCGTCTGGGCCTGAGCCAGTGCCGGAGCCGGCTCCCCCGGATTCATCACCCGGTCTCTCAACCGGTTCCTCGTCCTGCAAAATCTTTTATTCGCGGATTTTGGATTTGAGCCGGGCAATCCATCCGGCCATGCCAATCTGGCCGGGGGACCCGGCGGTCCAGTTTGAAACGAACGCCAGGTTGGACCAAGAGGGGTATGTCCTCCGCCGCTTTGCTATGGGGGAGCATACCGGCACCCACCTGAGCGCGCCCAGCAGCTTTTACACCAACGGCCTTAGTATTGACGCCTACCCACCGGAGTCTTTGGTGGAGCCCGCCGTGGTCATCGACCTCCGCCAAAAAGTCCTGGGCCGCCCGGACTACGTCCTCTCCCGGGGCGATTTGCGGGAGTGGGAAGGCCGCCACGGCCTCATTCCCGGCGGGAGCGTGGTGCTGGCCCACACCGGCTGGGGAGAGAAGTGGGACGACCCATCGGAGTATCTGGGGGAGTACCTGGCTCGGAAGGCGAGACAGCAGGCAAATCCGGGCCTCCATTTCCCCGGCTTCGGCCTAGATGCGGCCAGATTCCTTCTGGAGCAGCGGGGAATCACCGGGCTGGGTATCGACACCCACGGAGTGGACCCAGGTCGAGACTCCAGTTTCGCCGTCAGCAAGCTGTTGCTGGAGCAGCCGCGCATTTCTCTGGCCAACCTGACCGGCCTGGAGCAACTGCCGCCGACCGGCACTACGCTGGTGATTGGAATACTGCGCCTGCGGGGCGGCAGCGGCTCGCCGGCATCGGTTATCGCCCTAATTCCATGAGAGTTCCATGAGAGGGTGGGTTAAAAACCCGGTTTACCCACCGACACTCGGAGGCGTAGGAAAAGTTTGACGTCCTCGGACACACCTTCGATTGAAGAACGATGTCATTCCGAGCCGGAACGTAGCGAAGGCGAGGAATCTAAGATTTCTCGGTCGCTTAACTCCCTCAAAATGACCTGGTAACACGGGTCTTCAGCTACAATGCATGCCCCCGTCAGCCCTTGGCAGGAGCATTTTAAACCAAGCCTAAATCCTGGCCAGACCGGCTCGAGCGCAGTCTTCGTCCTGCTGGCTGGTGCCGCCGCCCACGCCGCAGGCGCCGTCAATTAGCCCATCGCGGATGATGGGGACCCCACCCTGGCCCATGATCATGTGTTCCCCTTCGGCCGCCGCGATGCCCCGGGGAGTCGGTTGATCCGCCCGCTCCGCAAGCTCCCCGCTGGGCCTGCCGAAGGCTGCCGAGGCCACCGCTTTGCCCTGACTGCCGTAGGCGCCGGCCCAAATGGCGCCGTCCATCCGGTTAAGCGCCACCAGCCTGCCCCCAGCGTCGCACACCGCCACGCTTACTTTGATGTTGAGCTCGGCGGCCTGGGCCAGAGCGCCTTCAACTATCCGATTGGCTTCCGCAAGAGTCAAAGCCATGAGAAACCTCCCTACTCTGCTAGTTCGGCTCATTCTAAACCAAGGACGGTCCGCTGCCAATAAAGGGCGTTTTGGGCATGGTAGTAGAGGGCACGGCATGCCGTGCCTCTACGGAATCACCCAGGACCTTCATGCGACTTTTAGTCAGACTTGGGTAAATGGACCGTCGTAGGACCGGCCCCAAATAGAGGCAGTCTCCGGCAGTCCCCGCCCGTTTTTATCCGTATTGCCGGGGTTGGACAACCGAACTCATTGGAGATATAGTACCTGAGCTATAGAGACCTAGCGAATAAACTCCAACCGGCCACCTGAAGATCCCCAGAGGTACCTTATGAAGTTCGGCTTTTATTTGCCGAATCATGGTCCCACCGCCCAACCAGAGCCTCTGGCGACCATCGCGCGTCGGGGCGACGATCTGGGATTTTATTGCATGGTGGCCGGTGACCACATTCTGGTGCCAAAGGATATCGAATCCCCCTACCCTTATACGGTGGGAGGGGAATTCCCGGGCGGAGACCGGGGGGAATACTTCGAGCAGTTGACCCTGCTCACCTATCTGGCCGGCGTAACCAGTCGAATCCGTCTGGTTCCCAGCGTGATGATCGTCCCCTATCGGCCTCCCCTGCTGGCCGCCAAGGTCCTGGCCACGCTGGACGTGCTTTCCCAGGGACGGCTGATCCTGGGAGTCGGGGTCGGCTGGATGGAGGAGGAGTTTCAGGCCTTGGGAGCCCCTCCCTTCGCGGATCGGGGAGCGGCGACCAATGAATACCTGCTGGCCTTCAAAGAGCTTTGGACCAGCGAAAGTCCGAGCTTCGCAGGCAAATATTGCCAGTTCTCCGACATCCAGTTCCTGCCCAAGCCGGTGCAAAAGCCCCATCCCCCCATCTGGGTGGGTGGCCAGAGCCGGCCCGCCATTCGCCGAGCCGCCGAGCTGGGCAACGGCTGGCATCCGGTGGGAGCGATTCCCGCCGTGCCTCTGGAGCCGGAGGAACTGGCCGAAAACGTGGCGACTCTCCACCGCTTTGCCGAGAGGGCCGGTCGGGATCCGGCTGGGCTGGACGTGGCGATGAAAACGCCCCTCTATGACCCAGGCACCGGGTCCGGCGGAGCCCGGCGCCGGTTTTCCGGAACCACCGAGCAGGTCCTTCAGGACATCCAGACCTACTCCGACGTAGGGGTCAGCCACATTATTTTCGACATTCGAGGGGCGGACCTGGGTCAAGCCCTAGAGCGTCTGGATTGGTTCGCCGGGGATGTCATGGCGCAGGCTGGTTGATCGGCAAAACCCAATGCAGGAACCAGCCGGAATCGCTTCAGCCGCCCAAGCACCCAAGCTTTGGTTAAGAAAGTCGTATCCCACCCTCGATAGGGATTGTTAAGGAGGAACCCAAGTGGCTACGCTGGACGAACGTTTTGAGCAGGGCCAAGAGATGCGGGCCAAAATGGCGGCTGGCGACCCGAGTCACTTTACCCTGCCGGGGACCGACCAGTTGGCCCCCGATTTAAAGCGCATTATCGATGAGGCCCTATTCGGCTCCATCTGGACTCGCCCCGGTCTGGAGTTAAAGTACCGCTGCATCTGCACCGTATCCGCATTGATGGCCCTGGGCGAGCTACCCTTGCTGCGGAGGCATATCCAACGGTCGCTGAACGTGGGGCTGACCCCCGCCGAGATGGTGGAGGTTTTCATCCAGCTGACCTTCTACGTGGGCGTTCCCGCCACCGAGGCGGCCCTGCGCATAACCAAGGAAATATTCGAGGAACGGGGGATTCAGTTCACGCCGGCCCGGGTCTACGATACCAACCGCACCCCGGAAGAGCTGTATCAGGCCGGGTTGCAGGCCCGCCAGCAACACATGGGAGAGGTCACCGCGCCCGAAGGCTCCCAGCAGCCGAATTCCCCGGAGCTGCAACTGGAGCGGTTGATCAACGAATACCACTGGGGCGCTATTTATACCAGGCCTCACCTGGACGACAAGGCCCGGGCTATTTGCGCCCTGTCGTCGATGACCGTTCTGGGACGGTATGACCGGCAAATCCGCCGCCGCATTAGTGGCGCTTTACGAATCGGGATGACCTCCACGGAAATCATGGAGGTATTCATCCAGCTGACCCTATACGGCGGATACTTCACTACCCGCACGGCGATGCAAATCGCCAGGTCGGTTTTCACGGAGCAGGGCGCCAAAGAGTAGCCGCCGGGAATAACGCCCGGGGGCCGAGATGTCATTGCGGGGGGTCCTGATGTAATCGGGACGACGAAGCAATCCCAGAGGGGCTAGATTGCTTCGCTCGCAATGACGAAAGGATGGCTTCTCCCACACCGCCCTTGTCGAGGGGAGGAAGTCGTTTCAGAAGACCCAAACCAAGTATTCTTGGTCAAAATATTATTAGTGCGGGGTTGCTATGAAGGCCAAATTGGACGACGGAATTGAGCTATTCTACACGGTGGACGATTTCACCGATCCCTGGACTAATCCCGAGACGGTGGTTCTCCACCACGGCATGGCGAAGAGCCATAAGCTCTGGTACGGCTGGGTGCCCATCCTGGCCCGCCATTACCGGGTAATTCGTTTCGATATGCGGGGAATGGGCCAGTCCCAGGTTCCGGAGCCGGGCTATCCCTGGTCGGTGGACAACTTCGCGCAGGACCTGCTCGGTCTGGCGGATAAATTGGAGCTGGACAAGTTCCACCTCATCGGCGAAACCGTCGGTGGCTCCATTGCCATGCGGTTTGCCACTCAGCACCAGAATCGCTTACTGTCCCTAACCGCCTGCACCTCGCCCACCAGCTTCAACGACCCTCACCACGGCGAGAGCGCCGACCTGATCGAGAAGGAGGGGATCGCCGCCTGGGTGGAAAGCACCATCGGCCGGCGCCTGGACCCTCAGATGGTGGACCCGGCCTACACTCGCTGGTACGCGGCGCAAATGTCGGCCACCACGCCTCACGTGGTCAGCGGGTTCCAGCGCAACGCCGCGGGAGACCTGAAACCGCTGCTCAAAGAGGTGCAAACCCCTACCCTGATCATCGCCGCCGCCAACCTGCGGGAAGAGGTGCTGGGAGACTTTCGGGAGGCCTGGGAGCTGTTCCCCAACGGGCGGCAGGTCGTCTTTCCCGGTGTCTACGGATTTGTCCAGCACATCCTACCGGTGCCCTGCGCCCGAGTCTGGCTGGACTTCGCTCAGAACCTGGCCTAGATACCCTCCCTAAAAACACGGCCAACGGTCCGGATTACTGTCGGTGAGGAATGCGGCAATGCTCACACTGTTCGGCTCGGTGGCGGTGGCCATCATGTTTCTTTCTTACTGGCTGGAGTCCCGCTCCAAATGGCTGGTGCTGATATTCGCCTTGGCCTCCGCCGCCACATCTGCCTATAGCGCGCTGGCCGAGGTCTACCCCATTACTGTCATCGAGGCATTGTGGGCCCTGGTGGCCGTACAGCGGTTCCTGAAACGCCACCAGCTGGAGAGGGGGCGGGCTTAAACCACCCTTTAGCGGCATGGAGCTGAATACCAACACTGGGAAACATCCTCCACAGTCGCCGCCACCCGCCAGGTGAATATAGATACGGTCTAGAAGCCGTAAGCAAATTTGGCGGCGATACCAGGGCGCAGGCTCATGCCCTCCTCCTGGGTTGCCAAGCCCTTCTACCCTTGCTAGACGGCCTTCTGGTGAATAAAATGCAATGAATGGTTCAATCCGGGGTTCATACCCGGCGATGTATTGGAGAAATCCGAACCTAAAGGCAGACCGCCGAATAAGCTAGAAGCCGGAATTAGCGGGCAGGAGGTTAGAAATGGGCTACACACCAAAGTACCTGGGACACGTAAACATTTACGTTCGGAACGCCGAGCGAGCGCATAAATGGTATGAGGAGGTGCTGGGTCTCCATACCTATGATTTCGCGGCGGGGCGGGCCGCCTTCATGTCCGCCAATCGCGACGAGTCCCACGAGATCGCCCTGGTGGAAGTCGGCGAGGACGCCCCGAGCCCGCAGCAGGGACAGGTGGGTCTCAACCACATGGCCTGGCGGATGGAAACCCTGGAGGATCTGAAAGAGTTCTACAATCATCTCCAGGAAAAGCAGGTGCCTATCGGCCGGGTGGGCGACCACGGCCTGTCCCTGGGCATCTATTTTCAGGACCCGGACGGCAATGGCATAGAAGTTTACTATGAAACCCCTCGCAGCGAGTGGCACCGACAGGAAAACATCTTTCTGAGCGGGGACCGGCCCAAGGGGCAATTCCCAGGACCCTGGGACGAGGTGCTTTTGAAGGATCCGGCCACCGCCGGCTGAACCTACGGCTCAGGGGTGTTTGCACCAGCCCTTCCCCTATCAAGAGATGGCCGGAAGGTGCTCCCGACCAAATTTGTGATGCCGCTTTATTGGGGAGTTAACCCAATACCTGGAAGGTGCTTGCGATGTTCCAAACCTTGATAGGAATAGGTTTGCGATGGTAGGAAATAGCCCGACGGGTGATCCTGGGTCGCTGTACTGCGGAAACTGCCAGAGCCCTTTACCCCCCACGAGTTCGTTCTGCCCCAATTGTGGCGCGGCCCGGCCCATTTCCGCCAATCCTTTGGGGCCAAAGACCCTGGGAGGGATCTTGGGAGGTATATTCCAAATCTATGGGGCTGGATTTCTGGGTATTGTAATCATAGTTGCAGTGGTGCAGCTTCCTCTGTCGCTGCTGGGTTTTTGGATTGAAGCGCTTGTTCAGAGCGCTATTTTTGAGACGTTAGTATATTACCCTTCAGACTTTAGTCCTCAACTTTTTGATCCTTTAAGGGACCCACCGTTTGATCCGTCACTATTTGATTTTGCGGAGATCATTGAGGCATTACTTCCGGTTATCTATTTTGGTGTTACCCTGTTAATCGCCACATGGCTTACTTCCGTCATCATGGCAGGTGCGTTGATCTACGG
>JAKZUA010000021.1:0-24993 GCA_047516825.1 Dehalococcoidia bacterium
TCGGGTCGTCCAACGCCGCGAAGTATTCGGCGATGGGTGCGCCTGTTGCCTGAACCATCACTACCCCTCCCTAGTTTCGTCATGATGATTACTATTTTAAACAAATTTAAGAAAGATAATAAGACGCGATTGCCCTGCAGCGGAGGGCCTCGCAGTGGACAATCCAAATCTGGAATGAGTATACTTGGGCGATCCTCGGCTAGCTGAAGGCTTGCATCGAGTTGTAGGAGAGACTCAACATGAACTATTTCCCTCTGACCAAACAGCAGCAGGAATGGCAGGAGCGGGCCAGGGAGATAGCCGCCAGGGAATTGGCTCCCCGGGCCGAGGAGACCGACCAGAAGGCACAGTATCCCCAGGAATCTCTGGACGCCTTGAAGCGGGAAGGGCTGTGGGGACTTCGGGTTTCTAAGGAGCACGGCGGCCTGGGTGAGGATATGCTTACCACCAGCCTGATTGTCGAGGAGCTGTCCAAGAAGTGCGCCTCTACCTCTATGTGCTACAAGATGCACTTGGAAGCCGCCGAAATCATTTCCCGCATCCCCACGCCCTACCAGGTGGAACACTTCGTAGAACCTATGGCCAGGGGAGAAGTCTTTACCACCATCGCCGGCGGCGAATCCCAGGGCGATGGCGACAACTGGAACGCCACTCAGACCGCCTCCCACGTGGACCAGGTCGACTGTGGATATCAGATAAATAACGTGCGCAAGTCTTATGTGACCTCGGCCGGCAAAGCTACCCACTACCAGTTTGCCTGCCGCGTCGGCGCCGATACCCCCCAGAGCGACCGCAGCGCACTGTTCGTCGAGCGGGATAACATCGAATGGGAGCTGGTGGAACCCTGGAACGGGTTGGGGATGCGCGGAAATAACAGCTTGCCCATGCGGTTCAACGGTTTCGTTCCCGAAGAGAACCGTTTAGGAGCGGAGCACACCTTACAGAGGGACACCGGGGCCTTCAACCGCCCGGTGGTGACCCTCACCTACGCTGCCGCCTACCTGGGCATTGCCTCCGGGGTTTACGAGTTGGCGTGCCAGGAAATATCCCGCCGCTTCCCCAGTGGCTCCCGACGGCTGGACCGGCCGGTCAACCAGCGGCGTATTGCCGAGATGGGCACCCAAATCGAGGCGGCGCGGGCCCTCCTCCACGCGGCATGCTCCGTCTTTGACCAGGACCGTGCCCCTTCCCAGTTGGTTTACTCCTAGGCCAAGGTAGCCTGCTCCGAAGCCGGGGTTCGAGTAACCCAGGACTGCATGAGCATCTTTGGCGGGGCCGCTTTTGCCAGCAGATTGCCCTTCGAGCGCTATTTTCGGGATGCCCGGGCGGGACTGGTTATGGGCATGGCTAACGACATGGCCTACGAGGGGATGATCCCCTTCATGTTTCCCGAATCCTAAAGCCGCATATTGGCGCATATTGGAATTAATCAGTGCGATTATCTCTGGGGTCCAAGTCGGCGGCGCCTGCGGAAGAATCTCCGCTCCATCGTCAGTGACCACAGGACCCTTTATCGGACCAACGAGGTCGGGCGATGGGCCCGGACCTAACTCAATCAGCCCCTACGAGGTGTCCTCATGAGCATAGCATCCATACTGGAAAACGTGCCCAAATTGGCCCGGGAGTGGGCCGCCGAAAGAGAAGATCGGCAGACGCGGATTGAAGCCGACCCGGCCGACTATCAGCGCTTGCGAGACTTGGGAATACCCCTGATGGCGTTGCCGGTGGAGTTTGGTGGTACCTGGGAAAGCCTGGCTCAGTCGGCCCGTCCCCTCTGTACCCTTCTGCGAACCCTGGCAGGCGGGGACCCCTCTATTACACTGTCCAGCGCCATGCATCTAGGAGTGCTGGGCTCCTGGCGCATCCCGACTGTCCCCGAGCCGTTTAATGAAGTCTGGCAAAAGCAGCGTAAAGAGGTGTTCCAGACGGTGGTGGATGGGGCCTGGTGGGGAACCATCGTATCCGAGCCGGGCAGCGGTGGCGACACCGGTCTGACCCGGTCCCGATGTGTTCCGGAGGCTCCTGACTCTCTGAAGTACCGCATATCCGGACAGAAGCACTTCGGTAGCGGATCCGGGCTAACCTCCTTCATGACTACCCGGGCTGTTGCCGAGGGAGAAACTACCCCGGACCTGTTTTTCCTGGAAGTGCGTGATCAGCCCTGGGATGGCAGCACCGGTATGAGATTAGCGGCGCCGTGGCGGGGACACGGGATGATGTCCACCAACAGCCACGCCTTTGAATTCAAAGACTTTCCGGCCACCAGGGTGGCTTGGCCCGGCCACCAAGCCGAGTTGATGGCGGCCAATAGCGGCCTGGGCGGCATGTCTTGGACATCGTGCATCGCCGGTGTGGTGGATTCGGCTATGGACTACACCCGTGAACGATTGAGAGAGGCTCGCAACCAGGGGACTACCCTACGGGCCTACCAACAGGTTGAGTGGACTAGGGCCGAGCAGGATGCCTTGTTAATTGATCGGGCTTGGGAGGGAACCCTGCAAATGCTGGGCCAGGGTATCATTGATCGCAGGATCATACTTATGACCAAAGAATGCGTGGCCCGACTATCTGAATCGGTGTTGAGCCGCTTGTGTAAGCTTTCCGGCGGCACCGCCTATACGTGGTACTCCCCCTTGGGAGCCTGGTATGACGACGTACGGGCTCTGGGGTATCTGCGTCCGCCCTGGGCCCTGGCCTACGACAACCTGTTCAACATGGGCTGGCGGGATTAGTCGACAGCAGCAGCGGATTCTAAGGAGCCGGTTTCTTTCAGAGGGTGTGTGGGCAGCGACCGTTCTTGGTGAGCCTGTCGAACCATGAACGGATAAAGAACACCGTCCGTTCGTCCTGAGCATGTAGAAGGACGGTTCATTCGGAATACAAGAGTTTGGAGACAGATATTAAGAGGCCAGCTCTTGTATCCACTGGCGGTAGTTGGCGCTGCCGGTGGCCTCCAATTGGCCGCCCTCGCTGACCTTCAGGTCACCGACGTCCTCCAGAAGCTCCACGTGGGCCACCATTTCCGACAGAGCAGCACGCAGGTTGCCGCCCTCCAGTTTGCCTCGGTCGAAAATAGCGCGGGTAAGCTGTTCCAACCCTACCGGCCGGTTTTCTAACTGGCTGACTGTGCTGGCCAGGCGTTCGGCGTGGTGCTGGATCAGTTCCGTGCCCCGGGTGGCGTTGAGGAAGTTATAGCGACTGCGGTTATACAGCCGATGGGCCGGCAAGATGGAGATGGACGGTCCCAGATCGGCCACCTTTTGCAGAGAGCGCAGATAGATTGCCAGGCCATATAAGCCATCTTCCTCATGGTACTCGGTGGGTAAATGGCTTTTCACTTCCGCCGTGTAAGCCGTTTTGGTGGTGGGATGGGGGGTAATCTCCGGTAGCACGTGATCGCCGGTGAAAACGACGTCGCCCATCGTGACGCAGATTTCGTCGGGGGAATGGCCCGGCGCGTGCATGAAGGTCAGCGTGCCCACCTGCTCCTCGGCTTTAATGCGATGCTTGACCTCCGTCGTGCGCCGATTATGCAGGTAGCCCTCTCGCCCCGGCTGGGGTTCCCGCGTGGCGTCCTCGGCTTCCACAATGCGCCGCATCTCCCGCTGCAATGGTGAGGTGACGCGCCGCTCCAGATCTCTAGGATCGTAGGGCTGGAGATGGGCGTAAATATCATGGGCCCAGAGCTCGGCGTTGGTCTCCTCCACCAGCTGGCCCACTGCGCCGTCGTGGTCTTCATGCCCGTGGGTAATTATTACCCGTTCTATGTCCTTAGCCTGATATCCGGCGCAGGCCATGCCCTCCGCCAGGGTGGGGAAGGAGCCGGTCACACCGGTATCGATCAGGGTTAGGCCCTCGTTCTCAAACAGATAGGCCCAGGTTGGACCGGTGTAGGAAAAGCCCTCCCTGGAAACGGACACGGCGTGAATCCCCAGGCCCTGGTTGGTGGTGATTTTCAGGACCATGCTGTTCCCGTTCTGATCTCCGGTACGCACCACAACCACGTCTTTAAAACAGTGCTCCATTAAATCCTTCTCCTGGCCGATTGGGGGCGAATACCGCCATGCCCACGGCTGGAACAGTTCGGTGATCCCCCCGCCTGAGGACTGGGCTGCCGCCTCGAAAGAATCGCCACCCGGAGGGTGGCGTTCAAAGCCATACTAGAGGCTATAGTGCCAGCCAGCAGTTGTCAAATACTACCGGCCGCCGGAGGCTCGACGGGACTCGTAGAGGTCGCGCAACGCCGGTTCGACCATTTTCCGCCATATGTTTCGCTTGGTGTAGAGGTGGTAAGCCAGCCACTTGGTTAGCGTGGTGCGGGCGGTGCCCTTAACCTCCCAGGTTATTTCCCATAGCGTTCCCTGGGGAGTGATGAAAAACTCGTCGATCCGGTCGGACCAAGTGGAATCCACGGTCCGCATAGTCCGGCGGAGGGGAGGTTCAAACAAGCATTCCCAGGTAACACCTCCGCCGATGGCCTCCATGAAAGTCAAGGATGGACCCTCTCCGGACAGATATTTCCCGTATTTGTCTTGAAGCTCCTCTCCCCTTACCTGTCCGGTAACCGGATATGCGGTTACCTTTTGGAATACTATTTCGGGCGAGGCGGCGACCATGGTTTGATATTTGAGGCGTAACAAGGCTTCATCGTCCCGGAGTGCGCCTACCCGCGAAAATGGGGGATAACTTGTTTTGCGAACATCTCCATCTGGGCAAACAGCTGGGTAGAATTATCCCCGAGAAAACCAAAATTGAAGTCCCTGACGCCGGCCTCGACCCGCTCCTCAACGGCCTGCACACAGTCTTGAGGCGTGCCGGTGACGCAAAGCGCCTGGGCTATATCCTGGGCGGAACGGTCCGGCGTGACATATCGCTGACCCACGTTGGCTACCGCCAAGCCCAGCGCCTCCTCCCGGTCTTGGGAAATAGCCGTGGGCTGATTCAGCCCCCAATGGAAGCCTTCCAGGTCTCGTCCGGCTTCGGCGGCCATCTGGCGGATGGTTTCATTACTGGCCTTCAGCCGGCGCACGGTAAACAGATAAGGGTACCAGCCGTCTCCGTGCAAGGCCGCCCGGCGCATCGCCGCCTCACTACGTCCCGCTATCCAGATGGGCGGGTAGGGCTTCTGGGCCGGTTGGGGCAGTAGAGTAGTATTTTGGAAGCCGAAAAATCTGCCCTGATGGCTCACCTGTTCTTCGGTCCACAGGCGTTTCATTACCCCCAGCATCTCGTCGGTGCGACGCCCCCGGGTACGTACCGGGATGTCCAAAGCTTCAAACTCTGCTTCCGTGTTGCGTTGACCGCTAATGCCGATACCGAAATCCAGCCGCCCTTGCGATATCACGTCCAGGGTGGCAACCAACTTGGCCAGCATAACCGGATGGTAAAGCGGCGCTATTACAATGCCCGTCATCACCCGCAGGGTGCGGGTCGCTCCGGCGGCGGCGGCCATCGCGGGGATGGTCAGCAGAGTCGGCCGGGGAGGATTGCCGTCCATGACGTGTTCGCCGGTGGTTACCCGGTCAAATCCAAGACTTTCCGCGCGCTGGGCAAGTTCACCTACATCCCAATAGCCGTCCAAGCTCAGGCTGCAGCCGAAGGTCAATTGGGGCGGCGGCATTTTCAGTCCTCCTGGGTCCTCCCGCTTAGGCTGGGGCGCTGGCGGCGTCCCAGTTCGCCGGGGCGGCCTAATCAACTGGCCAAGGTGTCAGTGGCGACCCAACAATCATACCATTTCCGGCATACCTTTTCCGGCCAGCTGAGGAGCGATGATCCCCTTCCGAGCCGGGCCCGGTTCAGGGGCAGGCTAGGATCGTGGATCAAGAGGGATAAGGAATAACGGTTCGGCGGTGTTGGCGCCTGGACCGGCTAGCCGGTCTATTGAGCAAGCATTTCGCCTATTGGGCAAACATTTCGCCTATTGGGCAAGCATTTCGTCGGTAATCTCAGATAGGGTTTTTAGGTTCAAGGCCCCGGTCCAACTCCGGAATATCTCCCCTTCCGAGTCGACGAATACGGTGGTGGGCATTCCCAAGACCTTGAAGTGGCCCATAATCGCGGCGTCTTCGGTGTACCCCGCCGGATAGGTCACGGCCAGCTGTTGCAAGAGAGCCTGGGCGTCGTCCTGGTTGCCTAGGGAGGTAAACCGCCCCACGTCGATGCCCAGCAAAACTACTCTATCGTGGTAATCGTCGTAGAACTCCTGGAATTCGGGCATTTCCGCCCGGCAAGGCGGGCACAGCCCGGCCCAGAAGTTCAAAACCACCGGCTTTCCCTGCAGGTCGGAAAAGTTCAGCGACTCAGCCCCCAGGCTTTCCTGTCCTTGATACAGGGTGAAAGTGAAATCGTTAGCATTCTGAGCTGTGCTAGACGGTGTGACAGGATCCCCGGCTCCCACTGTCGACGCCGGGTTTGGGGCAATTGTGGAGTCGGGGTTGGTGGATACCGCCGCGCCGCCGCAGGCTGCCAGGCCCAGGGCCAGAATTATTCCCAGCGGCAGTGCCGCTAATCTATTAACACCTACCCTCTTAAAACTAATCAGGGGAAGGCGTACTGCCGGCCTAGACTTGGTAGATACCAGGCGGGCTGGGGGGAGCCATCGGAAAATTGGTGGCATCTATTGAACCTCAAAGCCATGGAATTTTAATTGAATAAGGGGTGCCTTGCCAAATAATACGCTGATGCTGCCGATTCGGGTTGGGAGCTGCCCCGCGTGCCGTTGTCACCGGGCTGCAACTTTCGAATCAATGCTTCTACCCGATAAATCAGATGCCGGGTCCGCCGAAGGGATGCATCCTCGACAGCAATCAACAGGATCAGTTGACCCTGCCCCCGGTCGGGCTAATCTCCAGCATTCAGGATGGCCAGCGTATGGCCCAGGGTGTACAATCGGGCCCACCAGGCCCTCAAGAAATATATAGGGGCCATATTCGGAAGGTGCCATGCGGATTCTGCTCATCGCCACGAATCGCCACAACCGCCTGCAAAGTCGCATGAACGCCCAGCCGCTTCCCATTGGGCTAGCCTACATCGCCGGACATTTGGACCCAGATCGGCATACGCTAAAAGTCCTGGACCTGATGTTTGCTGGAGATGATTACCTCACGGAAGTGGAGGACGCGGTGCGGGAGTTCTCACCGGAATTGGTGGGAATATCGCTGCGGAATCTCAGCAACCACAGCTACCTGGACCCTCAATGGGCGTTGCCCATCACCAAAGAAGTGATCCAGCGGGTTCGCGCTACAAGCCAGGCTCCGGTGGTCTGCGGAGGTCCGGCCTTTAGCATCCTGCCCGAGGAATGCTTCGCTTTCTTGGAGACCGACCTGGGAATAGCGGGGGATGCCGGCGAGGCTTTTGCGGAGCTGGCCAACCGAATTGAGATCGGCGAGCCCTCATACTTTGACCTGCCGGGGCTGGTTTATCGCCAGAATGGGCAGGTCATCTACAACGGAATACGCTGCTTCTCCGAGTTCTCCAGGCCCCCGCGCCTGGAAGAGCTGGACATACAGAAATACCGGCAGGCCGGATTCGGCATTGGCGTCTTGACCAAGCTGGGAGGCTTTTATTACCCAACTTCGGAGGCTGCGACCCAAACCGAGGAAGGCGCCTGGCGGGTGATTCGCCCCATCGACGAGGTGGTGGCCGAGGTTAAGGACCTGGAAGAACGGTTCTCCCTTCGTAAGGTCTTCTTCATCGACAATTGCTTCAACGTCCCGACTCACCACGCCAAGTCCCTCTGTCATGCGCTGATGGATGCCGATTTGCGTTTGCGCTGGAATACCTGCCTGGCTCCCTACAGCTGCGACGCTGAACTGGTTGGGCTGATGAAGCAGGCTGGCTGCGCCCTGGTATTGATGGGCGGCATGCGCGGCGACAGCCACGACGGGGCTGCTGTTGGGGAGAATTTGGAGCCTCTGTTAGAGACTACCCGGCTCTGCGAAGAGGGAGGATTGCACTACACCATTTCCCAGCGGTTCGGCGGGCCGGGGGAAACTCGAGAGACGGTGGACCAAAAGCTGGAGTTTCTTCGCGGCTTAAAGCCGGCGATGGCCAACCTTCGGGTGGGAATCAGCCTGCTGCCGGGGACCAGAGAGGCCGCCTTGGCCCTGGATGAAGGCCTGATTGGCGACGAGTCGGAGCTCATCAAGCCAACCTTCTATCTGGCGGAGGAGGTGCGGGATTGGATTGTGGATTACTTGAAGGAAGCCGCGGCGGAGAACCCCAGGTGGAACCTGCTTTAGCCGCCTCCCGGCCAGCATGGTGCACCCTGGCCGGTAGCGCCCCCTGGATCATTCCCGGACAATTCCGTGGATAATTCTGTGAGTTCCCTCAGGCCGTGATCCCCGACAAGCCGTGATCTCTAGCAGAAATACCAACGCCCTCGTGATGCAGTCAGGTGGTTGCACGCCGGTGCTAAACCGCAGCCTGCTGGGGGTGGTGGCCGAGGCTCAGAAGCAGCGAGCCTTCCGCAAGATATTGGGCTCGGTTCATGGCCTGGAAGGGATCATACGGGGCGACTTTCGGGACTTGGGGGCGATTTCCCCCTCAACTTGGACCAGAATCGCCCGAACCCCCGGCGCGGCCCTGGGCTCCACCCGCCGCAGGCTGCGACCCGAAGAGGTGTCCCACGCCCTGCAGACCCTCTCCGATGGCCGCATCGGTTACTTGTTCACTATTGGGGGCAACGACTCAGCAGGCACCGCTCACAGCTTGAGTCAGGCAGCTGGGCAAGCCGGATATTCGCTTACCGTGATGAACATCCCCAAGACCATCGATAACGACTTGGTGCTGACCGACCACTCCCCGGGCTACGGCAGCGCGGCGCGGTTCATCGCCCTGGCTACTATCGGGGCAGGCCAGGACGCCCGCGCCATGGGCCAGACCTCCCCCATTACCATTATCGAGGTAATGGGGCGGGATGCCGGATGGCTGGCCGCCTCGGCGGCACTGGCCAGGCGAGGGGAGGCGGACGCACCGCATATAATCTGCCTGCCGGAAGTTCCGGTGGATGAGGACCGGTTCGTGGCTGCCGTCGAGGAAGCGTATCGGCGTCACGGATTCGCGGTGGCGGTCGTAGCGGAGAATACCCGGGGCAGCGTCGGGGTGCTGGGGGGGCAGGAGGAACCGTGGTTCGTGGACGATTTTGGTCATCCCTACTACGATGGTCCGGCCCGATATTTGGCGGGATTGGTCGGGCGCAGCCTGAGGGTGCGAGTCCGGTACGAGAAGCCCGGGACTATCCAGCGGTCCTTCCTCTCCGCCGTTTCCCGGGTTGACGCGCAGGAAGCCGAGCTGGCCGGGCGGGCCGCGGTTAGTTTTGCCCTGTCCGGACACCGGGATGAGATGGTGACCCTGGTGCGGGGCTCTGGGCCGAAATACTCCGTGACGGTCGGTGTAGCCCCCCTGGTCAAGGTGGCCGATGGGGTGAAATCCATGCCAAAGGAATATCTGGATGCGGAAAACTACTGGGTAACGGACGCCTTTCTCGACTACGTCAGACCCTTGTTCGGCTCCCCCTTGCCCCGGTTTGCCAGCATTATCTGAGGTTGTTATCAGGTCAAAATAGCCGGTTGAGTGTATACTCGCAGCGCTGAGCATCCATTTTCAAACGGCCCATGTCATTCCGAAAGAGCGTAGCGACTGAGGAATCTAATCGCTTCGCTCGGGGTGGCAAGTGGGATAATTACTGAAAACCACTCCGGTCCACTATTCACGGGGGTTGAGATGACCGCAGGTCCGGATTCCAACAGGGCAACAGCGGCAACAGCGCTAATGGCGCATCTACTGCGGCGGGCTGGCTTCGGAGCTACGCGAGACGAGCTGGAACATTACCTGTCCCAAGGTTATCGGGCCGTGGTAGAGGAACTGCTCCATCCGGAGCGGCAGCCCGAGCTGGAAGAGGACATTATCCGGCGCTACAACATGGACCAGAACAGCCTGATGCTCATAGAGAGCTCCCAGGCCAACTGGATGTACCGCATCGTCAATACCAGGCGGCCGCTGGAAGAGAAGATTGCCCTGTTCTGGCATGGCCTCTTCGCCACCGCCTACGGCAAGCTGAATCACGCCAAGGCGGTGGTCGACCAAACCAACGTCTTCCGCCGCTGCGGGCTGGGCCATTTCCGCACCCTGCTTTTGGAGCTGTCGCGGGACCCGGCCATGATTTTTTGGCTGGATAATAAGGACAACCATAACGGCGCGCCCAACGAGAATTACGGACGGGAGTTGCTAGAGCTGTTCTCCATGGGAATCGGCGCTTACACCGAGGACGATGTCAAGGCCTGCGCCCGGGCTTTCACCGGCTGGACCATCGCCAATGCCGATTACATGAGCGAGCGGGCTTCCCGGGATTCCATCTGGCCGCACGGCCGGCTGGACTGGCAGTTCCTCTACTTGCCGGAAGACCACGACGATACCGGCAAAACTTTTTTGGGGAATACCGGGCGCTTCAACGGCGAAGACATAATTGACCTAATCATCCAGCAGCCGGCGACGGCCTGGTTCATCGCCGGCAAACTGTATGCCTTCTTCGTTGCCGACACGCCGGACGAGACCGCCATTCAAGGGTTGGCCGATGAGTTTCACCGGAGCGGGGGAGACATCCGGCAGGTTATGCGTACCCTATTCCTCTCCGACTTCTTCCAGGGGCAGCAGGCCCGCTTGGCTCGTGTCAAAAGCCCCGCCGAGCTGGTGGCGGGCACGGCCCGGCTGGCCGGCAGCCATCACTTTCCCGATTGGTCAACGGTCAACCTGGCGATGGACGTTAACTTCATGGGACAGGAGATCCTGAATCCGCCCACGGTCGAAGGCTGGCACACCGGAGCCGAGTGGATCGATACCGGCAACCTGGTAGAGAGGATCAACTCGGCGGCTCTGGAAATAGGCGATGTCGGTCAGCCGGGGATTCGAGGGGTCATCGAACGTGTTCGTTCCCAGGGCGAGGTCTGCTCCGTTGAGCAGCTGGTCGCACTGTGTTTAGAATCGATGGTCCAGTTTGAAGTTTCGGAAATCACTCGCCAGAGCCTGCTGGAATACGCCCGGAAACTGGGCCCGTTGCGCTTCGACCGGCAGGATCAGGTGGCCTGCTCGGAACAGAGGGTCGGAGAAATGCTGCAGCTGATAGTCGCCACCAGGGAGTACCAGCTGGCCTGACGCGCCGGGTGATGACCGTTCAAGTAGATTTTGCTTACAGCCACACCGTGGGTTTCCTGGCCAATCAGGGCCGGGGTTTCAATAACCCGGTGGATGTGGCCTGGGACTCGGCCGGAGTCCTCTACGTTCTCAATCGGGCCGGACCGGAGGTGGGAATTCGCTTGCCCTACAAGCGGGTTACCATCTGTACTGTGGATCAGGAATACCTGGGGGAGTTCGGTACCGGAGGCCAGGGGGACGGCGAGTTCTGGTGGCCCAGCTCACTGGCTTTTGATAGTGAAGACCGGCTCTACGTGGCCGATGAAGCCCTGCATCGAATTTCAATCTTCGACCGTCAGGGCCAGTTCTTGGGCAAATGGGGCACCGGCGGTTCCGAGGCGGGGCAGTTCAACCGGGTTTCTTCCATCATTTTTGATTCCGAGGATAACCTGCTGGTTTCCGATAGTCTGAACCACCGGATCCAAAAATTCACCAAGGACGGGCGTGTCCTGGCCAGCTGGGGTGGACCCGGCGAGGGACCCGGCCAGTTCAATATGCCCTGGGGTCTCTGCCTGGACGGCCAGGGAAACGTTTACGTGGCCGACTGGCGCAACGACCGAATCCAAAAATTCAACCCGGACGGGAAATTCCTGCAACGATGGGGCGGTTCCGGCGACGGAGAGTTTAACCGCCCGGCCGCCTTGGCGGTGGACCCGGAGCAAAACCTTTATGTAGCGGACTGGGGTAATGAGCGAGTCCAGGTTCTGAACCCAGAAGGCAAGATGCTGGCCCAGCTGCGGGGCGATTCTATTCCTTCCCGCTGGGCCGACGACTATTTCGCGGCCAACCCGGCCGAGTATGCGACCCGGCTGGCCGCCAACCTGGAACCGGAGTTGAAGCGAGAGCTGAAGTCCGGGCGCGAGGGACGCCGGGAGAAGTCGGCCAGCGTAGAAAAGCTGCTCTGGGGTCCGACTTCGGTGAAGCTGGACTCCTCCGGCCGGATTTATATCGTCGATAGCTGCCGCCACCGCCTGCAGATCTACCGCAGGCTGGTCTCAGCGCCTGCTTAGACCCTGGGTGCGGTAGGAATTACTAAAAGGCTCGGGTAACCCCGACCCAGCGCACCTAGATGGGGAGCAGAGCCTCCGTTCGGTTGGGCGGCAAATCGGTATCAAAGGCGTTAATCGCCAGGGCCAGCATGGTGTAGTTCCCGAATACCAGGGTTAGCTCCACCGCCCCTTGGCGCTCGAACTGCTCCAGGACCGCCTGGAATGCTCCCCGGCTGGCATGATGGCTGCGGAACAGCTCCTGGCCATAATTGACCACCGCCTGCTCGTCATCGGGCAGCCCGCTCAGCTCCTCCTCGTCCCGCAGCCCGTCCACTACGTCGTCCGAAAGACCGGCGCTTCGACCCGAGGCAGCATGGGCGTTCCATATGTGCTGGCAGTCCATTTCCCGGGCTGTGACCAGCATGGCCAATTCCAGGATCTTCTTGGGCAAACTGGAGTCATTGCGTAGATACTGGTTCAGCGCCGTGGCCCGGCGGCTGGCTTCCGGAACATGGATCATTACGGAGCCCGGACCGTAGGGCGGGACCCCGCCGTTCTTGACTATCTCCTCAAATGCTCCCTGCTGATTCGATGGTACGCTGTCTTTGGTGGCTGCCGGTAGTCTTGCCAATCTCTCCTCCTGTTGGGGAATGAAGTTGAGCCCCCGCCGTCCTACTGTTGGGTGTTGGGACAGGGGAGAGTGTAGCGAAGGCTTCCTGTTCCGTCAATTTCTTCCAACGGGTTCCCAGGCCAAGCGCATCCCAAGCAAGATTAGCAGCTTCTATCTTGCGGGGCCCAACCCCCTCGTGGTGTCCATCCCCTTCCGCCAAAGGGCTCAGCTTTGGAGGATGTCGAACCAGTAACGGGCGCCCCTACGGAATCACCCAGGATTTAAACGCGAATTTTGGGCAGACTTGGTTTAAGCCGGCGGAGTTGAAGCGGGCTTTGGCGCTAGCCCTCGGCGGCCAGGGCGTTACGGATATTAGCGGCGGCGCCCTCGGTGACCCATTGGGTCCAAACGTCTTGATTTTGCAGGAACCAAACCGCCGCCTCTTCCGTGGTCGCATCGTTGTTACCCATCCAAACCTCCGTCTCGCCCTCCATTTTCGAGGTCAGGGCGAACTTCTCTAGAAACTGGATGACATCTGGAGCCCGCTCGGGTAACTCGGGGTTTACAGCGATTAAAATATTGGCTGGTGGGTAGCCGCAACCGGTCTCCGGACCCACGCCCTCGGCGCAGGGCGGCTCCTCAAGGAGAGTCAGGTCCAACTCCGACGCAATTTTGGTGGGTCCCCAGAGGTAACCCAACCAGGGTTCTCCCTTTATATATGCGCCGTTCAGAGAAGCGAATAATGCGTCCTGAGAGCCTGGGTTGGTCAAATCGATTACCCCTTGCAGCCCGTAAGCCTGAACCTGAGCTTCGTTAGTTTTTTCGCACTCCCATCCAGCTGGGCAGGAGACCAGCCGGGCCTTGCCTCCGGTCTCCGCGGTGGCGAAGAGTTCCTTGAATTGGGACAGGTCTTGAACCGATCGTAATCCGGGGTTTTCATTGGCAACATAAGTAGGAATCACGAAGGCACTCTGCCAGTTGTCATCCAGGCTGTGGCCTACCGCCAACACTGAGCCATCTGCCACGGCCTTGTCCCAGGCCTCCTGCTGGTTGGGCAGCCAGATCTCCATGGTGACCTGGGTATCTCCCTTGATCAGACCGTTGAAGAGAGGGATGGTGTCTCCAAATAGGGTATCTACCGGGTAGCCGTAACCATTTTCCACAATGTACATGGCAATTCGGTTCTGCAATTGGGCGCTGTCCCAGCTAAGGTCCGAGAAAACGATGGGTTCCTTGGGATCAGACGGGTCGGGAGCATTCTCGGAGGATGGCGCGGCTGCGCCGCAACCCAGCGTAACCAGCAACAACATTGCAGAGAAGATGTACCAGGCCGAAGACATTCGCGAAATAAGAGTTTTCAACATGTCCCTTTCCCTTCAACCTTGTGGATTTGACTAGCCCGCGGTAAGTGTGCCAGCATTTTCTAGCATTAGTCAAATCCATCGCTCAAGGTGACCACCAGGTTTCGCACCAAAAAATTTAATACTATTTGATGCACCGGCTCATTCAGCTAGCATTTTCTGCTCCTTACCGACCGCCTGGGTTATGCGATCGATAACGATGGCCAGGAAAACGATGCTCAGGCCTGCTATAACCGAATTGCCTGGCTCTTGGCGGTTAGTCGCTCGCAGCACGTCTTCGCCCAGACCACCGGCGCTAACCATGGCGGCGATCACCATCATGGCCAGCGCCAGCATGGTGGTCTGATTTACCCCGGCCATAATGGTGGGCAGGGCCATTGGCAGCTGCACCTTTAGCAATAATTGAATAGGCGTGGTCCCGAAGGACCTAGCCGCCTCCACCACCTCGGGCGAAACCTGGCGTATTCCCAGGGTGGTCAAACGGATGGCTGGGGGCACGGCATAAATTATAGTTGCCATAACCGCGGGGACGTTGCCCAGGCCGAAAAACAACACCGCCGGAACCAGATAAACAAAAATGGGCATGGTTTGCATTACGTCCAGGAAAGGCCGGGTGAGGGACTCGACGAGACTACTGCGAGCTCCGGCTATGCCCAGAGGAATCCCAATTAGAAGGGCCAGGGACACCGAGGTGATAACCAGGGCCAGGGTCTCCATTGCGCTGTCCCACAGGCCCATAAAGCCTATGAAGAGCAGGGCAGCCACGGCAAACCAGGCGGCCAGCCATCCCACGGAGCGCCAGGTCAGAAGACCCACAACGATGATGAAGGTGGACCAGGGTATCCACAGCAGGGCTTGCTGCAACCTGACCAGCGCTATGGTTACGGCGTCGGAGAGGCCATCGAAGAGCCAGGACGCCTCCCGAGTCACCCATTTGACCGAATCGTCGATCACATTGCCGACCTCTCGGCCGACGTCAGCGGGAAACGCTGCGCCGGTAACCCATAGCTGCACCAACACCACGGACACGAGCAAAAACACCAAAGAAACTAGAGTCAGCCAGCGGGTGTTGGCTAATTGCCGGCGAAAGGAGGCGGTCCAGGTAGGCTCTAAATCCGCCCCAGGAATTGGCTCCTGAATTCCCTCTGGGGAAGGGCGCCGGGCTGACAACGGGTTGTCTCCTGAGGGGTTTTGGAAAGGGGTTCTAGACACGGGATTTGCCTCCTATGGGGGAGTAACGGCGAGGGAGTAGCGGCTCAATGGAAAAATTTGGCCGTGGGGCAGGTTCGCCGAGCAAGTGGTTATCCCGGCAGGTGGGTCTGAGAGGGTTGGGTCATCGCCGCAGCTATCGTCCTCCGTTCCACCTGACCAACAAGGTTTCCCTCGTCGTCCACCACCGGTATGGGTAGGTCGCTGGCCATAACTAGGGGAATCAGGACTTCGCAGGGGGTTTGGACTGTGACCCCCATCACCCTACGGTCCAAATAGTCCAGGCTTTGCCCTACTCCCTCCATTCCTATCCTTTGAGCTTTCTCGGCGGCCTCCCGGGTGAGCAGGCCCAGATATTTGCCGCTAGCATCCACCACCAGGGCGGCCGGTGAATCGCCGCGCTTCATAGCGCCGAGGGCCTGGGAGGGCGGGTCCCCGTCCTGGATAACTGCCGAAGGTTCTGTCATCACCACCGAAGCGCAGAGGATAGATTCCCTCCTTACGTCCTGGGTGAATTCGCCTACGTACTCATCTTCCGGATGGAGAACTATATCTTGGGGAGAGCCAATCTGAATTATGCGGCCGTCCCGCATGATGGCGATGCGGTCGCCAATCTTGACGGCTTCGTTGAGGTCGTGGGTTATAAAGATTATGGTTTTGTGAAGCTCCTGCTGCAGCCGAAGCAGCTCATCCTGCATATTGCGGCGAATCAATGGGTCCAACCCGCTGAAGGGCTCGTCCAGCAACAAGATGTCCGGGTCCACCGCCAGGGCGCGGGCCAATCCGACGCGCTGCTGCATACCGCCGCTCAATTCTCTGGGATAGGCTTGCTCCCACTCTTGAAGCCCCACCAACTCCAGGATCTCGCGGGTGCGGGCGTAGCGGGCGGGCTTGCCGATTCCTTGAATCTCCAGGCCCCAGGCGACGTTGTCGAGTACCCGCCGGTGGGGCAGCAGACCGTAGCCCTGGAACACCATGGCCACCTTACTGCGACGAAATTCCACCAGGGCTGTTTCGTCGTAGTTGAGAATGTTCTCTCCCTCGATTAGAATCTCGCCGTTGGTGGGTTCTATCAGGCGGATCAGGCACCGCACCAGCGTCGATTTGCCGCTACCGGAAAGTCCCATTACGACAAAGGTTTCGCTCCGGTTAACAGTGAAATTAATTTCCTTTAACGCCAGAACACAGCCCAGCTCGGCTAGGAGCTGTTCCTTACTCTTATCCGCGTTTTCGGGAGCCAGAGCCAGGCCAGGGCGCTTGCCAAATACCTTGGACAGGGAACGTACGGCGATAAAAGGTTCGTTCATCTTCGCTGGTCGCTCTACTTTGCCCAAGCTTGGGGTCATCGCTAAACCTCTTTATTGGGAAGTCGGGTAGCCCCGCTGGCAGGATCCCCGCGCTCCGGGGATGGCCCGATGTTGGGCGCCGATACTTTTTACGGCTTTACAAAATGGCTCCGGGAACCGCCCCAGCATGGTGGGCAGAGAGATCTGGAGAGCGGGATCGGTGCCGCGGCTGGACGGTAACCCCTTCCTAACCCTGCGTTACACTAGGAGCAAAGGAACTGACGGCCCGGCAGGGAAAACGCCCAACGGGGCTGGAGAGCATCTGGATTATCCAGTGGGGAATTTGGCATTACCCTACGATTCGACCCGCAAATTGTCAAATCCGATTCAGGTTACCTCCCTAAGGCCAGCATGGTGTAAGATAGGTCAATCGCATAAGGAATTCTAGCGTATTTACCGGCGGCTTTACCGAAAACGCCCAGGGTCGCCTTGCCGGTTTCCACCCGGTTGAAGAGAAGCTGAGAGGGTCTTATGGCAAAGATAACAATTATTGGGACTGGGCTAATTGGCACATCCTTAGCGTTGGCTTTAAGGCAATCGTCGTTGAGGGACCTGGAGGTGGTCGGCACCGACGCGGACCGGCAGGCCAGAAGTGGAGCTGAGAAAAGGAAGGCTTTCGATAAGGTCGAAAACCGGCTTTTCAATGCCATACAAGGGGCGGACATTGTGGTATTGGCCACGCCGGTCCTGGCGATGAAAGAGGTGATGGAGCTCATCGCTCCAGAGCTAGTGGAGGGCTGCGTGGTCACCGACGTCGGCAGCTGCAAGCAGGTGGTTCTGGAGTGGGCGGCACAGATTCTGCCCAAGACGGTGGATTTCGTGGGAGGCCATCCCATGTCGGGCAAGGAGGAGGCCGGACCGGAAGCGGCCGAGCCCGACCTGTTCCAGGGCAAGACCTACTGCGTGGTTCCCAGCGTTGGGGCCAACCAACAGGCGGTGGGTGAAATCACCACCATGATTGAGGCAATCGGCGCCATCCCATACTTCATCGGGGTCGAGGAGCACGACAGTTTCGTCGCCGCCGCCAGCCACCTTCCTTTCCTGCTGTCCACAGCGCTGGTCGGCTGCACCTCAAAAAGCGCCAACTGGGAGGATATCGCCCAGCTGGCTTCCACCGGCTATCGAGACATCACCCGGCTGGCCTCCGGCGATTCCGTGATGCACCGGGATATTTGCCTCACCAACAGCCAGCCGATCGTTTCATGGATTGACGCCTTCATTAAAGAATTGTACGGGTTTCGAAAAATCTTGGAAGCCGAACCTCAACCCGACGGGGAGGTGGTGAAGGGCGTATTCGACCAGGTGGCCGATGCCCGGGCCAGTTGGCTGGCGGGCGAAGCCACTGCCAAGGCCCGCATGGCGACCCGAGGACAAGAGGACATGCCCACCTTCTCCGAGAGCATGCAGACCATGTTCATGGGGAGCTTAGGGAAAAAGCTGTTCCAGGCCAATAAGGGCCTGGTCAAGGGTTCGGGGGAGAAGGAAAAGGACCGCAGATAAGCCCAGACTCCGGACGGGAGACGGCATTGTTGGAGGTTAACCCCGCGCCACCGCTGTTGGTGATTTTGTCCGGCCCCTCCGGCGTAGGTAAAGATGCGGCTTTGGAGGAGTTGAAGAAGCTGGATCGCCCTTGGTATTTCGCCGTGACCGCCACGACGCGAAAAATGAGGGAAGGGGAGCGCGATGGGGTGGATTACCTGTTTTTGGATGAGGACACCTTTTCCAAAATGCGGGAACGCGATGAGTTCCTGGAATGCGCGGAGGTCTACGGTCACTGGTACGGCGTACCCCGTAATCAGGTTAGAAACGGCCTGAATTCCGGTAAAGATGTCATTCTTAAAATCGATGTGCAGGGTGCCGAAACGGTGCGAAGGTTGATCCCAGAAGTCGTTTCTATTTTCATGCTACCGGCTTCGCTAGACGAGCTCCAAACCAGACTGGGGCGTAGGATGACCGAGAACTCACCAGACATGGAGTTGAGGCTCAAAGCAGCGGAGGAAGAGTTGGCCCGGGCTAGGGACTTCGACTACCGGGTGGTGAATCGGGACAACTGTCTGGAGCAGGCCATATTGGACATTGATGCTATTATCACGGCGGAAAAATGCCGCATGAAACCCCGCATGGTACAGCTTCTGTGACGCCTTAGGCTAACAGCCGCAGCCTTAGAGGCAGTGTGGAAAGTTGCAAGACCTTGACCCTTCGACAGGCTCAGGGCGAATGGGTCGAGTGAGCTTCGTGGTGAGCCTGTCGAACCATGAATGGCTGATTCTCACTCATCCAGACCTAGGCCAGCCGGGACTTTGATCGCCGCATGACTGACGCATGACTGAACCGAGCAGTACCCAGCCCTTGAAAATTTCCGGGAAAATTCCCGTCCGCTCCTCCGGGGAGCAACTACCGGTTCGGCCTCGGCTGCCGGAATGGCTCAAAGTACGCATGCCGGGCGGACCCAGGTACCTGGAACTGCAACAACTAATGGAACGGCAGCAGCTGCACACGGTTTGCCAGGAGGCCCGTTGCCCCAACATCGGCGAGTGCTGGGAGCGAGGAACGGCCACCTTCATGATTCTTGGCGACATCTGCACCCGCCGGTGTCACTATTGCGCTGTGACCACCGGCCGCCCGGAGGGTTTGGACCTGCAGGAGCCGGACCGCTTGGCTGAAACCGTCCAAACCATGGGCTTGAGGTATTGCGTCATCACCTCGGTCAACCGCGACGACCTGCCCGATGGTGGGGCCTTCCTTTTTGCCGCCTGTATCCGCAAGGTTCACGAGAAGATTCCGGCATGCCGGGTGGAGGTATTGATACCGGACTTCGCCGGCTCTTGGCTCGCCCTGGAGAAAGTTATTGACGCGGGACCCGAGGTGCTGAACCACAACATCGAGTCGACCCGCCGGGTTTTCCGCCGAGTGCGACCTAAAGGCGACTACCAGCTGTCGCTGGACCTCCTGGCTGAAGCCAAGCGGATCGACCCCGGCGTGGTGACCAAGTCGGGCATAATCGTCGGGATGGGCGAAACCAGAGAGGACCTGCTGGATACTATGGCGGATCTGCGGCAGGTTGACTGTGACCTGCTTACCATCGGGCAGTATTTGCGGCCCTCCCTGAAACACATCCCCATCGACCGGTTCTACACGCCCGCCGAGTTCGACGAGCTTCGGCTGGCCGGCGAGGAAATGGGCTTCAGGCATGTCGCCTCCGGTCCCCTGGTTCGCAGCTCCTACCATGCTGATGAGCAGCACGATGCCGCGGCAGCCACTATGACCGCCGGCTGACCCGGGCCCGGCATGAGCCCGGCTGCCGCTCCCATATTCTTCCCTTCCCAGGTATCCGGGCCGTTGAGCCTGGTTTGTGAACGCCCTATCCCCGGCTTTTTCTCAGCAATCCATGTCTGATCTTGCTGACCTGATATTGACCAACGCCCGGGTGCTTACCCTGGAACCCGACCCACCCTTAGCCGAGGCTGTGGCAATCGCTGGCGATTCCATTATTGGCGTGGGCAGTCACCGGGAGGTCGCGGCGTTCCAGGGCCCCCGCAGTAAGACGGTGGATTGTCGGGGATTGACTCTCCTGCCAGGCTTCGTGGATTCCCACTGCCATCTTCTGGCAATGGCCGCCGCGCTGACGGGCGTTGACTGCTCACCCGTCCCGGCAGCTTTCTGGGCCCTCGGCAACTCCACAAACTCTATTGATGACCTGATCCAGGCGATTCGCCTCAAGGCTCAAGAAATCCCCCAGGGAAGCTGGATCAGGGGATTCGGTTACGACGAATCGGCTCTCAAGGAAGGCCGCCACCCCACCCGCTGGGACCTGGACCGAGCGTGTCCGGAGCACCCGGTGCGGTTGGACCACCGCAGCGGCCACGCCGTGGTGCTGAACAGCCTGGGGCTGGCCCGGGCTGGGATCCACGCGGATACGGCGGATCCGCCGGAAGGAGTAATAGATCGGGACCCGCTGTCCGGCGAGATTACCGGTCTTCTCTTAGAGATGAACGGTTTCCTGCGGCTACGGCTCGGTAACACCAGGAATGATAAGGAGCTTCGTGAAGCGGTATGTCGCCTCAACCAGATGCTCCTGGGGCATGGCATAACCTCGGTGCACGACGCCGGTCCCGACAATGGTCTCGACCGGTGGCAAACCCTCCGGGAGCTGACCGGCTCCAACGCCTTGGGCAGTCGGGTGTCCATGATGGCCGGCAGCGCCAGACTGCCGGAGTTCCAGGAAGCCGGGTTGCATTGGGGAAGCGGGGACGACCGGATTCGGCTGGGTCATGCAAAGCTGATGCTAACCCTGACCACCGGTGGGCTTCATCCGGCGGTGGATGACCTGACCGCTGGTGTGGCCCGGGCCCATAGAGCCGGATTCCCGGTGGCGGTCCACGCGGTGGAGCGGGAGGCGGTGCTTGCCGCGATCAGCGCTATTGGGTCTAACTCCCCAGCGACCGGGTCAGCGGGCCACCGCCCGCCTTCAGTCCCCAGACCATCGCCCGGTGGAAAGGGTCGGGTCCGACGGGACCGGATTGAGCACTGCTCCGAGTGTCCGCCCCAACTGCTGGCGGAGATCAAGCGATGCGGCGCAGCGGTGGTTACCCAACCTGGCTTCGTCTATTGGAATGGCGACCGTTATTTGGAGCAGGTCGAGCCCGGTCTGCGGCAACATTTGTATCCCATCAGCGCTTGGCTGAAAGCTGGAATCCCGGTCGCCTTCAGCTCCGATGGACCGGTGATCGATCCCTCCCCCTGGCCCGGAATGTTCAGCGCGGTCACCAGGCTAACCAGCGGGGGGAATATGCTGCCACCTCAGGAGTCCTCGCCGGCTAAGCGGACCATCTCAGCAACGGGAATCTCAGCGGTGGAGGCTTTGCGGGCCTACAGCTGGGGCGGCGCCTGGGTCGAGGGGAACGAGGCCCGAAAGGGCAGCATAAAGCCCGGCAAATTGGCCGACTTGGTGCTGGTCGACGCTGATCCCACCGGGGTGGACCCGCATGCTTGGCTGGGAATCAGGGCAGTGCTGACCCTGGTTGGCGGTCGGGTCGCCTGGGAAGGAGATTTCTAATGTCGCTGGGCTTGGGGCGGCCGGCGGGTTGAATCTTTAGCCTATCTGGTGCGCTCCCAGATATAATCCGCCAGCTGGGTCAGGGAGCGACGAGATTGTCCCTCGGGAAGGGAGGCCAGTAAATCGACGGCCTGGCGGCAATAATCCCGAATGACCTGGTAGCAATCTGGGATAATATCGCTGTTGTTGATCATGTCCAGCGCTTGTTCCAGCTTGTCGCTTTGGGTCTGGTCCAAGAAGAAGGCCTCAATGGGATTATTCTCCGGATAGCGCTCCAACAGCATGATGCCCGGCAGGGTTAATACCCCATGGAGCAGGTCATTGCCCACCGGCTTGCCCAGCACCGCGGTATCCCCCTGAACGTCTAGGAGATCGTCCATCACCTGAAAGGCCATGCCAATGTTATACGCGAAGTCCTTCAGGGACTGCACCTGGGCTTCCGGGGCGTTGCCCAGGATGGCGCCGGTCTCAGCGGCGGTGCAAAAGAGGGAGGCGGTTTTGCGATAGATTCGGTCCTGATACAGCGGGCGGGCGCGCTCGGGCTGGTAGCAGCTGAAGTATTCGATAACCTGTCCGGCGGCCAGCTCCATTATGGTTTCGGCGAACCGCCGAATTACTCGGACATTCTGGGTGTCGCACACGAAAGTAGCCGAAGCTGCAAACACATAATCGCCCAGCAGCACCGCCAGGTGCTTGCCCCAAACGCTTTTCACCGTCGCCTTGCCCCGCCTCAAGTCGGTATTGTCTATTGTGTCGTCATGGATCAGAGTTGCCAAGTGCAGCAGTTCCACCGCCGAGGCCATGGTAATGGGGTACTCCGGTTCGTGGGGGTAAAAACTGGAGGCCAGCAGAGTAAGGGCGGCGCGGATACGCTTTCCACCGCCGGTCAAGGTATGGTCCAGCAGCGGCTCTAGTTGGGGAATGGAGGTTTTGGTCAGAGTTAAGAGTCTTTCCTCGACCCGGCGCAGTTCATCCTGGATCGGCGCATAAACGGTGGCCGCTTGGGCATCCATTCCTTTAATCAAGTCACCACCTAAGCCGCCTGCAACCCAAGTCTCGCCGTCTCCTCCTCCACCAATCCAGGGTCCAGTTTGGTATATAGCGGACGGGGTTCCCGCAACGGGGCGCCCGGCTTGATGGCATCCGTCAAATACGCAAAGTCCCACTTCTCTGATTCGATGGCGCCGTCGAACCCCAGATACTCGTGCAGCCGCTGGGAGCTGAAGGGCAAGTAGGGAGCCAGGGTCACTTTCAGGCAATTCAGCACCCGAATCGCCACGTTGAGGGTGGTGGCCGCCGCCAGCCGGTCGGACTTGATGGCCTGCCAGGGGGCCTGGGAATCCAGGTATCGGTTCGCTTCCTGAGCCAGAGAAAAGGCCTGGGCCAACCCTACCTTGAAGCGGGTATGGTAGAGACTGTCGCCAACCTGGTCCATCGCCCGGCGGGCGGTTTCCAGCAGCGCTTCATCGGCCTGGGACAAAGGACCCGGCTCCGGGATAGCCCCGGCGAAGTTCCGGTAGGTGAAAGACAAGACCCGATTCACCAGATTTCCATAGGTGGCGACCAGCTCTTCGTTGTTACGGCGAAGGAACTCAGACCAGGAAAAGTCGGCGTCCCCGCTTTCCGGCATGTTGATCGACAAAAGGTAGCGCAGCGGATCTGGATCGTAACGCTCCAGATAGTCGGGCAGCCAGACCGCCCAGTTTTGGCTGGTGGAGAACTTGCGGTTCTCCAAGCTCAGAAACTCGTTGGCCGGTACGTCATAGGGCAGATTCAGGTCGTGGCCGTAGCCCATCAGCATGGCCGGCCAGATAATGCTGTGGAAGGGAATGTTGTCCTTACCGATGAAATAGTAGCTTTTGGTTGTTGGCTCCTTCCAAAAATCCTGCCAGCGATCCGGCTGGCCGGTTTGCTGGGCCCACTCCATGGCCGCCGAGAGATAGCCGATTACCGCCTCGAACCAGACGTAGATGCGCTTGTCCTCGTAACCCTCCAGCGGAACCGGCACGCCCCAGGAGAGATCCCGGGTGATGGCGCGGTCCTTCAAGCCGCCCTCCAGAAATGCGCGGGTGAAGTTCAGCACGTTGGGCCGCCAGTGAGATTGCTGCCGAACCCAGTCCAGAAGGGGCTGCTCAAAGGCGGAAAGCTTCAGGAAGAAGTGTTCGGAATCTCGGAACTCCGGAGTGCGGCCGCACAGGACGCAATGCGGTTGAATCAGGTCCTGGGGGTCCAGTGTACGCCCGCAGGCGTCGCATTGATCGCCCCGGGCGCGTTCCTCGCCGCAGTGGGGACAAGTTCCTTCAACGTAGCGGTCTGGTAAGAACCGATGACAGCCGGCGCAATAAGCCAGCTGCATAACTTCCTGGTAGATATACCCCTGTTCCCGCAATACTCCAAAGATTTCGTGGACTACCTTTTCATGGTTCTCGGTATGAGTGTTGGTGAATAGGTCGAAGGTTATACCCAGCTGCTGCCACGTCTCCACGAACTGGGCGTGATAACGGTACAAGACCTCCTCCGGTGAAATGTTCTCTTGGCCGGCTCGAATGGTTATCGGAGTGCCGTGGGCGTCGCTGCCGGAGACCATCAGGACTTCATTGCCGCGCAGCCGGTGATAGCGGGCGAAAATATCGGCGGGCAAATAACACCCGGCCAGGTGGCCCAAGTGCAGGGGCCCGTTGGCGTAAGGCCAAGCGACGCCTATGAAAATACGTTCCGACAAGTATGCGGTTCCTCCCCGGGAGATTAAATCGAGGTAGCAGGATCGGGGAAGCAGGCTTGGTCCTGCCGGATTGAGGAGCCGAGTTGCCGCACCGCCGGCAGCGGCTGTATTCTATCACAATCTCAATAATTTCAGTTGCCAACCTTTTAATGAACGCGGCATGCCAGCACGGCGGGCCGGTATAATAATTTTCTCCAAATGTTACCCGCAGCGAAGCCAGGGGTCTAAAATCCCTGAGGACATGGTCCTCACGCCATTGGCCATGGCATAACTATTGTATTGACTCAGAAGGTAATACGGGCCCAAAATTTAGATTCTTCAGTCGCTTCGCTCCTTCGGAATGACAGGGGTAGTTTCGAGATAGTTATTCGGTGGGACAGACGGCAGAGGAAGGGGTTAACAACCAGCCTGCTCGGGTTTTAATCAAGAAAGTGACCAAGGCTGTTTCTCGCATTTGCGCTCCCTCTGCCTCAGGTTGACAAAGCGGGAATCCGACTGTTAACATCGTGC
>JAKZUA010000022.1:0-25427 GCA_047516825.1 Dehalococcoidia bacterium
GGCGACCAACGTGCGGGTAGGGTTGCTTTATCTGGAGCCGGGCCTGCTCGTTCTTAACCTGGTGGACAACGGTTGCGGCTTCGATTCCAGCCTTGCATTCACTGGTCAGGGCTTGGCCATGATGACCGATTACGCCCAGGCTTTGGGCGGCAGAACTGAAATAATTTCTTCCCCCGGCGAGGGAACCTCAGTGCGCTTGGTCCTGAGGTTGGATGGAGCGGAAAACCCGGCGGTCCCGTCCCTCAGCTGGAACCAACAAGAAGTTGGATCCCGGTAACAGCCCGTACTAATACCCTCTCAGCTACCAGCCTCTACCGAGCCGTCCCGGTGCAGACCCTACTCCAGGATGCGAACCTTCCAAAGTAATTCCTCCCCTCCCTACAACCCCTCTCCCCCTTCAGTTAGAATGGGCCGCTAGTGCTGCGACCAAGGTGAAAACTACATTCAGCTAAACCCCAGAGTCCTCTTCCACAATCGGCAGTGTGTTAGTTTGCGCAACCTGAAAGATCCAAATCCTTCGTCACACCGGCGTAAGCCCGTGTCCAGGAAAGTACATTCTGCACTGTTCTCTAGATCCCGGCGTTCGCCGGAATGACGGTGTTGGCAGCGCTGTCCAATCCGGTGTCAATGTAGAATCCACTTTGGCTTTGGTTTGGTATTGGGACCGACTGAAACTGATAAAACCGACTGGAGGTAATTATGTCCGGCATTTGGCCCGGAGACATCCAATGCGTTGCCATGCTTACCTTCGACGTGGATGGGGTTTCTTCTTGGCTTAGAAGGGACCCCAAATTTGGCTCCCTGCCCAGCTTGATGTCGATGGCCGAATACGGGCCCAGTGTGGCTGCTCCCCGTATTTTGGACCTGTTAGACAAGCATGCCATTAAGGCCAGCTTCTATGTGCCGGGTTATGTGGCGGAAAGCCACCAGGACCTGGTTCGGGAGATTGCCGATCGCGGCCATGAGCTGGGGCATCACGGCTATTTGCACGAAGCCCCGGCTTCCATGTCACCGGAGGAAGAGGAGCAGGTACTCAAAAGAGGCATCCAAATACTAGGCGACATAACCGGTCACGCGCCAAGGGGTTATCGCTCTCCCAGTTGGGAGCTAAGCCCGGTCTCCTTAGAGTTGCTGGCCCAGCATGGTTTCCTTTACGACAGCAGCATGATGGGGGATGACGCGCCTTACTTGCTGAACTCCGAGTCCTTAAGCAGCCCCTTGGTGGAAGTCCCCATCCATTGGGTCCTGGACGACGCTCCCAACTTCGTTTACGCTCCGTCGGCTAACCGGCTGGGACCGATGCGTAGCCCGGAGGGGGTCTACAGCACCTGGGCCGCCGAATTTGAAGGCCTGTATCGATACGGAAGGGCCTTCACCCTGACCATGCATCCCCAGTATATCGGACGCCCCGGCCGGCTGTTGATGCTGGAACGATTGATCAACCATATTCGCAGTTTTCCCGATGTGGAATTCATGCGCGTTGTCGATGTGGCCCAACTGTGGCGGTCCGAGCCGGCCGGGTAAGGTGTGACGAGGAGACGACACAAGGAGACGGCAAGGACTGGGAATTAGCTCGCGGTTGTGTCTTTAGAAGTATGCCCTACCGGCTACTCGAGTCAGGCGAAAAGGGAGCTGTTTATCCAAATCCCGGTGCGGTTCACCTGACGAATAGCTGCCGGTAAAGCCGATCCACTTCATCTATGGCCAGATTGGCGCGGTCACTCAAGTCGTTTAAATCCTGCCGCAGCCTATTCAGTGAGGCGCGACGCTTTTCCGGGCCCTCGTAAAATTCCGACACAACTTGGTAGCTCAGGTCTCCCCGCCGGTAATGCTCCACCAGGGAATCATACTCATCCAACAGGGCCTCGTAGGCCACCTTTTCCAGGTCGTAAAGCTCCAATAAGAGAGCGTACTCAGCTTTCGCCTCGGTCACGGCCAGCTTGGCCCGGTCATATTCCGAAACGTCGATTATGTCCTGGGGACGCGCGCCCTTCCTAACCTCCACCATCACTCCGTCCACCTGTCCTAGGGTGATTTCGCAGGGGTCTGGATCGGAGCTGGCATCACCTTGGGTGGTGTAAAAGGGAGCGGTCCCCTCGTACCTGATGTCGATAATGCGGTGGGCTTTGGATATATCCTGCGACTTGTAGTAGCGGCAGGCGATGTCCACCGAGAAAGAAACCACGTCGCCGACGGCCAGCGGCTGAGGAAAGGGCGGATTCAGGAAAACGGCTTCGTCGCCGCAATCCAGAGCCGGCCGCATGCTGCCGGTGCAGGCGAACCCGCTGACAAAGTAGTTGTCGATGGCGCCGGGGGTTGAGTCGCCGGCCGGACTGGCAGTCAGGGACTGGGATAGTGCTGGCGCCGGGGCCGGTTCCGTTGCCGTGACGCCATTTATCCCGGTATCAATCCCGGGCTGGATAGTCGGAAGCTGGGCCGGAGGAAGGTAGGCTTGGCTAGAGTTTGGGGCAACCTCTTGGGACCAATTCCGTCCCATTTCGATGGTTTGTATTGTGTCCCGGGTTCGCCGGGTGTCTAGGGTTCCTGGGGTGTCCGGAGCTTCGGGGGTGTCCGGGGCTGCCAGTGAATTAGGGGTTTGCCGGGTATCCGGCGCCCTTTCAGACGTCTTCGCTCTAGGCGTTTCTGGGGAAGGGGGGAGAAGGACGGCGCAGGCAGTCAGCGAAAATAGACCGGCGATGACGGCAATAATTGGAAACTTGAAACCCAGCTTCAGCACCTGGCTCAAATCCTGCCCATCCGTGCCCGGCCCGGTGTATTGGAAGGGCCAACTTTCTAGCGGGGCACCAGGCCAGGATATCCGGGGCCGGTTGGGCCAGACAGAGGGTGGTCACTCCTGGTCTTGGGGTGCCAGCACCCCCTTCGGCTTGAAGGAGGCGGGTCAGGAGCTATTGTTCGGAGCGCAAAAGCTCAAGAGGGTATGTCAAAAACATTGATGGGCCCTGGGGCGGTGTATTCGTCGCTCCGGCAAAAGCCGAAGCCCCGATGCCGCCCGCTGGTTGATGGGTAGATGAGGCTGGATTCTGGCCGGCGCCGGAATGGCGTGCCGGGAATTATGCTATGCCCGGATATCTTTGAACCCAGGCTCTAAGCCAGGGAGCGCTTTTGGAAGCGGCGGTGGAGGCATGGCTGGAGACTAAGAGGCGTGTCGCCTGGTCATCGGGATTGGGCCGGGACTAAATCGGGTTGGGCGATGCGGCCAGCTATCAAATTGGATTCGTCAAGCTAGTGGCTGGTATAATGGTAGTCGCACTTGATTTGCGGGAGAAACAACCCAGGAGAAAAAGTCCATGAACTTCAGAGGAATAAATCATCTGGCGCTGGTGACCAACGACATGGAGGGAACGGTCCGGTTTTACCGGGATGTGATGGGTTTGCCCTTGGTCGCGGCCATCGGCAACACCAAGGGCGGATATCCCTTCCGGCACTACTTCTTTGAGATCGGCCCCAACAACTGCATTGCCTTTTTTGAGTGGCCCGGCGTGGAGGGTTTCCACAAGCCCGCCGGACAGCCGGTAACGGGTCCGGTGCAGTTCGACCATGTCTCCTTCGACGTGGAGACGGAGGATGAGCTATTGCAGTTTCAAGAGCGCCTGATGCAGGTCGCGTGGAGGTGACCACGGTCGTCGACCACAAGTTCATTCACTCCATCTATTTCCACGACAACAACGGCATCGCGTTAGAGGTTTCGGTCTGGATCAACAACGTCACCGGCCGGGAGCCCCAGTTCTCCAACCCCAATGTCTTTCAGGATGAAGACCCGGTTCCGGCCTTGGCCGAGCAGATGGAGCAAGCCCGCATGGTGGAGTCCCGCTAGCGCGTTGCGGGGGAGCCGAGCAATTCCAGGCGGGCGGCTTAATCCCGGGCGAGGGCGGGCCTAGAGTGGGTCTAAATAGCCAGTTGCTCCCCCCTTGGCGAGGGGGAGACCGAGAGGGGGTGTTGTGACCCCTCCAAACCTCCCCTTAATAAGGGGAGCGACATTTTGAACAGCCGTCTAGTATTACAACGACGGATTGGCGAATAAGACGGCTGACGGTTCTTGTCCAGCTACGAATCAGTGATCGTGGAAAGATCGCAGCGGTGCTGTGGCAGGTTCAATTTCCTCGCAGGAAGCACCTCGTCAGTTAATCCGTCGTTGTAATACTAACAGTCAGTTCGATTGGTTTCATACCGGGGCCTTCATACCGTCTTCTCCTACCGCCTGAGGGGATAGTACCATATCCGTAGCGGCTAGATTTCACCAGCCCAATCGCTGGTCGGCGATGCCGCTGGTCTTCAAACTTGTCCCCACGGTTGTCTTCGATAATAGCATGGGCCATAATAGGCCAGGTTCAGCCTGGTAACAGCTTGGAAACCACGACTTGGATAACGGCAGGAGGTACGCTGATGAATGAAGATGGCAAAAAACCGCTTTGCGAATGATTCCCTACGGGATGTATGTGCTTACCACCAAGAGCGGCCAGGGCGAGGAGGTAGACGCAGCTACGGTTAACTGGGTTACGCAAACCTCCTTCTCGCCACCCCTTATCGCGGTGGGAATTAAAGCCGATTCCCAAACCCACCAGTTTGTGAAAGAGACCAACGTTTTCGCCGTCAATGTTATTGGCGGAGATCAAATAAACACTGCTTTCACCTTTTTCAAGTCTCAGGAGAGGGATGGCAACAGTATCGGGGGAGAGGATTTCGAGCTGGGACCGGAAACGGGATGCCCGCTCTTGCTGAACTCGCCCGCCTGGTGGGAGTGCAAGGTGGTGGGTGAGGTGGCTCAGGGTGACCATACCCTGTTCGTCGGGGAGGTCCTGGAAGCCGGAGTGCGACGCGAGGAACCGGCCATTCTCATGCGTGACCACAATCTCAACTACGGCGGCTGATACTGGCTAGGGAGGATTCCGACCCATGGTAGACCTGAAGCATGGCGCGGCCATTGTCGGCATTCATGAGCACGTGACCCGCTACGCTCCCGATAAGAGCGAACTGCAAATTCAAGGCGAGAGCGTAATCAAGGCTCTGGAAGACGCCGGGCTGACCAAGAAGGACGTGGAGGGACTGTTCACCGCCTCGAGCAGCATTCGCAACAGCGGGATGAACCTGGCCGACTATCTGAACATGTATCCCAAATACGTGGACAATACCACGGTCGGCGGCGGGTCCTTCGAATTTCACCTTTCCCACGCCTTGACTGCCATCGCCGCCGGGCGCATCAACTGCGCGGTCATCACCTACAGCAGCTTGGCTCGGTCCGGCGGGGTATCCGTGGGTACCGGCGGAGTTGCCCGCTTTGGCCATCCCAGACTTGACCCCGCGCCGGACAGCTTTGAAGAGCTTTATGGTCTTACCACTGTGGGCCTTTACGCCATGATCGCCCAGCGACATATGCACCTCTACGGCACTACCTCAGAGCAATTGGCGGAAATCGCGGTGGCTATTCGGAAGCACGCTTCGATGAATCCGGAAGCCATGTTCCGGGACCCCATAACCGTCGATACGGTGGTCAATGCTCGGGTCATCTCCTCCCCGCTCCACCTACTGGACTGCTGCTTAATAAGTGATGGTGGAGGAGCGGTGGTGGTCGCGTCGCCGGAGCTGGCCCGGAACTGCAAGCAGCGGCCGGTATGGGTGCTGGGTGTGGGCGAGGCCCTGGCGCATCAGGGAGCCGGTCAGCGGGATTTGATTTACATTGCGGCCAAGCAGAGTCATGGGCCCGCCTTTGCCATGGCCGGGGTCACCCACCAGGATATCGACATGGCCATGATTTACGACTCCTTCACCATTACGGTCCTGGAAACACTGGAAGACCTGGGCTTTTGTAAGAAAGGGGAGGGAGGCGACTTCGTCTCCGGCGGGCGGCTTCAGGTCGGCGGAGAGCTGCCCATCAACACAGATGGGGGCGGCCTGTCCTCCAATCACCCCGGCATGCGGGGAATCTTCTTACTTTTGGAAGCCACCCGCCAGCTTCGGCACCAGTTTGAGAGTACGCCGCGTCAGGTGGAAAACTGCCAGGTTGCCCTTTGCCACGGCACTGGGGGAGCGCTGGGGTCCCGGCACAGCGGCGGCACGGTTATCCTCGGGAGGGATTAACTCATGGCCGACTGGAACAAGCCGTTACCCACCATTTCCGGCGAAACCAAGCCCTATTGGGACTCCTGCCGGCAGGGCCAACTGGTGATCCAAAAATGCGATAGCTGCGGTGAGTACCAGTTTTACCCCCGGGGTATCTGCGCTAACTGCTGGTCCAATGACATCCAGTGGTACAAGGCCAGTGGCAAAGGAACTGTTTGGACCTTTACTGTAACCTATCAGAACCGCACTCCAGGCTTTGCCGAGGACGTGCCCTACGTTTTGGCTCTGGTGGAGTTGGAGGAGGGGGTGCGGATGTTTACCAACCTCGTGGAATGCGAACCCCGCGATGTGAAGATTGGCATGGAGGTGGAAGTCACCTTTGTCCGGGCCAACGACCAGATTACTATTCCCTACTTTAAGCCGGCTGGATAGCTACTCGGCCAATCAGCGGTGGATTCCATAGTGGGTTTGGTTGGTAGAGCTGGAAATTTAGGATTCCGATGCTCTATGCTAAGGTAGACGTAGAAAGGTTTTCAGGCTAGGGTTTATGACGCCCAGAAGACGCAGTACCAGAAGGGAACGCCGAACCGATGATCAAGTTCAGGAGCTGGCTGTCCCAGCCCGCTGGGAGAGACAGGCGGATGATCTAATCAAGTTTGCCAACCAGATATTTGTGCGACTACAAGAGGACCACGTCGTGCTGACTTTTGGACAGGCCGAGGTACCTTACGAGGCCCCGCTCACTGAAGAAACCCGAAATAAGCTGCAAGAAGAGGGTTTACCTATCCAGGTGGTGACACGATTGGCAGTAACACCACAAAGATTGGGCAATATGGCTGATCAGATGAAGAGAATTTATGATATTTGGCTGGCCAGTCAACAAGGGGGAGCAGGTGATGACTCCACCCAGTAGATTGGAAATCGAGACGAATGAAATCGTCGCTACAGCCATTGGAGCCTCTACTAGGGATGAACTCCGCGGGGAAATGCATGCAGCGTCCGACGAACTTATTCGGTTAGTCGATGTTGGTCCGAAGGAATCAACTCTAATACAGTTGATGTTCGTAGCCTCTTCAGCCATCCATGACCTTGGACATGCACCTCCTTTATGGCGCCCAGTGGCACGAGATGAACTCGAAGAATTGAAGATCAGGGTTTTGGACCTAGAGGAGGAAGTGGCTCGGCTGCTGACGCTGGCAACTGATGAAGAAATCATTGAATTACGGGTTATTTCTAGGGAGGAAGCTAAGCAGGAAATCCTTGCCATGTTTCAGTCGGGCGAGACCCTGTTCTACTCTGATTTAGCCACTAGGCTACGGCTGGACCTTCCTTTGGTAGTAGAAGTTTGTCAACAACTGGAGCAGGAAGGAGAAATAGAAGTAAATGCCGACGCTACTTGAAGCTGGCGACGCCATCCGCGGAGATAGAGTATTAATCAATGCACGCCGCCTAAGCGATCCACAAATAATCAACCAAAGCGGAAGGCATAAGGCCAACGCCATCACCGCCCGCGACAATGTCTATTGTGTTATAGATATGCCTTTGAGGGCCAGGCCTAGAGATCACCAGAGCGGCTAACGATCCTGTTCTCACTAGAGGCTCCACTGGTTCTCTCGATATGAGCGGGTTTTCACATGTTTGTTATTGCAAAGGCAGACTGAAGGCGGCCACTTCTACGCAGGCTCGGCCAGGCGGTATCCCATACCCCTTTCCAGCGTTATGTAGGCGGGCTGGCTGGGGTCTGGTTCCAGCTTGCGGCGCAATCGGGTAATGTAGGTTCGGATATAATCCCCCTCGTCTCCATATTCCGGCCCCCAGGCCTGCTGGAGCACCTGACGCGGCGCGACCACCTGACCAGCATGCTCCACCAGAACCCTTAGGACAGCCCATTCCCGGCCCGTTAGTCGCACCATCTTGTCACCAAGGGTTACTCGGGTGGATTGCAGGTCGATCCACAAATCGCCACGCTGGTAAATAGTCAAGGGCAAGTCCTCTGCCGGCGGCAGGCTGCGACGCAAGATCGCCCGTACCCGGGCCAGCAACTCCGCCACCTCGAAGGGTTTGGTCAGATAGTCATCTGCTCCCAGGTCAAGAGCGGCCAGCTTAGTAGCGGTTTCATCTCGAATACTCAACATCAGGATGGGAATCTGGCTAAACTCGCGCAGGTTCCGGGCGACCTCCAGTCCGTTAGGACCAGGCATCATGATATCCAGCACCACCAGGTCGGGCCATTCCGCTTCACCGGACATTTTTGCTTCAATGGAATCCAGCATATCCGAACCATTCGCGAATTGCGCTACCTGATAACCGCTGGACCGCAAGTTGTGAAAGACCAGATTGGCGATGACCGGGTCATCATCCACCACAAAAATGGAACAGTTGCTTGGCTCAAGGACAGAACTGGAGTCGGGGCGGTGTTGGCTATACCTGGCGGGGCTTCTTTGAGCAGTCAGCATAATTGGCGACTTTACCTTAGAAGGGCAATCCTGAAGCCACCCTAAATCATCTTTGGGACAATTGCTCTGCCAATTACCTACGCAAAATCGCCAATCCCGGGCGGCGGGGTTAGTTTTTCGTCAAGCCCGGTGAGTGGCCGGCGGAATACCCGGGACAGAACTGGGTTTGGGCCTAGTTGCGAAGCTCGTCGCACCGGTCCTGGTCGGCTTGGGCTTGCTCCGGCTGATCCGCGAAGAGGTAGGCCAGGGAGCGGCGGCCGTAGTAGTGGTCGTCGTTGGGGTTGAGCTGAATCGCCCTGGTGAGGTCGGCGATGGCCCGGTCATACTCCCCAAGCTCATAGTAGGACACGCCGCGGTTGAAATAAGCGTCGGCTAGCTCCGGGTCCAGCGCCACCGCCCTGGTGTAAGCCTCGATGGCCCGATCATAGACACCATTACGGCTGAAGCTGTTGCCTCGGCTCACAAATCCGGGCGCGTCCTCCGGCTCCGGAGCCGATTCAGGTCTCGGTCGCACAGGGCAGGCCTATTCCCAAGCCAAAGCAGCTTACAGTACCGACCGGACCAGGCCGCCGTCCACCAGGATAGTCGTGCCGGTAACGTAGCTCGATTTGCTGGAGGCCAGGAAAGCCACCAGGTTGGCCAGCTCCTTGGGCTCGCCGATGCGGCCCACGGCGGTTTCCCCAGCGCGCTGGGCCAGACCCTCTTCCACCGAGATGTTCAGCTCTTTCGCCCTGGAGGTGACGTTGGAAAGCATCCGCTCGGTAAGGATTGAGCCCGGGCAGACGTTGTTGACCAGGATGCCGTCTCGCCCCACTTCATCCGCCAGGCTTTTTGCATAAGCGACCACTCCCATTCGGGTAGCCCCGGAGAGGGCCAGATTGGGAATGGGCTGGTAGACCGTGCTGGCCAGTATGTTCACGATGCGGCCGGTTCCCTGCTTCTTGAGGTGCGGGATGGCCTCCCGGGACATGCGGGCGAAGAAGAAGAGGGAACGCTGCACCGCGATCTCCCACTGTTCCTCTGTGGCATTGGAGGACCGCGCCAGGGGAGGCCCACCGGAGTTGTTGATCATGATGTCCAGCTGACCGAATTGGCTTACCGTGCTGGCGACCAGGTCCTGGATCACGTCATTCCGGTCCAGGTCACCGGCAAATACCATCACCTCGGCACCGTAAATATCACGGATCTCGGCCGCAGCCGTTTCCAAATCTTCCTTGGTCCGGCTGCAGATAGCAATCCTGGCACCTTCTTCCGCCAAAACCTCGGCGCAGGCCCGTCCCAATCCCTTGCTGGCCCCGCCTATGATCGCCACTTTGCCCTTAAGCTCCAGGTCCATGCGCTCTGCCACCTCTCCATTCGGGTTCGGGTAAAGCCAAAGATTGCTCGACAACCGCCAGCGGCCATATATGGCAATTCGTGCCGGTGGTCCCGGCGCTGGATTATAACAGAGGAAGGTTGACCGGCCAAATGCCCTAGGGTTGATAGGCCCCTCATTGTTCCCCGTACTAGTCCCAGAGAGCCTATAGCCTCGTGCTATACTGGCCTATTCCAAAACTCCAGGCGGTGGGACGGGCCCGGATCTGGATATGAGTACAGCAGTCGACCAAGCGTTGATACGGGAAATAGAGGATGCCGCTGTAGCTATGGCCTGGGGAGCCGGGGAGATTTTGTCCGGCTATTTCGCCGGCGACCTGTCCCAGGAGTTGTCCATTGAGTACAAGGATAAAAATCAGCAAGACCCGGTGACTTCGGCGGACAAAGCGACCCAGGCCTATCTGGTAGAGGAGATATCCCGCCGATTCCCCGGCCACGGCGTCCTGGGCGAAGAAGACTCGCCGGTAGACTCGATGAAAGGGGAGACCGACGCCCCGGCTCCCGATTTTCTCTGGGTGCTGGACCCTCTGGACGGGACGACTAACTTCCTCAACGGACTGCCGGTGTACGCATCCTCCATCGGCGTGCTTTACCGAGGCTGGCCTCTGGTGGGAGCCATGTATCTACCCTGGCCCAATCCCAAGGGCGGGTTTGTGCTGCACTGCCGTCGCGGCGGTGGCTGCTTCGCCGATGGCAAACCGGTGACGGTGTTTCAGGCTGAAGATACGGCCGAAGATACGGCCCAGCAACCGGTGGCCAACCGGCTCATCGGCCTGCCCGGTTACTTCGCTCAAGGCATGAAGTTTTCCAAGCAGATCAAGGGCAGTCCCGGCGAGCTGCGCACCACCGGCAGCATCGCCTACGAACTGGGCATGACCGCCTGCGGTGTGCTGCAATACGCGGTGATTGGCGCGCCGAGGCTGTGGGACATGCTGGCGGGAGTCCTGGCGGTGCAAGAAGCGGGAGGCACGGTGATGATTCGCCTCCCCGGAGAGAAGCGCCGGAACCCTATGGCGTCCCTGGTGCCGTACTGGGAACATCGGCCACCCAGTTTGAAGCAACTACGGGGATGGGTTGCGCCGCTGGTGGCCGGCAACCGGCAGCTGGCGCCGCTGATCGCCAACAGCATGCGCCGCCGCTTCCGGCCGATGGCCCAGCTGAAGCGGCTTTGGCGGAAGCTGGGTAAGTAGCCCCTCCTTTCGCGATCGAGATATCGCTGCCAAGTTACTGCACTAGAGTGCAAATAGACACTGGGGAAAACTTCAGAGGTGCCAGAGCAAACAGCAGAAAACAAGTGCCCGGCAGGCGCAATAATTTCTTATAATTGAGCGGCTTATTTCTCGCCGCCTCACCGAAGGGGTAACTATTAGAGAGGTTAATTCTCTATGAGCCAGACGAACTTCTCGGCGACGGAATTAGTGTCTAGCGATTGGCTGGCCGACCATCTGAATGACCCGGACGTAAGGGTAATAGAGGTCTCCGCCAGCCCTGACAACGCTTCTTACCGAGCCGGTCACATTCCCGGGGCGATGTGGTGGTTCTGGAAGCACGTACTCTGGCACCCTACCGACCGAGAGTTGGTGACTCCGGAACAACTGGCCGTGCGGCTGGGCAGCATCGGAATCTCTCCCAAGACAACTATAGTCATCTATGGTGGCCCAGTACAGTTCGGAACATATGCCTTCTGGGTGCTCTCTATGGCTGGCCACAAAAACCTGAGACTTCTGGATGGAGGCAGGAAACGGTGGAGAGCTGAAGGCCGCCCGTTGAGCCAGGAGCTACCGGATCATTCTCCGGTGGCTTATCCAACAGGAACAGAGGATGTCTCCAGCCAAGTTGGACGGGACGAAGTCCGGGCCAAACTGGGTCAGTCAGGGCGCCTCCTTCTAGACGTGCGCTCGGTGGAGGAATACCGGGGCGAGCGTGTCAGTCCACCTTCGGGTGAGGTCCAATTCGATTTCGACCATGGCGCCGAGCGCGCTGGCCGTATCCCGGGAGCAGTCCACCTATTCTTCCGGAAGCTAGTCAATGAAGACGACACTTTTCTTTCCCCGGAACAGCTGTGGGCTATCTTGGAACTCGTCAACATTACCTCCAATAGTGGGACCGAGGTAGAAACTTACTGTAGACTGAGCCACCGAGCCACGGTTGCCTGGTTTACCATGAGGTACGTGCTGAATTTGGAGAATGTCCGGGTTTACGATGGGTCATGGACGGAGTGGGGCAGCATCGTGGGATTCCCTATAGAAAAAGGCTGAGACGACTACTGGACATGTGACCCTATCAGAACGTGAGCTATCCAACCTAGCACAGTCGTCGTTATGACCAGCAAGCGACTAGTCCCGGCATCTCCCGCTACGCCTGATCCGGCTCCCAGCCCCAGGTGCGGGGGCCCCAGCCGGCCTCGAAAACCTGGCCATTCTTGACGGCCAGCACCGGCACCACCGCCCGGTCCACTTTTCTGGGTCCGCCGAGGACGTCGTAGACCACCCAGTCCCCGTCTTTGATTTCCAGCACGGAGATGTCGGCCTGCTTGCCCGCCGCTAGGCTGCCCAGGCGGTCCTGCTCCCCCAAGGCGCGGGCCGGGTTGATGGTGCACTGCTCCACTACCTGATCCATGGTGAAGCCCAGGGCCAGGAACCGGGTCATCATCTCGGTCATGCTGTGGACCGTTCGCTCCCGTCCGGGCAAAGTCAGGTCAGTGCTGATGCAGTGGGGTATCAAGCCTTGGTCCAGCACCTTCTCGCCAATATCAAAGCTGAAGTTTCCCCGGCCGTGGGCGGTGTCCAGCCACACGCCCCGGTCCTGGGCCTCCTTGGCCTCCGGAACCAGCTTGCCGTCGGCGTCGATGACCCCGCCGGGATTGGCGGTGAACAGGTGAGTCACTATGTCTCCCGCTTCCAGGATGGGAAGCAGCTCGCGGATTACGTTGGCATCGTACCGTTTTTCGGTATCGCCGATGTGGACCATCAGCTTGACCCCAGCCTCCTTAGCGGCTCGCTTGGCCATGCGGGGCATCTCCATCCCCATGATTTCCAGCGCCGGCGAAACCATGCGGGCCTTGATGCCGCGAATGATGCCCCGGCTCTCCTCCACCGTCTGGATTGTCTTGTCCAGGTCGATGCTGGAGGGGCTGAAGATGTCCGGCGTAGTGGCCAGTCCGGTGCGGCAGATGTGGAGAAAGGGGATGATCTCGGTGGAGTTACCGGGAATTATGTGGGCTGGGAAGCCGCCGAAGGTGTCACACCCGGAGCTGCCGGCATCCACCATGGTGGTGACACCGGCTCGGACCCCGCCGATGTCGGCTTGAACGCCGTTACCGTTGACCCCGGCATAAACGTGGGTGTGCAGGTCGATGAGCCCGGGGGTAACTATCTTGCCGCGGACCTCCACGACCTGGGTGGCTTCCTCCGCTCCTATGTCGGGAGCTACTCGGGCAACCCTGCCGTCCTCCACGGCCACGTCGTTTAGTCCGTTGATGCCCAGGGCCGGGTCGATTACCGTCCCGCCCTTGATTAACAGATCGTACATGGTGTATCAGCCTCCGGGGGTAAAAATAGAGGGCGACTTGTGAAGAAGGCGTTTGAGAAAATCGGTTTCTCCCCCTTGCCAAGGGGGAGACTATGAGGGGGTTTATAACCCCACCTAACCTCCTCTTATTAAGGGGAGGAACATATCGGACGCCTTACACAAAGGTCGACCCAGGGGAATTCTAGCCCTGGGTCCGGCGGCCGTCAAACGAAGGGATGTGGGGCGAACCAACGAGGCAAGCCAAATAGGGAGAAGGTAATTAGGGGATTACCCAGTCGGGAGCTGAAGCGACTCCAACGCCATCTCCCTGAGCCGGAATTTTTGCACCTTTCCGCTGGAGGTTATGGGATAGTCGTCTAGCAGTAGCAGGTGGCGCGGTATCTTGAAGCTGGCCAGCTTGCCTCGACAGAACTGGTCCAGGTCACCCTGGCTCAGTTGCCAGCCGTCCTGGAGCACGACGCAGGCACAGGGCACCTCGCTCAGGCGCGCGTCTGAAACACCGACCACTTGCACTTTCTCCACAGCCGGGTGGGCCATGAGGAAGGCCTCCACCTCTATGGGGTCCACGTTTTCTCCCCCAACCTTGAGGATGTCCTTGTACCGCCCGAAGAAGCGCATACAGCCATCCTCTCGAATCGTGGCCACGTCTCCGGAATGGAGCCAGCCCTCCGGGTCCACCGTTTCGGCGGTTTCCAGGGGCTTCTTGTAGTAGCCCTGCATAATCGCGTAGCCTCGGGTACATAGCTCGCCCATAGTTCCCGGAGGTAGGGATTCGCCGCTTTCCGGATCGATCACCTTAAACTCGTAGCCGGGCAGCGGGTATCCGGAGCCGGCGCAGCGGTCCTCCACCGGTGTGTCCAGAAAGGACATGGACACTCCCACGCCGACTTCGGTCATGCCCCAGCCGGTGATGGTGGGACAGAGCATCTCTTGGGCCCGGCGCGCCACCGGCACGCTGCTGGCCATACCCGATGCAAACAAGCCGGTCCTCAGACTGCTGCGGTCCGTTCCTTCGCAATCGGGATGAGAGGTCAGATCGTAGAAATGAGTGTCGAATCCGTGGAGCATGGTCACCCGCTCTTGCTCAATGAGCCGCAGCGCCTCTCCAGCTTCGAAGGTTTCGGTGAGAACCATCCTGGCTCCGGCTTGCAAGCACATCAGGGCGCCTTCGTATAGACCAAAGGCGTGGAACAAGGGCAGATACATCAGCACCACGTCGTTGGGGGTCATACCCATGCGATTGATGGAATCGGTGGTGATGCGCAGAATGTTGTGGTTGTGCATCACTCCTTTGGGAAATCCGGTGGTTCCCGAGGTGTACATCAGCAGGGCGGTGTAATCCGGGTCGACCGCGCTCCGGCGCTCCTGAAGCATCTGCTGGGGCACGCGATCAACGGCGGAAAGCACCTCGTCCCAGCTCCGGGTGCCCCGCCGCTGGTTGTCGCCAAGCACCACGACCCTCTTCAGCTCGGTAAAGGAATCACAAGTGAGGGACTCCGGGTCGCAGTGCAGGATTTCCGGGCATACTTCCTCAACCATTGCCAAATAGTCCACCGGTCCGGACCGGTCCTTGATGATCAATGTGGCGGTGTCGGATTGCTGCAGCACGTACTGAAGGTCGGCGGTGCGCAAGCGGGTGTTGATGGGTACCAGCACCGCCCCTATTTGGGCCACGGCGTAGAATATGTGCAGCCACTCCGGACAGTTGGGCATCCACAGGGACACCTTCTCTCCAGGAGCAACTCCCAGGTCGATCAACCCCTTGGCGGCCTGCTCGACATCTTCCTGAAACTGGCCGAAGGTCCAGCGCTGGCCGTTGAAGTAGAGGGCTTCCCGGGTAGCAAATTGCCGGGCGGCATCATCCACCAGGTTGCCGATGGTAGTTTTCTTGAACCACTCAGCCATCGTTCTCCCTGATGCCGGCGGTCTTGGAGTAGATTGGCAGGCTGGGGTCGGCCTTGGGGCAGCGGGTCGAGACCCGCCTAGGTTGGCCAAATAGCTGCTTTCTCCCTCTTTACCAAAGGGAGATTAAACACTATCTCAGGTAGCTAGTTGAATAGCTCCCCTACTGACTGGCCTTTATGGATTCGGTAGATGGCCTCTCCCAGCAGCGGCGCCACCGAAAGTACCGTAATCTTGCCGTTGATTTGCTTCGTGGTCAGGGGCACCGTATCGGTGACGACCACTTCCTGGAAACTGCTTTGGGCCAGGCGTTGGGGGGCGTCTGGGGAGAAAATCGGGTGGGTAGCGCAGCAGAATACCTGGGTGACCCCCTGCTTCACCAGGGCTTCGGCGGCGTTGACCACGGTGCCGCCGGTAAGAATTTCATCGTCGAAGGTCAGGGCGACTTTACCGTCCACGTCGCCAATGACGTTTAGTATTTCAGTCCGGTCCCCGTTGCCGAGGCGGCGCTTTTCGATGATAGCCAGGGGGACATCCAGATGCTCGGCCACGTCCCGGGCTCGCTTGCTGATGCCGATGTCCACCGCCACTACTGCCAGGTCGGAAATCTCCTTGGCCTTGAAGTAGTCGATAAGAAGAGGCAGGGCGGTAAGCTCGTCCACCGGGATGTTGAAAAAGCCCTGAATCTGCCCGGCATGCAGGTCCACCGTCAGCAGCCGGTTGGCGCCGGCGGCGGTCAGTAGGTCCGCCACCAACCGCGCAGTAATTGGCACCCGGGGCTGGTCTTTTTTGTCGGTACGCCCGTAGCCGTAGTATGGGACCACCGCGGTGATGCGGCCCGCGGAGGCCCGTTTGAAGGCGTCGATGGCGATCAACAACTCCATGAGATTGTCGTTGACCGGATAGCAGATAGGCTGAATAATGAAAACGTCGCGCTGTCGCACGTTCTCCAAGATACGCACGAAGGTGTTGTCATTGGCGAACTTGAACATCTCAGCCTGTCCCAAAGGGATGTCGAGGTACTCGCATACATTCTGGGCCAGTTGAGGGTGGGCGTTTCCAGAGAAAACCCGAAGTTCGTCTAATACTGGATCCATCATTTATCCTCGAAAATCGGTGGTCGGGATTCCCTAAGGACGGCGATGCCTTCGGAGTGGTCCGCCGAGGTTAAAGTGATGGTCTCGGCGGCGGCCATCTTCATCGCGGTTTTAGGGTTGAACTGCAATCCCTTGTTTTGCATCAGCGTGGGCAGGCCGCCGCCCTGGCGCTGGTCCAGATGGCCACCGGCGTAGAGCACACTGCCGGAGCCGGTGAACAGCATCACCTGCAATGGTTTATCGGCCTTTACCTCTTCGATGGCGTCCCCATCTCGTACCGCATGACGTCATCAAGCCTTTTGCGGCGGTCGGGACGGTTCAAAGTCAGAGTGGCTATGTGCTCTTCGGGATCCCTATACAGGAGTATGTATTGGTATGCGGATATGCGGTACGTCCAGAGCCTCCAGATTATAGCACAGGGCTGGTGGGCGCAAAAGTTTAAGGGCTCCGTTTACTGACGCCTGAACATATAGCTAAGCGCGGTCGGAGCACCCACAGTTTGGGGAAATCCCTATATATCCCCTTTGCAAAGGGCGACTGCAAGGGATTTGTATCTCACCAGTTTGATAAGTCCTCTAGGGGAGCCGGTCACCTGCCGATACAATTCCGCCGCTGCATGGGGTAAGATATGCACGAGATCGGCGGCAAGGGGGTCGCTGGTCTGATGGTTTCTGGGCCGGCGCTTGGGCTGGCGAGGGCGTTGTTCTTATGTTTAGCTATCTGGACCACTTGGAGTGCACCCAATGCGGTAAGACCTATTCTCATACCGAGCTTCAGAAAACCAGCCTCTGCTGTGGCAAGGTGCTGTTCGCTCGCTACGACTTGCCCCGGCTCCGCCGAGAACTGGATCGGGGAGTTTTTGCCAGCCGGCCGGACAACATGTGGCGGTTTTCCGAGCTTTTGCCGGTGATTCATCCGGAGAACGTCCTGACTTTGGGGGAAGGCGGCACTCCACTGCTAGAGGCGGGGAACCTGGCGAAGAAGCTGGGACTCAGCAGTCTTTTCATCAAGGAAGAGGGCCTTAATCCCACCGGAACTTTCAAAGCCAGGGGCATCGCCGCGGCGGTTTCCAAGGCCCAGGAACTGGGCGTCACTGGATTCACCATGCCTTCGGCGGGCAATGCCGCCGGGGCCGCGGCCACCTATTGCGCTCGGGCCGGCCTGCCGGTGAAGGTGTTTATGCCTCAGGACGCTCCCCTTTCTAATCAGAAGGAATCGGTTATGGCCGGCTCCGAGTTGAACCTGGTGGATGGGCTGATCGGCGATGCCGGGCGGATCGCCGTCGCCGTCGCCGAGGAGCAGCATCTCTTCGACCTTTCTACCCTCAAAGAGCCTTACCGAGCCGAGGGCAAAAAGACCATGGGTTTGGAGATAGCCCTCCAGCTAGGCTGGAAAACGCCCGACGCCATTATCTACCCCACCGGCGGCGGCACCGGCATCATAGGGATGCACAAGGCTTTCCAGGAGTTGCTGAAATTAGGCTGGATCGAAGGCCGGCAGCCCAAGTTTATAGCGGTGCAGCCCGAGGGCTGCCAGCCCATCGTTCGGGCATTCCAGGAGGGAAAGGAAACTTCCCAAGCTTGGGCCAACGCTGCCACCTTGGCCGATGGCTTGAGGGTGCCCCATCCCTTCGCCGACTACTTGATTCTGGACGTGATCAGGCAGACCGGCGGCACTGCCATCGCCGTGGAAGACTCTTCCATGGTGGATGCGATGTACGAGATCGCGGCCTCCGAAGGGATCATCGCTTGCCCTGAGGGTGCGGCAACCCTGGTGGGGCTAAAGCGGCTGCTGGGGGACGGCTACCTGACCCCGGATGAGACGATAGTTCTGCTAAACACCGGTTCCGGGTACAAGTATCTGGACCTGATCCAGGTTTCGGCGAGGGACAGGGCTTAGTGGTTTCAGGTTAGTGGTTTAAAATCGAAGCATCTGGGGACAGATTGCAGCTGGCGAGGGGCATCTTGGTAGAAGTTATCCTAAGCTCACCCCGGGGATTTTGCGCCGGAGTGGTGCGGGCGATAGAAGTGGTGGAGTTGTGCTTGGAAAAGTACGGCCCCCCGGTGTACGTAAAGCATCAGATTGTTCACAATCCTTATGTGGTGGCCCAGCTGGAAAAGCAAGGCGCCATTACCGTGGAGAGGATAGAGGATATACCGCCGGGTTCGCTGGTGGTGTTTTCGGCCCACGGCTCGCCTCCCGAGGACTTCGAGCAGGCCCGAGAGAGGGAGCTGGAGGTCATCGACGCGGTTTGTCCCCTGGTGACTCGGGTACATAATGAAGCCAAGAAGTACCACCGGGAAGGCAAAAAAGTGCTTCTGGTGGGTCATCGGGGTCATCAAGAGGTGAGGGGAACCATGGGGCAGGTGCCGATGACCTTGGTCGACGACCACGCCGGCAGTCAGCTGCCCAATTGGGAATCGGACAGCGAGGTCGCGATACTGACCCAGACTACTTTATCCGTGGGAGATACCGCGGAGGCGATCAACAGCATACAAAGCACCTATCCCAATTCCATCGTACGAAACGACATTTGCTACGCCACCACCAACCGCCAGGACGCCGTTACCGAGATGGCCGCGAAGGTGGATCTGGTGCTGGTCATCGGCGCTCCGAACAGCTCCAATTGCAACCGGCTTCGGGAGGTTGCCGAAGCCTTTGGGGTGCCGGCTCATCTGATAAACGGCCCGGAGGAGATCGATCCGGCCTGGCTGGTTGGGCGCGCCAAGGTAGGCGTTACTTCGGGAGCGTCCACCCCGGAGGTTTTGGTGGAGAGTGTCATTCAGGCCTTGTCGCCCGAGCAGGTAACGCATCTGACCGGAGTGGAGGAGGACGTCAGCTTCACTCTCCCTAAAGAGTTACGCTAGAAATGCCCCCTTCCCACCGCCTACCTCGCCCGGTCGATGCCCGGCTTCCTTAACCGGCAGTCAGTCGCCGCGCCCTTATGGCGAAGGGTTCTGTCGGTACCCACTCTAGTCTCCCTGACCCTGGCCCTGGGTTTCTTGTTCTTCCTGATTTTTCGTTTCGATGTGGACCTGGGCCAGACCTGGGCGCTGGTTCGTGCCGCCAACATTGGCCTAGTAGCGGCGGCGGTGCTAGTTCACTACACCAACTTCCTATTTCGAGGAGTTGCCTGGAGCATCCTGCTCCGAAACGCCGAGGGCCCTAATGCCGCCCCTGCCGGAGTGTTCTACTGCGCCGAGCTGATCCTGCTGGGCTGGTTCACCAATTCGGTGGCCTGGCTGCGGCTGGGCGACGCCTACCGCGCCTACCTTTACTCCAAGGAACAGAAAGTGCCCTTCCCTCTGGTGATTGGCACGATAGTCACCGAGCGGTTGGTGGGCACTGCCCTGGTTGTTCTGCTGCTCCTCGTGTCCCTATTTTACTCCCTCGGCGGAAGCCAATTTCCGCCTCAATCAGCTTGGACCGTGCTGGGGATAGCGGTAGCTCTCTTCTCCGTCCTGGTCCTGGTTCTGTTGGGCTTGTTTGGCTTGAGAAATCGGAAAAGAGGCTGGCTGCCTGCCAGAGTGGCTCGCCATTACGAGAGCTTCCATCAGGGGTATCTGGGCAGCCTGCGGCAGATACCCTGGCTTACCCTATGGGCCCTTCAGGGATGGCTGGCGGAAATCGCCCGGCTTTACCTGGTAACCCTGGCCCTGGGGTTGGAGCTCAATCTGGCTCTGGTGGTGTTCATTACACTGGCAAATTCTCTGTTGTCTTTGGTTCCGACTCCCGGAGGACTGGGGGCGGTAGAGCCGGGGGTTAGCGGTCTGCTGGTAAGCCTTTCTCAATTGACCGCGCCGGTTGCCGGAGCGGTGGTGCTGCTGGACCGAGCCATCAGCTATCTGAGCGTCATCATGTTCGGTGGCCTGCTCTTCTTGGCGCGGCAGGCTCATCCCCGGAGAGGGCGAGGACCCGGGATTCTAGAGGCAGTGAAGGAAGACCCAAGCTGATGCTTTATACCGCCAGCTTTTATACGCCCCAGCACTGGGTTGGCACACGCTATAGGGTATCGCGGCAGCACCCCAGGGGACGCCGAACCGACTGGGAAGTGCTGCCCTTTCTATATCCGGCCCTCGATCTGCTACGGGCCTACCGGGGTAAAGAGATAGACTTCGCCGAGCTGTCCCGGGAGTACGTAAGGGGGCTGGATGAGGGTTTCAGCCGGACCGTGGAGTTTCGGAGCTGGGTGGAAGCCGTTCCCGAATTGGGAGATTTCACCCTGTTGTGCTTTGAGCCCGCCGGTCAACCCTGTCATCGGCTGGTGCTGGCCCCGTGGCTGGTTGAGCGGGCGCCGGGATTGGAGCTGGGCCAACTGCGTTAGGAAAAGACGGACAGCCGAGCTACCTTTCCGGGCGCGGGGGCCGTCCCATTAGCTCGGCCAGGGCCTGGCGAGGCGGTAGGTCCTCGAAAAGCACCCGATAAGTCACTTGAGTTATGGGCATGTCCACGCCCAGCTTGCCGGCCATTTCCAGCGCCGCGCCGGTGGTGTTGACTCCTTCCGCCACGTTCTGCATCGACCCTTGAATCTCGGGCCAGCTCCTGCCTTGGGCCAGCTGCTCCCCCACGTAGCGATTGCGGCTCAAGGTACTGGCGCAGGTGGCGACGATGTCGCCCAGACCGGCCAGGCCGGCGAAGGTCAGGGGATCGGCGCCCGCCGCCACGCCCAGGCGGCTAATCTCCGCCAGTCCCCGGGTAATCAGGGCCGACTTACCATTGTCTCCCAATCCCAAACCATCGGCGATGCCGGCGCCCAGGGCGATGATGTTCTTCAGCGTCCCGCCCAGCTCCACGCCAATGATGTCCTTACTGGTGTATACCCGAAAGGAAGGAGACATCAGAATCTCCTGGGCGCAGGAGGTGCTGGCATCATCCCGCCCCGCCACCACCGTGGACGCCGGCTTACCCTGAACTATCTCCTGAGCCAGATTAGGGCCGGAAAGAGAGCAGATGCGGGGATGGAATGCGCTGGGCAGCTCCTCTTCCAAAATCTGGGACATCCGTTTGCCGTCGGGTAACTCCAGACCTTTGGTCGCGCTCAACACTATACAGCCGCTGGGTAGGTGCTGCTTGACCCGGCGCACGTTTTGCCGGAACCGGTCGGAGGGAACCGCCAGGATCACCAGGTCGGAATAATCGGCCAGGGTGTCGAGATCGCTGGATACGGTGAGGCTATCCGGAAAGGGTACACCGGGAAGAAACCTGGGGTTTCCCCGGCGCGCAGTGAGATCGGTTGCCTCCTCCGGGGTTCGGGACAATAGGACGACCGGAATGCCTTTCCGCGCCAGGAGAATGCCCAGAGTGGTGCCCCAAGTGGTGGTGCCTACAATGGAGACCCGAGCGATCAATGCAATGCTGTTTCCTGGTGTAGATTGCTTAGAGGGTGTTTAAAAAGATCTTAGCATTCTTGGTTCAAGGGTATGAACCTCCTGTACCCGGCATCCTCTCCCCTTGCGGGAGAGGAGTGAGGTGAGGGGTATCACCCTCATCCCTACCTTCTCCCATCAAGGGAGAAGGGGCTCTGTAACGTTCTGCCGAAATGCCTAACTTTCTATGCCACCTCGGACAAGACATCAGACATTTAAAACACCCTTTAAGGGGGGTGAGCAGGTTCATTCCAGGCTTTAGGCAAGGTGTCGGGGCGCCAGCGCCAAAATAGCCGGTTCTGGGCCGGTTTTAGTTGTGTTCCACCTTCCTCTAGTGGATTGGTGTGGCCGGGTTGCCCAGCCGCCGCTCCGTACCCTGCAGCAGTCGCTGAATGTTGTCCCGATGCTGCCACAGGATGATGCCGCCGGCGATGAAGGCATACCAGATATAAGTGCTGGAGTACATATTACCTATCAGGGTCAGGGCCACCAGGGATAGGCAGGCCGCCACCACGCCGGTAATGGACCCCAAGGAAAGATACCGGCTAAGCAGGGTGACGGGAATGAAGGCAGCCGCGGCGATGGCCGCCGGAATGGGAGCCATGACCGAAAGGCCTCCCAGGCCGGTGGCGATGCCCCGGCCTCCCCGAAAGTTGAGGAAGACCGGCCAGTTGTGGCCTACCAGCGCCAGCAATCCCGCAAAGACTTCCGCTCCGGTAGTACCGATTAGCTCCTGCGAGAGGAGCACGACCAGCACACCCTTAGACAGGTCCAACAGCAAAACCGCCGCCGCCACCCGGCTTCCGGCGGTGCGCAATACGTTGGACATGCCGGTTCGGCCGCTGCCATGCTCGCGAATGTCCACGCCCCGGCGCCAATGCAGCAAGAAATACCCCCAAGGTATCGACCCCAGCAGGTAAGCCAGGGGCAGCAACGCCGCATACTTGGCAAACAGCGGCGCGCCAGGCAGCAGGAAGTAGGCGATGACCACCCACGCCAGCAGCAAGGGAAGTACCGTCAGGCAAAATGCCGTGGGCTGCAATATACGGTTCATTTATTCTTGAAGATCAGCCTCAAGTGGGTGTGATCAAAACCGAAGGTTTCCCGGATCCGGTTTTCCAGATAGCGCTGATACGAGAAGTGTACCAAATTCGGGTGGTTTACGCTAAACAAGAAGGTTGGTGGGGTTACGTCAACCTGCCGGAGACGGTCGATCCGTAGACGTTGCCCCCGATTTCCCTTTACGATCGGAGGGGAATGGTCGGTCAGGGCCCGGGCCAGGGTGTATTGCAACTGTCGGGAGGATATCCACCGTTTTCGCTCGCTCTGCAGCCTGAGCGCCGTTTGCAGGAGAGACTGGATGCCCTTTCCGTGCAAGGCCGAGGTGAAGCATATGGGCACGTAGGCCATGAAGTGGAGGCGTTCCTGCACCTTGGCGGTGGCCCGCTCTATGCTGTACCGGCGGGTCTCCGACATCAAGTCCCACTTGTTCACCACAACGATCAATCCCCGGCACATGTCCCAAGCCAATCCGGCGATGTGGGCATCCTGCATCGTGGCCAACTGGCTGGCATCGGTGACCAGACAGGTAATATGGCTGCGATTCACCGCATTTACCGCCCGCAGCACACTATAATACTCGATGCCCCGTTCGACGCGGCCCGGCCGCCTGATCCCAGCCGTGTCGATCAGCGTTATCGGCTGTTCATTGTAGGTAAATTGCGTGTCCAGGGCATCCCGCGTGGTGCCCGCGATTTCGCTGACGATAGACCGTTCCTGCCCCAGAATGGCGTTAACCAGCAGGGATTTGCCCACATTGGTGCGGCCGACTATTGAAAGCCGCAGGTCCTCCTCGGCAGTTTCTTCCGATGGCTCTTGGGCCGGTTCCTCCGGCAGCAGGGACAGGACCTGCTCCATAAGCTCGTAAATACCGAAGTTGTGGTAGGCGCTGATTAACACAGTTTGGGCGATTCCCAGCTGGTAAAACTCCGAAGCCGAAAACTCCCGGGCATCGTTATCGACCTTGTTAACCGCCAGAATCAACGGTTTTTTTGCCAGGCGCAGCCGGTCGGCGAGCAGCTCATCAGTGGCGGTAAGGCCTTCGGTGGCGCTGGTCAAGAAGACAATCAAGTCGGCTCCGGCCAAAGCCATGTCCGCCTGCTCCTGCACCATCTTGCGGATAGGTCCCTGGGGGTCCGACTCCAACCCGCCGGTATCCACCAAAATCAAACGGCGGTCGGACCACTCCACTTCTGCAATCAAGCGGTCTCGGGTGGTGCCGGCTTCCTCGGAGACTATGGCGCTGCGCCGCGCCAGAATGCGGTTAAACAGAGAGGATTTGCCCACGTTAGGCCGGCCGACGATGGCCACCACCGGCGCGGGTCCGGTCCGGGGAGCTAATAGATCGCTCTCCAACTCTTGCAGCTGGTCAGGAATTACTTGCCCTAGCAAACTTCCAACTCCGTGGCTATTGTTGAGGGAAATGGCGCATATAATTTAGCCTAAAAGCAGTTCCAGAACCGCTTTCTGGCCGTGCAGCCGGTTGTGGGCCTGCTGGTAAGCCAGAGACTGGGGATGCTCCAGCATGCCTGGAGCGACTTCTTCCCCGTAGTGGGCCGGCATATCGTGCATGAACTTGGCGCTGGGTTTGGCCTGGGCCAGCAGCTCCGAGTCGACGGTGTACCCCTGGAAATCCAGGCGGCGCCGGTTGGCCTCTCCCTCTTGCCCCATGCTGGCCCATACGTCGGTATAGACTACATCGGCGCCAGAGACGGCGTCCCGCGGGTCAGTAACCGCCTGGATTACCGCCCCGGTTCCGTTGGCGCGTTCTCTCGCCAGTTTCAGCGTGGCCTGGTCCAGCTGGTAGCTTGGGGGCGTGGCGATGGCGAAGGTCACTCCCACCGCGGGCAACCCCAAGCAGAGACTGCGGGCGACGTTATTGCCATCGCCGACAAAGGCTAATTTCAAACCGGGCAATGTCCCCTGATTCTCGGCTATAGTCACCAGGTCTGAGATGGCCTGGCAGGGATGCTCGTGGTCGGACAGGCCGTTGATTACGGGCACTGTGGCGTTTTCAGCCATCTCCACCAGATGTTCGTGGGAGAAGACCCGGGCAACAATGCAATCCACGTAACCCGAAAGCACCCGCGCCACGTCGGCCACCGGCTCCCTGGTACCCAGACCGACCTCCTCCGGACTCAAATACAGGGAATATCCCCCCAGCTCTTGAATGCCTATTTGAAAGCTGACCCGAGTCCGAAGGGATGGCTTTTCGAATAACAAGGCCACTCTTTTGCCCCGCAGGGGCTGGGAGTTACCCTCCTCCTTCATTTGCAAGGCCCGCTGAATCAGATCACGGGTCTCCGAAGGAGATAGGTCGCTAACGGAAAGAAAGTCGCGTTTCGCTGACATAGGCGGATTCTCCTGAATTTTAGAATCATATATCAATTCGGGAGGCCGTTCAAGCTGACCCTAGTAAACTTCCAGGGCCTTTTCATTTTATCAAAATAGTATAAAATTATTACCAGTTTAAGCGGGAGGGGAGGATGATGACTTTGAGAGAAGCGCTGGATTTGGTGCCTGACTTCCGGAGTAGCCAAGGGCGACGCCACTCTTTGGGGGCG
>JAKZUA010000023.1:0-11163 GCA_047516825.1 Dehalococcoidia bacterium
CCTGGGCCCCAACGGTCTCAACTACAGCGGCATCCACCACATCGGCTTCCAGGTGGATGATCTGGACGCAACCAGCCGTGGCCTAGAGGCAGCCCAGGGGAAGCTGCTGACGGCCCGGGAAAGGGTTGGCACACCCCGGGAAGCCACCGGCCGCGCCGAGTCGAAGTGGGCCGGTCCTGATGGCGTGGTCATCGACATCTCTGAGCCGGGTTGGGCGGTCTAATCGCCAACTAGCCCCCCGCTTAGCTTTAGATATTAAGGAGGTACCTCATGGCAGCTTTTACTACCCGCCCAATTATCATGGGGACTCGCGGCGTGGTGACCTCGGGGCACTACCTGGCGACGGCAGCGGGCTTCCGCATCATGGAGCAAGGGGGAAACGCCGTTGACGCTGCTGCCGCTATTTGCTTCTGCCTGAACCTGCTGGAGCCCACCAGCTGTGGCATTGGCGGAGAGGTGCCGCTGCTGCTTTACTCGGCCAAGGAAGAAAAGACCTTCGCCATCAGCGGCATGGGCTGGTCTCCCCAGGCTTTTACCTTGGATTGGTGCCGGGAAAACGGCATCGACCTCATCCCCGGCGATGGTTACCTGCCCGCCTGCGTGCCCGCCGTCGTGGGAACCTGGGCCACGGCGGTTTCCCGGTTCGGTACCATGAGCTTCTCCCAAATTCTTCAGTCGGCCATCGAGCTGGCCGATAACGGCTACCCGATGTACCGGCGTCTCCACGACACGCTGTGCGCCTACCTTCCCAGGTACCTGGAGCTATACCCGACCACCGTGGATGTTTATTGCCCCGGAGGGAAGGTGCCGGAGGTAGGCGAGGTCTTTAAGAATCCGGACTTTGCCAATGCCCTCAAGGATATGTGCCGCGCCGAATCGGGTTCAGCCAACAGGGGAAGAATTGCCGGTATCGAGGCGGCTAGGGACGCCTTTTATTGTGGCGACATTGCCGAAAAGATTGTTCAGTTTATTTCGGACAATCCGGTGGAAGACGCCAGCGGCGTAGCCCACAAGGGGCTGCTCTCTCAGCGGGACATGGCCGATTGGCAGGCTGAAATCGAAGAGCCGGTGGCGCTTCAGTATCGAGACCTAGTAGTGAACAAGTGTCCTGCGTGGACCCAAGGCCCTACCTTCTTACAGCAGTTGGGCATTTTGAGTAACTTTGACCTCAAGAAGCTGGGGCACAATTCGGCGGATTACCTGCATATCTGGGTCGAGGCGGCCAAGCTAGCCTTTGCGGACCGCGAAGCCTATTACGGCGACCCCAATTTCGATTCAGCGCCCTGGGACGAGCTCCTTTCGCCGGAATACGCCTTAGCTAGAAGTGAGCGGATCGGCGAGAGAGCCTCAATGGAGATGCGGCCAGGAGATGCTGGGGCCGGGAATCCAAGCTACGCCACCCGCCCGGTAGGCGAGGATAACCGGCTAGCCCTGGGCGTGGAGGCCGGCATCGTAAAGGACCTAGGCTTGGGCCACGCCCATGTCGGCGACACGACCCATCTGGACGCCATGGACCGAGAGGGTAACATGGTTGCCGCCACCCCCAGCGGCGGCTGGCTTGGCACTTCTCCGGTCATCAAAGGGCTGGGATTTCCCCTGGGCACCCGGGGACAAATGTTTTACCTGAATCCAGAACGACCCAACGCGCTGGCTCCCCACAAACGGCCCCGAGCCACGCTCACTCCCACCCTGGTCACCAGGGGAGGCAGGCCCTTCCTGGCATTTGGCACTCCGGGCGGCGATGCTCAGGAGCAGTGGACCCTTCAGTTTTTCCTCAACTACGTGGAGTTTGGCATGAACCTGCAGGAGGCGCTGGATGCCCCTACGGTTCATTCGGTTCACTTTCCATCTTCCTTCTATCCCAGAGAGGCCTACCCTGGCCGTTTGATAGTGGAGTCCCGCGTGCCCGGAAAAGTAAGGGATCAACTGAAAAGCCGGGGACACGAGGTGATTGCCATTGACGGTTGGGCCAACGGCAAGGTCATGGCAATACGATACGATGAGGACCACGGAACCATTTGGGGCGCCGTGTCTCCCAAGGGCGAGGTTGGATACGCCATTGGATGGTAGGAGATATATGGCGAATTAGTCGGCCCAGGGCGTTGATTTCGGGCTTCCCATACTGCGTGGCCCCAACCCTGGCGGGATCGGCCCGGAAAGGTTAGTAATGCCGGGTTTTCCGCCCGCAATTTCGATGGTTAAAGAGAATTTCAATTTGGAGGCTGGCTAAAGATGAAGATCGCCAAAATAGATGCCCAGTGTCTTAGGGTACCGATAAAGTTCCCCTTCACGGAAACCCCCAGCAACGAGGGGATGCTCTTGGTCCAAGTGGAAACCGATGACGGTCTGGTAGGCCATGGCATTTCCCGGGACACCGAGCGATTCGCGGTGCGCGAGTTGATAAATCGGGATATCGGTCCCTTCCTCATCGGGAAGTTACCTATGTATACGGAAAAAATATGGCTGGATGCCCCCTGGGAAATCGGCATGTCCTATATGGCAGCAAATGGGGTGGTGGCTCGAGCCATCAGCGCGGTAGACCAGGCGCTGTGGGATATCAAGGGCAAGAGTTTGAGCCAGCCCATCTACCAGCTTTTGGGCGGCGCTTCTCCCGGTTCGGTTGCCGCCTACACCACCTTCGGGTTCAACGTCTATAGCAAAGAGGAACTGGTCGCCCTGGCTCAGCAGATGGTACGAAGTGGACACGGGCCGCTGAAATACCAGTCTGTGGCGGCAGACCGGGGCTGGGATGTATCTGTGGACGTGGAACGCATCCGAGCAGTCCGAGAAGCCATCGGTGACCAGCCCAGACTGATCATAGACTGTAACGGTAAATTCGATTACACCCACGCCAGGGAGTTGTTGACGCGTATTGAACCCTTTGATATTACCTGCGTTGACCACCCGGTGCATATCAGAGACCTGCGCCTTATGGCAGACTTGCGGAAGTGCACGTCTATCCCCTTGGCCGCCCGGGCAATAAGTGAAAGTCCCTGGGAAAACCGGGACCTGATACAAGCCGGAGCCGTGGATGTAATGCATGCCAATGTGCTGGATGGAGGTGGGTATACTACCTGCCTGAAGGTAGCTCACATGGCCGAGATGTTTCATCTGCCGTTGGCCACCGGCGGAGGATGGTACCTGCAAAATGGGCAGCTCATCGCCGGGGTCAGCAACGGCTGGATGACTGAGTTCCATTTGCTCCGGGAACGCATCTATGAGAAGGTTTACATTGACCCACCGGTGGCCAAGGACGGCCGGCTTCCCCTATCCGACAAACCGGGAATCGGGTTGGAGTTAAACCAGGATGCGGTGGCTGAGTTCCGGGACCTCTAGCAATGGCGGATCTCGGCTCCCCGTCAATTCCTTCGAGCCCGCTGGAGTAGATCTGGAACCGCTATCTCCAGGCGCCCCGGATGGTTCTTCATCGGCCGTCCTTCCTTTGGTCTCGGCCCGGCCCACGTCACCCAGCATTACCACCCCAGCCTAATGGCGTAGCTCCAGCACCTAATAGCGCCGGCGCGTATTTGGGTGGCCAAACCGATGGTTGTAGAGACAATTAGTCCGCTGGTGGCAGCGGCCAGGTAGATAGCGGGGTCGACAGCAAAACGACTCCACCAGTAGGTCGGGTCAACCCCGGGCCCGTAGGCGCTACCCAGGTATGCGCCTACGGCGCCTGCCGCAAAAACCAGCGCCGCATTTAACAAAATCCGATACCATCGAGATGTCGAATCCATCCAGACCAGGTAAGCCCCTAAACTAGCTCCCAGGGCGATTCCCATCATCTGAATATTCTGGTGCAATTCGAGGGACCCCGGATAACCTATCATTAGGTTAAAAACCATACCGCCCCACCCTCCCAGGATGGCTAGCAGCCAAGCAAAAATAAACCCGAGCAGTGTCCTCCCCAGGATGATTCCCAAGCCATGGAGCCCATATCTTTGCATCTTCAAATCCCAGTCAATTTCAGGTTGCGAACCACTTTACCTCAATCCCGGAAAAAGCGGGCCCAGATCTCGGATTACCCGAGAACGGCATTTGTCCGGCCCCAAGGTCCACCGTTTTAATTATAGCAGCAACTTGGAAAACAAGCTCGCGCCGAACCTATTCAACCCCCAACCCAATCTATGGGAAGACAGATCTCGTGCCAGAATACTCTCGTATAGAAAACGACTAAACAGCACTAATATCAAAATTGTTTGGATAAACCTACATAAGGACTTGATACTATTACGGTTCCGCGTGCAACAAGATTTTTACTTGACAATTATTTCGGGTATTGATAATATTCCGGCCAGCTTTCTCCGGAAAGGCGAGAGATCCAAGTTATCCCAGGTACCGTAAAACAGGAGGAGAGCGATGCAAGCTTTCATTCAAACATTGAACACGCGAACACTGAAATCGTGGCTAATGATTCCTTCTCTTCTGGCCTTAATATTAGTCCTGGCGCTGGCCTGTGGAACTGCCACAGCACCAGACACGGCTGGCCCTGACACGACCGGCTCAGGGGGAGCCGTCCCAGAGGCGGTAGTCGTACCCACGGCTGTTCCCCAAGTTGTGGTAGAACCGGGAGAGGCGATGGTGGAGGTCAACCCGGGCAACGTAACCTTCATGGTAGCCACATGGGGTGATGAGAGGTTCGACCGCACCTTTAGCGGCGGCGCCAGCAACAGCTACGGGCGGATTCTCCATGCGTTTCTCATAGAAAGCACTGCGCAGACAGAGCTGATCCCGGGCATAGCCACCGACTGGGGCTTTTCCAGCGACGGGCTGACCTGGAGCGTTACTATAAGAGACGGTGTCAAGTTCCATGATGGGACCGACCTCACCGCGGCGGACGTCGCCTGGTCCCTGGAGCACAACTATGGACCGCAAGCTTTCGTGTACGCGCAGTCGAGCACGGCGGTAGGTTTCTCCAAAAAAATGGAGAAGGTAGAGCAGACCGGACCCAACACCGTCGGCGCTACCTTCAAGAAAATTGAAACCGGCTTCCCGGGCTACATGTCTGCCGCAGGGCCCACCTGGCCCGCTATTTACCCCAAGCGAGCAACCCTGCGCAACGAGGAAGAGGAAGCGGCCTACGACAAGAATCCAATCGCCGCTGGCGTGATGAAAAGAGGAAGGTTCGTTCCCTCCGAGGTGATCGAGTTCGAGCGATTCGACGACTATTACTTCCAGCCCGACAACGGCTTCGACCATGATCGAAGGGTGAACTTCGCCACCCTGGACCTGCTGCTGGTGCCCGAGGAAGCCACCCGGGTGGCGGCGTTGCGGGCCGGAGAGGTCGATGTGGCTCCGGTGAGCCTGCAGACAAAGGAACAGGTTGAGAAAGGCGGCGGGCGCCTAGTTTGGGCCGCTGAGGGCGGGTATTTCCGAGTCATGCTGTTTGGCTGCTGGTCCGGAGCGGAGAGGGAGGGGCTGGAGAGCTTCCCCTGCGAGGACAAGCGGGTGCGGCAGGCCCTGTCCTACGCCGTTAACAAAAACGAGATGCGGGACCAACTTTATGGAGGGAAGGCGGCGATGGAGACGACTCCCGGTGGGGGTTGGGGCGCCGTAACCCCCAGCACCACCGGGTACAGCCCCGAATTAGCCCCCTTCCCCTTCGACCCGGACAAAGCCCGGGCATTGCTGGCCGAGGCGGGGTACAAGACCCCCACCAACCCCGACGGCAAGGATTTCGGGCCACTGGTTATCAATACCTGGGTTTCCGCCCTGATGCCCTTCCTGCCCGAGTCGGCCCAGCTTGCCGCCGAGAACTGGAAACGAGAGCTGGGCATCGACTCTTCGGTCAATGTGGGAGAAGAGGTTTCCCTCAAAAAAGCATATAAGGCCGGAGACCTGGACGGCCAGATAGTTTGGCGGGATAACGAGGCCAGGCTGGATGCCGCCAGCATAATGGGGTCACATTTTGGGCGCCGCGACAAAAGAGACCGGGGCCACAATAACGAAGAACTGTTCGTCGCGGTAGAAGAAGGCATTTCGGTGTTCGACGATGAGCTGCGGAATGCAGCCCTTAATAAGCTCTACCTGCGGCTGTACGAAGAACAGTATCTGATTGGCATCGGGACTATAAATATCCCCTGGGCTATTGGGCCCGACGTGGCGAACTGGGAACCCTTCCCGGTGGCCTTTTTCCCCAGCAGCATGCATACTCTAATCTTGAAGTAACCGGTAAGGGTTGCTTCCCATTATTCGGGTATCCGGCAAATTTTAGGAGGTGGAATCCTTGCACTACTTGAGTCAAATGGCAACATCCCGGCGAATCCTGGGACCAATACTGGCATTTGTGCTGCTATTTGCAGTGGCCTGCGGCTCCGCTTCGGCGCCGGAAACGACCGCCCCAGAAGCGGCCGCCCCGGACACGACCGCTCCGGACACGACCGCCCCGGACAAGCTAGACCCAATAGTGGCACCCGTACCTACTGCTGCTCCAAAGGCAAAAGCAGAACCTGCTGCGCCGGCTGAGGTCATGACCAAGGTCCACCCGGGCAAGCTAACGGTTATGGTAGCCGCTTTGGGCAACGAGAGGTTCGACAAATCCTTCTCGTCAGGGGCGGACAAGAATCAGGGGCGGATGCTCCATGGACTGCTTGTTGAGACCAACGAGAAGACGGAGCTGATTCCCGGCCTAGCCACCTCATGGGGCCTTTCTGATGATGGCATGGCCTGGATTTACACTATCAGAGAGGGGGTCAAGTACCACGACGGAACGGAGATGACCCCGGAGGACGTGCGGTGGAGCCTGGATCATCAGTATGGCCCAGGTGCTTCCGAGTACACTATGAGCAGCACCTCCGAAGCCTTCTCCAAAATAATGGATAAGATAGAGCTAATCGAGCCCAACGTGATGAGCATCAGGTTCCAGCGAGTGGAAACCGGATTCATGCCCTATGCTACTTCCGCGGCTGGCGCTACCTGGCTGACCATAATCCCCGCCCGGGACTCGCTGCATAACGAGGCGGAAGAATCCGCTTATGATAAGAACCCCATCGGTAACGGTCCCTTAAAGCTTATCGAACACGTCCCCGCCGAGCTGATGGCTTGGGAGCGGTTCGATGACCACTACTTCCAGCCTGCCAACGGTTTATATGAGGATCGGAGGGTGAATTTCAGCTTCCTAGACTTACGGGAGGTACCGGAAGAGGCCACCCGGGTGGCGGCACTGCGGGCCGGTGAGGCCGATATCGCCCCGGTCAGCGCGGGGGGGAAGAACCAGGTGGAGGCGGGAGGAGGGCGGCTGATTTTCGGCCCGGAGGGTGGATACTTCCGGACCATTCTGGTCGGGTGCTGGTCAGAACCCGATTTCCCCTGCGGTGACAAGCGGGTTCGCCACGCTCTGGCCTACGCTCTAAACAAGGAAGAGATGCGGGACGGCCTCTACGGGCCCGAGGTTATGGAGTTAAAGGGATGGGCCGTGGTGACCCCCGGCGTTATCGGTTACAGCTCGGAGTTGGCCCCCTTCCCTTTCGACCCGGCAAAGGCCCGCGGACTGCTGACCGAGGCCGGCTATAAGAATCCTGACAATCCTTCGGGCAAGGACTTCGGCAAGCTGATCATCAATACCTGGACATCCTCGGTATTCCCCTTCCTGCCCGAGTCGGCCCAGCTGGCCGCTGAGAACTGGAAGAGGGAGTTGGGGATCGACACCGAGGTAGTGGTGGGTGACGAGACCGCCCTGAAAAAGGCCCACCGGGCTGGAGATCTGGATGGTACGATACTGTGGAGGGACAACGAGACCAGGATAGACGCCGGCAGCATATCTCGGTCCAGCTACGGCAACCCCACCACCAGCCGGCGGCTGCACGATGACCCGGAGCTGTTCGACCTGGTCAACAAAACCCTGGCGATTTACGACCCAATAGAGCGACCCAAGGCGCTTAACCGGCTATTCCTCAGGATGCAGGACGAACAGCTCGAGATTAGCATCGGCTATATCAATATACCCTGGGGCGTCGGGCCTCGCGTGGTAAGTTGGGAGCCTTATCCGCTGGCGTTCTGGCTATCCTCCTACCACTCGATTATCTTGAAGTAACCGATAGCGGTTCTCCGCTGTTGAGTAGGTGTCTGGTACCCCCATCTAGGGAGGAAGATCATGCAATACTTGAGCCAACTGGCAACGCCATGGCGAATCCTGGCACCAGTTGTGGTATTTCTGCTGCTGCTGGGAGTAGCCTGCGGTTCCGCGGCGGAGCCGGAAACGACCGCGCCGGACACGACCGCCCCAGAAGTGGCTGCCGTACCTACGGCAGCCCCAGAGGCCAAAGCCGAACCAACTGCGTCGGCTGAAGCCATGTCGGAGGTCCATCCAGGGAATGTGACCTGGATGATCGGCGGCTGGGGCGCCGAGAGGTTTGACTACACTTTCGATGTCGGTGGCAGCAACAACTACATCCGGTTTTTTGGCGGTTTCCTGGTTGAAACCAATCATGATGGGAAATTGATCCCTGGCATGGCCACCGACTGGGGTGTTTCTGAAGACGGTCTAACCTGGACGGTTACCATTCGGGAAGGAATCAAGTTCCAAGATGGGGCCGATTTGACGGCGGAGGACGTCCGCTGGACCTGGTGTCACCAGTGGTGCCCGGAAGCTAAAGATTATGCGACCCAGAGTGGCGCCCAGTCCAGGGCCCGCATTATGGACAAGATCGAGCAGACCGGTCCGAATCAGGTAAGCCTGACGACCACGACCGGGGATGGCAGCGTTCCTACTCTCTGGCTATCCGCGGCGAGCTCCAGCCCCTGGGTAATCCTGCCCAAGCGGGAAGTGCAGCACGACGAGGCGATGGTAGAAGCCTACAGCAAGAATCCCATAGGCTCCGGTCCCATGAGGCTTGTTAGGCATGTCCCCGCCGAGGTGATGGAGTTCGAGCGATTTGACGACTACTACTACCAGCCCGCCAATGGCCTGCCGGAAGACCGGAGGGTCAAGTTCGCCACTTTGGATTTGCGGTTGGTCCCGGAGGAAGCTACCCGGGTAGCCGCCATCCGGGCTGGTGAGGCCGACATAGCCCCGGCCAGCCTGTCAGCCAGGAAACAGTTGGAGTCCGGGGGTGGACGGCTGGTGTTCGGCAGGGAGGGCCTATATTTCCGGATTATGGTGATGGGGTGCTGGCAGGATTTGGACTTTCACTGTAGAGATAAGCGGGTCCGCCAAGCCCTGGACTACGCCATTGATAAGGAACTGATACGGGACAGCCTATTTGGCGGGACCGAGGTCATGGAAGTCAAGGGGTGGGCCTCCACAACCCCTAGTACCATCGGGTATAGCCCCGGGTTGGACCCCTGGCCCTTCGACCCTGACAAGGCCCGGGCGCTTTTCAAGGAAGCGGGCTTCAAGACCCCGACCAATCCTGATGGCAAGGACTTTGGCCCGCTAGTTGTGAATACCTGGCCCTCCTCGGCCATGCCCTTTTTACCCGAGTCGGCCCAGCTGGCCGGTGAGATGTGGAAGCAGGAACTGGGCCTGGATACTGAGGTGCGCGTGGGGGATGAAACCGCCCTGAAAAAAGCCACTTTGGCCCAAAACTTGAACGGTCAGATCCTGTGGCGGGACAACGAGGCCCGGGTGGACGCCGGAGGCAGTCGATCGAGCTATGGGACCCCGGACCATAAGGCCCGGCTCCACAATAATCCCGAGCTGTTCGCCACCGCGCAGAAAGCTATTGGGGTGACGGACCCGACCAAGCGGCAGGCAGTTCTCAACGACCTTTACCTGCGGTATCGGGATGAAAGCTACGAATTAGGCGTTGGATACATCAATATCCCGTGGGCGGTGGGGCCTCAGGTATCGGAGTGGCAACCCTTCCCGTTGTCCTTCTACCCCTCAGCCTTGCATACCATAGTCTTGAAGTAGCCAGGCCGGGGCTAGGCAGGTCCAGCTGCCCGACCATGGGCACCCGGCATAATTGATAACAGGCCCCAACCCGAAGGGATGAAGGGCATCCCGGGTTGGGGCCAAGAAATCTGATTACTAAAATCCACCGTGGGGATGGGTAATGCAACGTTATATCGCGATACGGGTGTTTCAGGCGGCCATCACCCTGCTGATCCTGAGTCTGGCGGTATTCCTGAGTGTGCACTTGACCGGGGATCCGGCGCTTTACCTGATTGGACCGGAGGCGACGGATGCCGACTACGAACAGATTAAAAAGAACATGGGATTGGACCGGCCCCTGGCCGTGCAATACGTCAGTTTCTTGGGGGACATTGTCCGAGCGGACTTCGGAAAGTCGCACATCCGCGGGGTTCCCGCCCGGGATATATTGTTGCAGCGCCTGCCGGCCACTCTGCAGTTGGCCGGAGTTGCCTTCCTGCTAACCATTGTAGTGGGCATACCCTTGGGGATATTGTCGGCGGTAAAACGTGACTCGATTTTCGATCAAATCGGCAAATTCTTTGCCGTCGCGGGAATCGCGGCCCCCAGCTTCTGGATCGCCATCATGCTGATCCTGCTGTTTGGCGCCATATTGAACTGGCTGCCCACCTATGGACGGGGCGGGGTCGACCACTTCATCCTGCCCGCCTTCGTGCTGTCCTGGCATAGCATGGCCGGGGTGTTGCGCCTGGCCCGCTCCAGCATGCTGGAGGTGCTGGACAGCGAGTACGTCAAGTTTGCGCGAATCAAGGGCCTGGGCGAGAATTTGGTCATCTACAAGCATGCTCTCAAGAACGCCGTCATACCGGTGCTGACCTTTTCCGGCCTGACCCTGGCGGGCCTGCTCAACGGTTCGGTGGCCATCGAGGTGGTCTTTGCCTGGCCGGGTATCGGACGGCTGATGCTGGAAGGAATCAGGACCCGGGACTTCCCGATAGTTCAGGCTACGGTATTGGCCGCCGGGTTCTTTTACATTTTCACGGCCCTGGTGGTGGACATTCTCTACGCCTACGTCAATCCCAGGATCAGGTACGAGTAACCGGACCAGGAAGGGAAACGACTAATCGAGGAGGTTTGCTATGGCCACAGCACTGAGCACAACCACAAGAAGGCCAACCTGGGCGCGGGTGTTTACCCGGGGGCCCGGGCGGATCAGGTTGCCCTGGATTCCCCTAGCCATTATGTCGGTACTGGTATTTTGTGCCCTGTTCGCTCAGTGGTTGACGCCCTACGATCCTACCCAGATCGCCATGCTGGACGCCAAGATAGCGCCGGTTCCCTTCGGGGAC
>JAKZUA010000024.1:0-8019 GCA_047516825.1 Dehalococcoidia bacterium
CGGAAAGCCATTGGCCGGGTTTCGCGCTACGCCAGACAGACGTATTATAGTCTTATGTGGCATGACAGTGTCTGTAATACGGTTCAAGAACCCACTGTCACATCGACAATCGTCGCTAAGAAAACGACGACTTGGGGAGAATCGGGGTTTCCGTCCGAGTTTCTAGGCTGAGCAGTTACCCCGATAAATGTTCTGCCAGCTAACCCCTAGCTTGGAAGAGTCAGCAAAAGGGGCGAACGAGGTCCACCTCGCTTTGCGCCAACTCAGTCCCACATGCTAAAATTTAAATTTCCCACATCCAAGCTAAATGCTTGCCTGTTAACTAGCAGTCCCTGATGGACGGTTTCAGCCGGAGCAAGGGGGTTAGTGGCGAGGCGATGCAAGCGAAACTTTGACGGAGTTTTTAAAAGGAGAAAATGCATGGCAGACAATGACATCTTACTGATGGCCCACCTGATGCGCCGTGCTGGATTCGGCGCCTCGTATGAGGAACTGGAGCAGCGAGTGGCGCAAGGTTATGAGGCCACGGTGGAGGAGCTACTCCATCCCGAGGAGCAGCCAGATCTGAAAATGGACGTCATGAATCGGTACATGCACGGTTGGCGGGATATGAATGGCCTAATGGCCAACCAGGGATACTGGACTTATCGGATGGTCAACTCCCCTCGGCAGTTGGAAGAGAAGATATGCCTATTCTGGCACAGCATCTTCTGCGTCGGAGACTCCAAGTGCATGAGAGCTAGGCAGATTCTGCTCCAGCTGAACAAGTTCCGGGCCCACGGCTTTAGCAGTTTCTCCGAGCTGATGACGGACCTGGCTACCGACCCGGCCATGCTCTACTATCTGGACAATCAGCTGAGCCACAAAGATGCCGTTAACGAGAACTGGGGACGGGAACTGCTAGAGCTTTTCTCGATGGGCGTCGGCATGGATGATCTCGCCAACTACAGCGAGGATGACGTGAAAGCCTGCGCCCAGTCCTTCACCGGTTGGACCATCGCCAACGCCATACCCCGCTACCCCTATGGCAGCTACGCAAACCAGTTTCTCTACAACCAGTTTGACCATCTCGATGAGGAAAAGACCTTCCTAGGGGAGACTGGAAACTTGAATGGTCAGGACATCATCGAGATCATTGCCAAACAGCCCTCGACCGCCCGGTTCATATCCAGGCACCTGTACAATTTTTTCGTCGCCGACGAACCTCAGGTGCCGGCCTGGCAGACCACTACGCCTCAAGACCCAGAGTTGATCAAGGCGCTGGAGGATGAATACTTCCGATCTGGATACGAAATACGCCCCATGCTGCGGCTGCTCTTCAATTCCGACTCCTTCAAAAATGCCCGCTTCGCCAAGGTTAAGAGCCCGTCGGAGGTAGTCTGCGGCACCCTGCGATTATTGGGGGATTTCAACCAGCCTAGTCCTCGCTTTTATGACCCGGCCTTGGAAATCCGTTACATGGGTCAAGACCTGCTAAATCCTCCAACGGTGGAAGGATGGCATACCGGCAAGGAGTGGATCGACAGCGGGACTCTGGTGGAAAGGATCAACTTTGCGGCCGGAGAGATGGGACGCATCGATTCCCCGGGCATCCGGTCCATCATAGACCGGTTCGCGTCCGAGGGTGAAACCATTTCCGCGGAACGTCTGGTGGGCGGATGCCTGGATATGCTGGGCGGATATGAGCTGATGGAGGAAAACCACACTCTGCTGGTGGGCCATGCGCAGATAGCCGCTGCGCTAAGCACCAGCACTGAACAGTTTGCCCAATCGGTGGGACAAATACTCCAGTTGATCGTCTCTACCCAGGAATACCAATTTAACTAGATGGCGCGGCGGAAGTACCCACGACTGTGTCGGGATCGCTAATTAACAGGAGGAAGAATGACCAGCACTAGGAAAGACTCGGTACTGGTGGTCCTACAGCTATCCGGCGGCAACGACTTCATGAACACATTGGTTCCTTACACCAACCCCCATTACAACGACAATCGCCCCAACGTAAGGATCTCCGAGGATCAGGTCCTGCCCATAACTGGCCACTTGGGCTTTAACCCCAATATGCCGGAATTCAAGAACCTGTACGACGAAGGCAAGGTGGCCGTCATCCAGGGAGTTGGATATCCTAATCCCAACCTTTCTCATTTCCGCTCGATGGATATCTGGCATACCTGCGAGCCGGAGAAGCTGGCCGACGAAGGCTGGGTGGGTCGGGCCATTCGCGACCTGGACCCTAAAAAAGACAATGTGTTGACCGGAGTAAACTTCGGTCGTGGTCTTCCCAGGGCAATGGCCGCACCTGGGGTGCCGGTAGCTTCGGTGGGCAACCTGGAGACTTATGGTGTGCTGACCAGTATTGAGGTGGAGAAAGAGCGGGCGCAGGCGCTGGACATTTTCTCCCGCATGTACTCCCCGGCCATGGGGCATGGCCCGGTGGTGGATTACCTTTCCCAGACAGGAATGGATGCCCTGAACGGGGCAGACATTCTGGCTACTGCCCCCGCCAAGTACTCATCTACGGTGGAATATGGCGATAGCTCCATGTCCCAGTACATGAGGAACATAGCCCAGGTGCATTGTGCCAACCTGGGGACCAGGATCCTCTACACAACAGCGCCTTACAACAGCTTCGACACCCACGCCACCCAGAATTCGGCCCACGCCGGTCTGTGCGTTAACGTGTCTCGGACCATCAACGACTTCTACGATGACTTGAAGCAGCAGAACACCAGTGACAATGTGCTAATCCTGGTGTTTACCGAGTTCGGTAGAAGGGTACACGATAATGGCTCCGGGACCGATCATGGCTCCGGTGGGGCTGCTTTCGTTATCGGCGACGCCGTGAAGGGCGGGCTGTATGGGGAATATCCTTCCCTGGAGGCGGATAAACTGTTGGATGGTAACCTGCAATTCAACAATGACTTCCGCGGACTGTACGCCACCCTCCTGGAAGATTGGCTGGACCTGGACTCCAAGCCCATCGTCAACGGCAGCTTCGAAAAAATGGACTTTATCTCGAAGGATTAGACCCTGCCTAAGGGAGCCGAGTTCGGGGGCAAGGCTATCAGAATGGGTGCCAAAATTACGCCGCCGGTAACCCCGCAATAAAGACAACCCCAGCTAGCGGTAAGTCAGGACAAGTTGTGGGTTGCCGGCGCGAAAGCACTGGCAACCCACAACTGTGGTAACGGGAGAGGACAGGCATGGCCGGGACCGATATTGCGTTAATGGCTCACCTGATGCGGCGCGCCGGGTTCGGCGCCTCGTATGGGGAACTGGAGCGGCGCGCCGCCCTAGGGTATGAGACCACTGTGGAAGAGTTACTACATCCCGAAGACCAGCCGGACCTGCAAATGGATGTGATGCAACGGTACATGGGGTGGAGGGATATGGGATACCTGGCGGCCAACCAGGGGTGCTGGACCTACCGGATGGTCAACTCTCCGCGACAGTTGGAAGAGAAGATGTGCCTGTTCTGGCACAGCGTCTTCTGCGTTGGCGACTCCAAGTGCATGGCTCCCCAAAACATCCTGACCCAGCTGAACAAGTTTCGGGTCCGGGGCTTGGACAGTTTCTCCGATCTATTGATGGATCTGGCTAGCGACCCGGCCATGCTCTACTATTTGGACAACCAGCTGAGCCATAAAGACGCCGTAAACGAGAACTGGGGCCGGGAACTCTTGGAGCTCTTCTCCATGGGCGTGGGCATGGACGGTCATGCGAACTACGCCGAGCAGGATGTGCAAGCCTGCGCCCAGGCCTTCACCGGCTGGACCGTCGCCAACGGGATGCCCAGGTACCCCTATGGTCGCTACGACAACCAGTTCCTCTATAACCAATTCGACCATATCGACGACGAAAAGACTTTCCTCGGCGAGACCGGGAACCTGAACGGTCAGGATATCATTCAGATCATCGCCAAGCAGCCTGCCACTGCCCGGTTCATATCCAGGCACCTGTACAATTTCTTTGTTGCCGATGAACCTCAGGTGCCGGCCTGGCAGACCACTCCACCCCGCGACGCGGAGGCTATCCAGGCGCTGGAGGATGAGTATTTCCGATCTGGATACGAAATCCGCTCCATGCTGCGGTTGCTGTTTAACTCCGACTTCTTCAAGAACGCCCGCTTCGCCAAGGTGAAGAGTCCCTCTGAGGTAGTCTGCGGCACCCTGCGCTTGCTGGGAGATTTCACCAAGCCCAGACCCCACATCTATGATCCAGCCCTGGAGATACGATATATGGGCCAGGACCTCATGAACCCTCCCACGGTGGAGGGATGGCACACCGGTAAGGAGTGGATCGACAGCGGGACTCTGGTGGAGAGAGTCAACTTTGCCGCCGGTGAGATGGGACGCATCGATGCCCCCGGCATCCTTTCCATAATCGACCGCCTGGCTGCTGAAGGTCCCATCATCTCCGCCCAACGCCTGGTTGATGGATGCCTGGAGATGCTGGGCGGTTATGACCTTATGGAGGAGACCCGTACGTTACTGCTGAATCATGCTCAAACCAGCGCTACGTTGGACACCGGTTCGGCGGAGTTCGCCCAGTCGGTGGGGCAGATGCTCCAGCTGATCGTCTCCACCCAGGAGTACCAATTCACCTAGTTGGCCAGCGCTTAGAAGCAGGACTTTAGCTTCAGTTAGTATCAGGGTACCGGCAAGGGCCGCCCTCCGGGATGTCAAAAGACCATGGACCTTTCTCAGGGCGGGGCCTGAGATGCTGAATCGGAGGAAGCGGGGGAAGAATGACTACTCAAGTTCAGGGCGCAACATTTCGTTATAGCCACACCATAGGCCGAGGTGAGGAAGCTGGCACAGGGTTCAAAAACCCGGTGGCTCTGGCCCGCGGTGCGGATGACGTGATGTATGTAGTGAGCCGCAGCTACGATTATCGCGCCGATTCAAAGCGTATTACCGTATGCACCGTTGGCGAAGATTACATCGGGGAGATCGGTAATGGTGGCCGCTTGGGGGGGGAATTGATGGACACCGGGGAGAACACCTCCCCAGGCTCCCTGGTTTGGCCCACGTCAATCGCCCTGGACAAGGAAGAAAACCTGTACGTGTCCGATGAATGGCTTAACCGCATCGCCATCTTCACCAAGGATGGAGATTGGGTTGGCGCCTTTGGGACCCGGGGCAGCGGTGAGGGCCAGTTCGACCAACCCTCGGGAATCACCTTCGATAGTGAAGACAACCTTTTTGTAGTTGACACCGGAAACCACCGTATCCAGAAGTACACCAAAGACGGGCAATTCCTGCGCCAGTGGGGCCACCAGGGCAGTGGCGACGGCGAGTTGGACATGCCATGGGGTATCGAGATCGACAGCGAAGGCGATGTTTACTTGGCCGACTGGCGCAATGACCGAATCCAGAAGTTCACCGCAGACGGTCAGTTCCTGATGAAGTTCGGAACTACCGGAAAGGGTGAGGGGGAGTTCAACCGCCCCACCGATGTGGCCGTGGATAAAGAAGGACTGATCTATGTGGCTGACTGGGACAACGACCGGGTGCAGGTGTTTGATAGTCAGGCCAGGTTCATCACTACCATAATCGGTGATGCCACCTTATCCAAATGGGGAGAGACGAAACTGGACGCCAACCCGGAAATGCGGTTGCAGCGGGAGATCGCCCAGGGCTTGGAACGGGAGAAGTTTCTAAGGGGGCCCATAGGAGTAATGGTCGATGATCAGGACCGGCTCTTTATAGTGGACTCTCAGCGCAACCGCATCCAAATCTACCGCAAACTATCCCCTTATTTCCTGGGCCGGTGGGATGGGGGCCGATTGTAAACGCCCTGCCTATGCTAGAGTATCCAATCATCGCCCCTTGGCGCCGCATTTCTGCCAGCGCGCCGAGGGGGGATTGTATTTATAGGGTAAGGCCATGGGTATCCCTGGTTACCCCGGTCTTCCCCTTACTTGATTCGAAGCAAGTAGCCCTGGATCAGGAAGTGACAGCCTGAATTGATGAGGCCACGACCAATCGAGAAGCCAAGGGAGCCGGGATTTTGGGACCTTTGGCCCTTCGCCAAAAACTGCTCCGAGGTCACCCAATAGGTGGCAGATGGGCGGGTACTACAGAATGATGAATTCCGATCTTGTTGAACAGGTACTCCAGAGGATGGGCTTCTCTCGTCGACCAAACATTGATTTTGATGGCCTCTTGGCAGTATACGGTCGCTGGTGCCGGTCGGTGCCCTTTGACAACATTCAAAAGCGGCTATTCTATACCGGCACCGGGGAAGGGGCGGTCCCCGGTCATGATTCCGCCGACTTTTTCCAAAAGTGGCTAACCTACGGCACCGGCGGTACCTGCTGGGCGAACAGTCATGCCATGCACGATTTGTTGGCCGGGCTAGGGTTCGATGTGGTGAGATGTGCCGGAACCATGCTGACTTCGCCGGATGCCGTCGGCCCCACTCACGGAACGGTGATTGCAACCCTGGATAACCGTCGGTATTTGGTAGATGGTTCCATGTTGACCGAGAAACCGGTGCCGGTGGAAGAAGGGGTCACCTTAGAGCCTCGTCATCCGGCGGAGCGAATACGCGTCGAACATCGGGAATCCTGCTGGCAAGTGTTTTGGCATTCCGCCCACCGCCCGGAGGGCATTTGGTGTCGTATCGAGAGAATAGACGTCCCCATGGCCGACTTCAATCAATACCATGAGCGAACGCGCACCTTTAGCAGATTTAATTCTTCCCTGTACGTTCGCCTCAATCAGCCGAGCAACATCACAACTATTGCTTTCGGTGAAAGGGTGGGCATCGATTCCGATGGGCATTTGAGCCGCACCACATTATCCGACGAGGAGCGAACCCAATCGCTGGTCGAGGATTTTGGTATCACTGAGGAACTTGCTGTCAGGCTGCCAGCGGACGAGATGCCCACACCTGAGCCAGATTAGGCAATTCTCAGTAAAAAGGACCCCCTTTTAATGAGTGGCCTCCTTTTTGAAGCGTGGGGATTCAACATTTCCCAGATTGTTTGATGACGATTAGTCGCAGTAACCTTACAGAGGATGTCGCCGCCGCCCATAAACTCGGTGCCATGTAGGGCGAAGGCCGCGCTTATGCCACCCGAAACGGGTTGGTCTCCACGAAATAGGTTCCGGGGAAATAGGTTCCGGGGAAAAGAATCAGTCGCCCCACTGTTGGCCGATTAGCCGGGATTGGTCCCCACCGCGCAGTGGAACCACTCTGCTACGAAGAAGCTCCCGTCACCCAGCGCCTGGTCCAAGGCAACCCTGAACTCTTCCAACTCCTCCGCATCGAGAACGTGGAGGAACCTGTCTTGCACGTCGTCTAACCGGGGACCATCGGTAGCTGGGGTGAAAACCGCCAGCTGGGGAAACATCTTCACTTTGGTCAGCCCGGCCTGGTGGAAGCGCCGGTACAGGCTGGCGTCGTTGCAACCCAGCTCATTACGTCGCTGAGTACGCCCACTCTCGATTTTGGACTTTAACTCAGCTCTAAGTGGCACGTTTATCAGGTTGGGCCGGTCATCACCCCGTGCCAGGACTGCCACCCTACCTCCGGGTCCGGTCACCCGCATCATTTCTTTCAGCATCCGGTCGGCATCGGGGTATTGGATAACGGTGAAGGACATAGCTACATCGAAGCTGTTGTCTGGAAAAGGCAGGGACTCTCCGCCGGACTCCTGAAACCGAATAATGTCGTCTAACCCTTCACTGCTTACCATTGCCGCAGCTTCTCGAAGCAGATAAGTGCTGGGATCAACTCCGACGATGGGATTCGATTTGCTGGTATGGTGAGCCAACCACCGATCCAGGCTCCCCGGTCCGCAGCCTATATCCAGCACTCTTTGAGCCTGTCCCACAAACCCTCTTCCAGAAGCAAGGCTGGAGCCCTAAACTCAGGGCCTTTTCATTCTCCTGCCTGGTAGGAAAAGCCCATCATGTCGAAAGCTTCGCTGAGATGGGCATTGTGGCGGCGTAGGGCAGCGGCTACGTTGGAATGCCCAGCCCGGCGTACCAAGCTGATGACCAGGTTTCG
>JAKZUA010000025.1:0-3749 GCA_047516825.1 Dehalococcoidia bacterium
GTGCAGGGAAATGGAAGCTCTACTTCAACTCCATCTGTTGAGCCTCATCGGATTTGACCACTCGTCAATCGGATCATTGGTTGAACAGAATGCTCACCTTCGCAGGAAATTAAATGGCGGACCTGCTACACCAGAGAGTTAGGAACCTCCAATTGCATTTAGGTCAGTGCTGGCGAGAAGTTTAATCGCCTGACCTAACTGCTCGATGTGATGGGCGCCAATTCAGTGCAGGACTGGAAGCAGGGACTATCCCATCCCCTTCAGCTCCTCCCGTGTAACCTCGCCCCGGGTGTACCGGGACACCTTGTTCTCATGCTTCCGTGGTCCGTGGTCTGGACCGCTGCGTCCGCTGTTCTTGCTTCACTCCATAGGGGCTGCGCATGTCTGCGCTACGCCACGGTCGGGATGGTTCCGCCTCCGGTTTCCCTGCGATTCCGGTGCGCGTGGGGTGAGGTCAAGTGGGTGGAGGTGATGCCTGTGGCGTTGGCGTCCGCCGGCTCGTTGGGCCCTGTGCTTGTCTATTTGCTGGGAGCGCCTCGCGCCCCTCACGCTGATCCCGGCCCAGGCTGGGTTCTCTCGTCAGTATCACCCGGCGGCGGTGCTGATGCCGGGGAAGTGGTCCTGGCGGCGGACAGCACCCGGGAGAGCAGGGACTTCCTGGGCACAATCGTCGCCGAGATACAGGTCTACACCAAGACAGCAATCATCTGCTACGCGCTCCCGCTACCGGGAGACAGCCCTCTGGCGGGCCTCCGCCGGCAGGAAATCGACCTGCCGGCGGAGGCGCTCGCCTGAAAGAGACGGTGGAACAGCCCCAAGAGGCGAACGAAAGCGGGGTCAGCGCTGCAGCCAGGGCAAGGCCAGGTCGCCGGGGAGGCGCTGAAGTGGTGAGCTAAACCTTCAGTCCGGATCACCGCAGAGGCGGCGATAGGTCTTCCATCACCGCCTCTCTCTTCAGACCGCCATGCGCCACCAGACGGACAACCGCTCGAGATAAGCCGTATAACCGGCTTTATGGAGAGATTACAGCAATAGAGGAATGTCTGTAACTGATACCAGAGTGGTAAAGGGTGTGGTAACCAGCGGCAATAGGAGGGACATTCGTAGCTGAATGGGGGCGTAAGCCCCCGGCCGTAGTACACTGGGGCAGGTGGCCAGGACTTATTGCTACGACAGCGGGGTGCAGGTGGCCTCGCTGCGGGAGCCTCTTTCCGGAGGTTATAACTGGACCACCGACCGCTTCACGACCATCCATGATCCCTGCCCCAGTCCGTACGACGTGCCGCGGAATTCCCCGGCGCCCCGGTCTCCCGAAGATGCTCACCAGTTGTGGAAACAGGCCTATGCCGCTAGTCAGTCCCAGCGAGACGCAACAATCACGGTTCCCTGGATCACCGCATCCCGGTGGGTGGCCGGTGGCGCAGAGTTTGCGGTCCGGGCTGATATCGGCCAGATATTAGACCTGCACGGCAATGGGGTTTACTCGCTGGTGGTGTGGGGAAAGCACTTGGGTCAGGACGTGGTTATCTCCGAATATTCCATATTCCACGGACTCATTCCTCCGGATACCTACCGGGCCGACCTACACGCCGTACCCGACCCTTACCCCCGAGCCCAAACCGGCCAGCCCACGTGCGATGAAGCCGACACCGACCTTCGCTCCGGAATTGTTCAGGGAAGCAGGCGTGAAGGAGCAGTTCTCCGGGGATGCCCTGACGGCCATCGAGAAAGCCCAACGGGCCTTCGATCGCGGAATGTACCCGGAAGCCCTGGGAGACTTCCTGGAGGCTCAGCGGCTCCACGGCAGGACGAGTCATGTCCTGCCGAGCAAAATAGGCACAACCTCCCTGGCGCTGGGGCAGCACCAGGCGGCGATACGGGTGCAGGGCTCTGGCCTGGGGTTCTTGGGCGGGGTCTGTGGCGCCACCGCTTACAACGCCTCCCGGCTCATGCGGTACTTGATGTCGTAGTTGATGATGAAGTCCAGTTCCTCGTCCGTAAAACCGTAATGCCCCGCCAGCACCCGGTCAATTTCGTCTATGATCGGTTTTGACTCGCTCGGCCGAAATTCTTGAAATTCAGAATCTTGTCGGTGGCGGACAATGGAATGCTTTTTGTAGTCCGTCATCAATTCATCAAACAATTGGGTGTAGTCGTCTTGATTTCGCAAGCTGCCAAACGGAAATTCCCCTACATCTGCACCTGTGATATTTCGGCCATTGCCGACAGTGATGAACCAGAAGAAAAATAGCGAACTGTTAATCAGTGCGCCAATGGATTTTGCCGACTTGGTGTCTTGAAAGTACAAATCTCTAAAATGATGGACTGACCGCGTTCGAGTAGCACTCTGAAAGTATTGTTCAAAGTCCATTGCTCGAATCCAGTAGCGCGGACTTCGATGGTAGTGCAACAAAACACCTCGTTCTTTATGTGCGTAGTATGATTTCACTACACTATCAGCCATATGTTCTATGGAATCTAACGCAGCACGAGCTTTGGAAGAGCCTAATTGCGGAATGCGATGAAGGCGGCTGTGTTCGAAGGATTCAGAGTACTGTAGCAACTGAAACAAAAACTCCCTCTCTTCGGAGTTCCAATGGTGATAGCGTGTGGTTTTGATACCATTGTTGTTTGATTCTCCATTGGCCAAAACGATACAGAGCCGTTGGTCAACGCCATCAAAAAGTTTGGACGGGCGAATTGCATACGTGCTACAGAATGCGGTGGGAAAGCGACCGAACAATACCTCACGAAGCGTTTTTGTCTCACTTAGTCCAAGTATTCCGGCTGGCACAATCATCCCGTACCGGCCACTGTCACGCAACAGATTTCCAGATTGCTCCATAATGAAAGCGTACAGGTTGCCGCATCGTTCCGTTACGAAATTTTTGACCTGATACTCTTTGCGAACCTTGTTGTATTCCACATACGGCGGGTTGCCGACCACCACGTCGAACCCCCCAAGGCTCATTGCTCCGTGGAACTCTACGAACCAGTGGAAGGGGCGGTGGCCGCTTTGCCAGGCGGCGTATGCGGCGCCGTCGGCGGGGTCAACACCGTACTCGGCCGCTAGATAGCCGTCCAGTTGGGCCTTCAGGCTAGCTAGGCCGGTTTTGATTTGTTCTTTGAGGATGGAGGCCAGTTCGTCGCCCGGGATTATCTGGTGCTGGCGGAAGTGGTCGAAAAGGCGGCTGGATTCCCTGGCGTCGGCTTCGATGCACTCCAGAGTCAGTTGCTGATCCGCGTCCAGCGCCCGGTACTGGCCGCCGGGGGTAATGGTCATGGCCCGGCGCACGGTGTCCAAGGAGGTAAAGCCCACCAGGGTGTTGCCGGCGCGGATATTGAAGTCGATGTCGGGCAGCGGCTCAATCTGGTCGTAGCTCTCCAATTGGGCCACCAGCTTGAGGAAGAGGCGCAGCTTACAGATCTCGACAGCCTCCTCCATGATGTCCACGCCGTACAGATTGTTGAGAACGATGGACTTGAGGATGAAGTAACGCTCGCTGGGATGACCTTCCGCTTCGTCCAGTACCTTGCGGAAGTCCTCAAGATGCCTGGGGCTGCGGGTGCGCTCGGACCTTTCGGCATCGTCCAGGAAGCCGCGCATCCCCTCCAGGCAGGCAGTGTAGAGGGGTTCGAGGATATTCAGGGCAGCGAACAGGAAAGCGCCGGACCCGCAGGTGGGGTCGAGAACTGATACGTCGCGCATGGCGCGCCAGAAGGCGCGCAGAAGCTCCGGTCCTTCGCTC
>JAKZUA010000026.1:0-9815 GCA_047516825.1 Dehalococcoidia bacterium
GGCCTTGCCTTCCATAGACATAGAGGAGCCCACGGTCAAGATGACCTTTGGGGTAAACACCTCGCCGTTCATGGGGCGAGAAGGGCCTCTTTGCACCTCACGTAACCTCCACGAAAGGCTGCTCAAGGAGCTAAGAACCAACGTCAGCCTGCGGGTAGAGCCGACCTCCACGCCGGACGAGTTCCTGGTTTCGGGACGGGGAGAATTGCACCTGGCCATACTGGTCGAGACGATGAGACGGGAGGGGTACGAGTTTCAGGTTTCCAAGCCGGAACCGGTGACCAGGGTCATCAATGGGAAGGTCCATGAGCCTTATGAGCTGCTGACCATAGACACCCGGGAGGAGTTTATCGGTCCTTTGACGGAAAACCTCTCCGGTCGTCTGGCCCAGCTAGTCGACATGCGCAACGACGGCGCCGGAAATGTGCGCCTGGAGTACCGCATCCCCACCAGGGGACTGATCGGATTCCGGTCCTTCTTTCTGCGCATCACCCGGGGGAACGGAGAAGACAACAGTGTATTTCTTGACTACCAGCCGATGACAGGGGAGGTAAAGTCGGACCTGGGCGGGGTCCTGGTGGCCACGGAAAAGGGGGTGGCGGTTACTTACGGGCTCCTGAACGCTCAGGGAAGGGGCAGCACCTTTGTGGAACCGGGGACCTCGGTGTACGAAGGGATGATCGTGGGAATGCATCCCCGAGATGGAGACATCGGCATCAATGTCTGCAAAGAAAAAAAGCTGACCAACATGCGTTCCTCCACCGCCGACATCGCCAAGCGGCTTAGCCCCATGGTCAACTTGAGCTTGGATGAATCCCTGGATTTCATATCCTCTGATGAGTTGGTGGAGGTAACTCCCCAGAGCCTGAGGCTGCGAAAAAGGAAGCTTTCCTCAGCAGCGCGGCAAAAAAGGCGCCGGGATGGCGAGAATCCCCGGGCTTAGTGCTTGCGGTCCGGGGCTGGGCAATTTGGGAACTCCGGCGGACAGTGGCTCCAAATAGTTCATTGAATCGCGGCGAAAGTGGAGAGCAGGTATGAGACCATACGATTGGTATCATAAAGCCGTGGAGAAAATTGGGACCTTTCTGCCCGGCCTGGACCCGAACCTGGAGGTGGAGCTAGATACCACTGTTGTTACGCCGAACCAGGGCGGCGAGGAATACACCACCTTCGTGCTGGTCTTCTCCCACTCGTCAAATCCCAACCTCCAGTGGACGATGGAGGTGGAGCTGGACGAGGATTACATCGAAAACGAGCTGGAGCAGGTAGTTACCAATATCTACCTGCAGCGGATCGAGTAATTGACTGACAGCTTGCCTCGGAGATAGGGCTTTCTCTCCCACCTGATCCAGGGTTTTGGAGTAGGGTTAAAGAGTTCGTTGACTACCGGGCTCAAGGGGTCATCCCAGGTTGGGCTTGGGCTTCCTCTCACCTTGTGGGAGAGGAAGCCCAAGCCCAACCTTCTCCCATCAAGGGAGAAGGGGCTATTATCAGGCCATACCAGGATGCGTATTTCTCTATTGCAGCGCGGACAATGCGCCAGGATTTTTAAACCTACTCTTTAAGCAAAAACCTTACGATGTAGCCCAGCCGGTGTGGGAGATGTCGATAATCACCCCGTTGGGGCCGGCCCATTTCATCTCGAAGTTGGCTGCTCCTCCCGTCGCCATAGCAGCATCCAGACCTTCCCTGGAGTTAAGCTGCTGGCCTTTTACCTGGTTGAGCTGTTCGCAAGCCTGATCCAGGTCATCTACCTGAAAGCCCAGGTGGTGAATCCCGTTGTAGTTGGGGCCATCCGGTCCCACGTCGGCGTCCTTCTCCGTTTTCCAATTGAGGATGGCCAGGTTAATGTAGCCATCGCTGAGGAAGACTGCGCCGTTGTCGCTGCGACGAATTTCCTCCAAATCAAAGGCCGCTTTATAGAACTCCGCCACTTCCCCCGGATTTTCCGTGGTCAATGCTATATGTCTGATCTTGGCCATAAAATCCTCCCATTAAATTGAAACCTAGGTTGTCCTGCCTAAGATTGAAGCGATTATAACTTCCCGCTCCTATCCATTCAACTGGAATTCTCTGAGCGGGCCGTCCTTTGAGTAAATCCCCCTATAACGCCCCAAAAGCGAAGGCGTGATATGATCTGGAAGTTAGCCTTTCAGCGCAATTCAGGGAAGGGTCCGCGGGAAGATTTTCACCCTCATCAAGAGACGGTAAAAGCCGGAATGGAACTCGCTCGAGCCAAGAAAAAACTCCTCAAGAGCCTGGGTTGCCAAATAGCTTCTGGCGCCGTATTGCAGTCCATGGCGGCGGTGCCGAGGGAGCTTTTCGTCCCGGCGGAGAGCCAGCATTTGGCCTATCAGGACGTCGCCCTTAGTATCGGCGAAGGCCAAACCATATCCCAGCCGTATATCGTAGCCATGATGACCCAGGCTCTGGAGTTGCAAGGTAATGAAAGGGTGCTGGAAATCGGCACGGGCAGTGGCTACCAGGCGGCGATACTGTCCCTTATGCTCCCGAACGGCCACTTGTTTTCTATAGAGAGAGTCCCCGTCTTAGCCGAGAGGGCCCGGGCGCTGCTTCAAACCCTGGGGCGTAGCAACGTCACTGTAGAGTTGGCTGGTGAAACCCTGGGAGCTCCCCAGCATGGCCCCCCTCGCGGCCCATTTGATGCCATCATAGTTACCGCCGCCGCTCCCAACCTTCCTCCCTCACTAACTTCCCAGCTGGCCATGAGCGGGCGGTTGGTCATTCCCATCGGGTCCCTGGATTGCCAGGAATTAACTCAGGCCCGGCGCACCGATGAGGGATTATCCATCCATTGGCTGGGGACCTGTCGCTTCGTACCCTTGCTCGGCAACGATGGCTTTGGGGAGGTCGATCCGACCCGCCCTGCAGTGCTGGAATAGGATGCTTGAATCGGAATTGGGCCGACAGGATCCAGACCCGCCTACGTCTCAGGAGGAAGGGGACTTTGGGTCCAACGGCAGTTGGACCGAGGCGGCCAATGAAAAAGGGCGGGACTCAACTGAGCCCCGCCCCGTTGCTGGCAGTGCCTTCGTGCGTCAGGGAACGTTGGTCACCTTTTCACAATCAGTTTCGGTATCGATATCCGTCTCTCCGCCGCCTCCGTTGCAGTTGTCGTTGTCACCGCCGCCGTCGAGGTCGTCTTGGCCGTCACCGGCGACCAGCTTGTCGTCGCCAGGACCCCCAAAGAGATCGTCGTCGCCCTCGCCGCTGTTGAGGTTGTCTCTACCGCCAGCCGCCGTTTATCACGTCGTCCACGGCGCTGCCAGTGATGGTATCGTTGCCATCATTTCCATTGAGGATGACCCCAAGGAGACCACTGAAGGCTGCCACAGTGACAGAGCTGAGATTGATGGTATCTTGTCCTCCGGCTCCGTTGACCACAATCCCGGTGATGACGGAGCAAAGCTTTGGGCCTGTGGTCGGATCTGCCCCGTTTGCCTTAACATTGCCGCCGGAGCAGGTGATTCTGATCGAGTCGCTAGCGCCATCGCTAGTGACGGTCCAAACCGTTCCAGCGACGCTGTTGCCAGTGATGGCAGCACTCGCTGGCTGCCCGTGTCCCAGGGCAACCGTTGCTACCAGCACTGCGACAACCGCCACCGCCCCAAGTACTGTCAGGTTCCTCATCGGAAACCTCCTTAAGTAAAAAGCTTGCCCCAGCCGTAGGCCGGGGCAGCGGGAGCAGTGTCGTGGGATTACTAAACCTGAAGTAAGACCTGATTGGTCCCTATATAGTGACAGTTGGAGACAGCCCGACGGCGACAATTCCAGAAAGTAGTGAAGACCTGGTGATCGACACTCCCGTCCTGTGGTTTAGCCCTTTGGGTCAGTCAGGCAGCGCCTCCGCTGGCAGCTGGGGAGGTTTTGCCGCCAAGACCAGCAACCCTCCGGACCAAACGGCAAGCGCGAACACCAGGAAGGGTGCCCGATAGCTATCAGTGGCGTCAAACAAAAATCCGGCCACAACCGGACCCAGGGCCTGTCCACCGATTTGAGCGGACAACGTCAGCCCGCGGATGCTGCCCAGATGCTGCCTACCGTAATAGTCGGCCCAGGCCAGTCTCACCAGCAGGTGGAGCCCACCGACGCCAAACCCAACCAACGCCGCCGATGCCAGCATTGCCGGCGGCGTGGAACTCACGATGGTGCTCAGGACGGCGACACCGACCAGCAAGGCCGCCAAGGACAGTAAAAATCTGACTGGTAGTCGCCGTCCCATAAATCCCCAGAATAGTCCTCCAGCTATCTGGGCGGCGGCATAGGTTCCGGCGCTCAGCGCGGCCAGCGGTCCGGGTATGCCCTGATTTATGTAGTGGGCCACCTGGTGGAGGCTGACGCCGCCCTGTACCATGAATCCGGCGGCGGCAAAGGTGGATAGAAGCCAGAAGGACCTGGTTCGTAGAGCCTGGCCAACGGTAAAGTTGGCTTCCAGATCGGCTATAGGAGTGGCATCCGACCCAATATCAGGCCCGTCCCCGGCGGCTTCGCTTACAGTTCCTTCGGCGGCTCCTTCTTTGGCTTCTACTCGGGCCGTTGTCCTGGGAAGGGGATCGGCCTCTAGGTCCATGTCCTCGGGCCGGCGCGCCATCAGCAACAACGAAGGGAAAATCCCCACCGCCAGGGTGAGAATTCCCAAGACCGTCCAGGCAGCGCGCCAGCCCCACTCTCCTATTATCAGCTGGGCCGTCACAGGTATGATGGCGAGCCCGGCGCCCTTGGCGACCGTATCTACCGCCAGTCCCAGGGGGCGACGGCGGACAAACCAGTTGCTGATGGCGACAGGCAGTCCCAGCTCCAGTGGGCCGGTGAATATCACGCGGCCGGGTATGTATAGGGAATAAAAGGCCCAGGGGGTTGAGATTAGCGCCAGCCCGATGGCGAAAACCCCAGTAAGTAGCGAGGACCCGGCGATCAGCGCTCCCGTCCCGTAGCGGTCGATCCAGCGTCCCACCAGCGGAGAGATCACCACCGCGCAGAGGCCTCCCAGGCTGACCGCGCCGGAGAGCAGGCCTACGGACCAATCCAGCTCCTGGGTCATGGGCACCACGAAGACAGACAGGGTCGCTACGGCCATCACCGTACGGGCGGTGAGGCTGACGGTTACGGTGTCGGCGGCGATTACCCACCCGTAATAAAAGGGCAATGAATGGGCCAGCCGGCGGCGAAAAGACGTGGCGTTCAACACAACTTTTGAAAGCTCTGGGGTAGGCTCCGGCTCGAGTCCCCATTGGGCCAATAAATTAGGCGAGGTAGCTTCCGAATTTGCGGATACATTAGGCAGCGGCAAGCCGGGCTGAGTTTAGGACCATAACCCAGCCCGGGCAAACCATTCCTAAAGTATGAAAGACCCTCTTGGCTGGTACCAGCCAAGAGGGTCTTGAGCTTTACCAAGGGGTGCCGGTAATGACTCACCTGAGCCTGGGGGCAACTTCCTCGGCGTAGAGTCGGATGGAGTTGAGCATTCGGTCCGCCGAAACCCCACCGCCTACGTTGGGCTCCATGATGACGCCATCCAGCTGGAATTCCTCGGCCAGGTGTTTCAGCTTGCTGACCACCGTATCAGGGCTCCCGTAGGCCAGGCGGTCCTCCAGCAGCTCTTCGTAGGTGACCTCTCTCAGCCGCTCCGCCCGCTCCGTCCTCTCTTCGGATGCTGTGGTGCCCGCCGCTGAGGCTGTTCGGGCAAAGTTCTCGGCCAATCGGCGGTAGGAATTGAAGGTACTCTCCTTGGGCTCATTCTGGCCCAGCTCGTCGGTTTCGGCCACGTATATTGGAATTCGCAGATAAACGTCACCCTTGCCCTCCAAGCCGGCCTCCTCGCGGGCTTCCCGATACAGCGCCAAATGCCGGGCCACCTGGGGCACGTCGAAGCCTCGCAGTCCGGTGACCACCGGGAAGCCCATCTTGCCCACCACCGGGAAGGTATCCATGGTGGTGGCGGCAACCCGAATGGGGGGATGCGGCTTCTGGAAGGGTTTGGGGACCACGCAAAGCTCGTTGAAGCTGAAGTATTTCCCCTCGTGGGAGAACCTTTCTTGAGTCCAGGCCTTGAGGATCACGTCCAGCGACTCCTGAAAGCGCTCCCGGCTCTCGGCGTAGGGGATGCCGTAGCCTTCGTAGGAGCGGGGAAAGCCGCTCCGGCCAACCCCAAAATCCAACCGCCCGCGGCTAACCTGATCCACGGTGGCGGCCTCCTCAGCCAAACGAACCGGGTGGCAGAGGGGCAGCACACTGACGCCAGTGGCGATCCGTATCCGTTTGGTGCGGCCGGCGATGGCGCTGGCCATGACCAGGGGAACCGATACCACCGAGGGAATTCCCGCGCCCATGGGGTCGCCGGGCTGCCGGGGGGCCGCAAAATGTCTCTCCGCCAGCCAGACCCCGTCCAGACCCAACTCATCGGCCATTTCCGCTATGGAAAAGGCCTCTTCAAAGGCTTCCTCCTGGGTTCTACCTGGCCGGTAGTCGCATTCCATTACCAGTCCGACGTGCATCTATCCCTCCTGATTTCCCGGTCTGACACCCCAGGCAACTTTCTCGGCAGGTTTGCCCCGGAGGTGTGAAATCGGGGTGTGAAATCGGGGTGTGAAATCTAGCTCAGAGAATGTTTTAAGTCCCCGATTGCTCCAGATAGGTGTGGGGGCTGGCCAAAAACTTGCTGCGGCAATCCAGACTGCAAAAGTAAAACCAAGAGCCGTCGTGGAAAATACGGGTGCCCTGCTGCGGGTCCACCTCGGAAGCGCCGTGCATGGTCTGTCCAGTGGTGGAGCGGGCGTCCTCCTCATTGATTTCGGTGCCGCAAACCGGGTCCTTGGGCATGGAACACTCTCCTGTGGGGCGTATTTTGAAGTCGCCTATCCTAATCAGCTATCAGGGAACGGCCGCCATGCTCGTGCCCAGGCGAACCTTTCCCGGCTGGTCCAGCAGAGCGCGGGAAATTTTCGCCCGATGCTCAAAGCTGGTGCCCAGGCGCATGGACCACGCGGCGACGCGGCGGTACCACAGGTGGATGTCAAACTCCATCATGAAACCCATGCCGCCGTGGATCGTCTGGGAGATCCTGACCGCCGCCACGCACTTGTCGTTGCAGAAGGCCTTCGCCTGGGAAACCTCCACCGACGCCGGCAGTCCCTGGTCCATTCTCCAGAGTGCCTCGTAGGTCAGCAGCTGGCCTCCGTCCACCCACAGTATCATGTCGGCGCACATGTGCTGGATGGACTGGAACGCGGCGATGGGCCGTCCGAAGGCAACCCGGTTCTTGGCGTATTCGATGGCCATTTCGGCGTCTTTTCGAGTAGCCCCAACCATTTGAGCGCAGAGTAGGACGGTGGCCAGGTCTAGCATCTGCTGAACCACCGGCCAGCCTTGGTCCAATTCTCCCACCAGGTTGGAGCCGGGAACCGAAACCTGGTCGAAGGTTACCTTGCTCTGCTTGTCCTTGGCCAGGGTGGTGAGGCTGGTGGCGGATATGCCCGGGCTGCCGGTATCCACCAGAAACAGCGAGATGCCCTGATGCTCTTCGCCGGCGGGGGAAGTACGGGCCGCGACCAGGCATTTTTCGGCAACCACAAAGTTGTCTACGAACATCTTGGTCCCGGAAAGCAGGTAGCCATCGCCCTGAGCCCGGGCTTCCAAATGAACGGTTTTGGGCAGCAGCCTGGGGTCTTGCTCCTGCACGGCCCAGGTCATTATCAGGTCCCCCTGGCTAACTCGCGGCAGCAATTGCTGGCGTTGTTCCGAGGTGCCATCCTGGGCTATCGTCAGCGACGGAACCACCGTGCTGAGGAGGGGGACTGGGGCAATGGTTCGACCAACCTCTTCGAGAATCAGCCCCAGGTAGGTAAGGGGCAGGCCCTGTCCTCCGTACTGCTCGGGCAGACCCATGCCCAGCCAGCCCAGACCGGCCATTTTTTGCCACAGGTCGGGAGGGAATCCCTTTTCGTCCTTTTCCATGTTCCTAGCCAGGCTGGGGGGGCATTCGGCCTCCAGAAACTCCCGGGCCAGGTTTTTCACCATCTGTTCTTCTTCGTTGGGAATTACATCCATTGATTACACCAAACCGGGCACCAAACTAAGATTGGATTAGCCCCGGGGCATACCCAGGCCCCGGCGGGCTACTTGGTCTCGCATCACCTGGGCGCTGCCGTGGTTGATGCCGGATTGGAAGGCCCCCATCAGGTTGTGGGCGAATATCCCATCCTCAATAGCGTCCTCCGAGCCGTTCAAGAGCTGGGCGTAAGGCCCGAGGATCTGGGCGATGGTCTCGGTGGTTCGCACGCCGTGCTCGGGCGCCCACACCTTCTCGGCGGCGCCTTCGTAGGTGAAGCTGCCGCCGTGCTCTACCAGGGACATGCTGCGCATGGTCATCAGCCGGCAAACCTGGGCCTCGATCCACAACTCCGCCAAGCGGTCCCGAACCGCCGGGTCCTCGGCCAGAGAATACCCATCCAGGTCGTTTTCCTTGACCCAGTTGACGATATCCTCGTCGCGCTTCACCGATATTAAATACCGGCTGGCCCCTACCCGGTCCAGGTTCAGGCCCATGGCGCCCACGTACCAGCCCATGTTTTCCTCGCCCAGCATGCAGGACGCCGGAATGCGAACGTTTTCGAAGAAAACCTCGTTGGTTCGGCGGTCGCCGTAGGTGGTGCCCAGGGGCGCCGTGGGCTCGTTTTGGATGGTCCAGAGCGGCCGCACGGTAATTCCTTCCGTCTCTATCGGCACCAGAAAGATGGAGATGCCCCGGTGTCTCGGCGCGTCCCGGTCGGTCCTGGCCATCAAGTACACGTGGGTACCGTAATGGGCAGCGGTGGTGAACATCTTTTGGCCGTTGATGACGTACTCGTCTCCATCCCGCACTGCCCGGCACTGCAATCCAGCTAAATCCGCTCCGGCCTGGGGCTCGGTGAATCCCAGGGCAAATATTATCTCGCCCTTGATTAGTCCCGGTAGGAAATACTTCTTCTGCTCCTCGGTGCCTGCCGCCAGGATGGCTGGGGCGCCACTGCCCGCGCCTCCCACGGTGACACCGATGCGGGCGAATTCCTCTTCCACTATGTATTGGTCGATACGGCTGCCGGCCTGCCCGCCATACTCCTTGGGCCAGCTAATGCCAATCCAGCCCTTCTCGGAGACCTTCTTGTAGAGCTCATCAACCTGCGGCCCCCGGCGGCGGATGCCCGATTCTTCCATCTCTTCCCGCATTTCCGGGGTAATGTTGTCAACTATGAACTGCTTGACCTCCTCGCTGAGGGCTTCTTGTTCGGGCGTATAGGCGAAATGCATTTAACGCCTCCTGTTGGGTTTGCTGTCCGTGGTGGTTGTGATATTCGGATGTCTGGCAATGGACAGCCAACGCCCATTCCCAAGGAGCGCCACCAGCGGGGTTGGATAGCCAGAAGCTATTATAGTGGCTGAGGTGCCAGAAGTCATCCGGGCCAGAAGTTATGCGGCCAGGATACTCTCGCCAGCTACCGCTGCACCTGGCGCCTTAAAAACGAATTAACTCTGCCCGGTCTTAATACCAACGGAGGAGATGCGCCGCCGCCAATTAGTTAGCCGGACCCTCGGGCGGCTTTGATGGCCCCCACCAGGTAGACGATCCATATGGGCAGAGTAACTATGGATAAGGCCAGCTTCCCGCCAGGGGGGACCCCCCGCCTGAACTCGTCTAGTGGTTCCAGCAGGTAAAAGCGGAAACCCTCGAAAACAGCCTGGGGCAGGTTGATGATGGTGACCAGTCCGAAGATTACCACCATAATTATCAGATAGCCTCTATTTATGGGGCTGCTCCG
>JAKZUA010000027.1:0-14562 GCA_047516825.1 Dehalococcoidia bacterium
CGGGCTAGCTCACCGTAAGGATGAAGTGAAACGTCGCTGCCGAACCCGGTTACAGGCCCGAGCCGATGCTTTGATCTTTACACCTGCCGTGCCTTTGCCATCACTGCCCAATGTAGTTCCCACCTTGGCTTTGGTTTAGGAGACACTTTCTGGTATGCTCAGGGCCGTTCCAGTCACCGGTTGCCAGTCTGGCAAGACAATTACCCAAGAAAATTGTCCTGGTGCGAAAAACTTGCTCCAACTTGGTCTAATCCCAGCGGGATTTTTGATTGAGCCTGCTGTAGAACACTCTCGCATAAAATAGGAGGAGCTTTGTACCAAACAATCAAGAAAGAGACCATAGAAGCGCTCAAGGGAATTGACACTCCCAGCGTTTGCAACGCCATAGAGGGGTTCAACGTTAAGCCGAAGAACGAGGGCTTCATGCTGCCGGAAATTAAAGGCGTGCTGCCCGATTTGCCTCCGGCAGTGGGGTACGCCGTAACCGCCGTAATCTGCGCCAAGCAACCCGAAGGCCACACGGTTTCCCGAGAGGATTGGTGGGACCTGATAGCCTCGGTGCCGGAACCTAGATTCATCGTAATGCACGACATCGACAATCCTCCCTTGGGAGCCTATTGGGGTGAAGTCCAGTCCAACATCCACAAGGCTCTGGGGGCGGTTGGGGTGGCCACCGACGGAACAGTTCGGGACCTGGACGAGGTGGGGGCCTTGGGTTTCCAGTTTTTCGCCAAGGAAGTCTCGGCCTCCCATGCCTACGTGAGGTTGGTGGAAATTGGCATTCCGGTAACGGTGGGCGGATTGACGGTACACACCGGCGACCTGCTGCATGGAGACAAACACGGGGTGACCTCTATTCCCTTCGAGATAGCCGACCAGATTCCAGACATGGTCAAGACCATCGCCGACTACGAGGAAAAGACCATCAGCGTCTGCCAGTCCCCCAACTTTTCCATGGAGAAACTGAAAGAGATCGCCAAAATTACCCGGCCGTATTAGGAATCTAACTCGAAACGACCCATGCCACTCCGAAGGACTCGGAGTGGCATTTTAGGGTAGTTATCAAGGCGTCGTTTCAGGGTTGGAGACCACCACCAACGGGTCGGATCCAGTCCTCAGTCCAATTTGTGCTAATGGTACAGTTGGCAACCTGGTTAGCGCAAAACCCGTGCTCAACCACTGGTTCCTTGGCTGCTAACCGGCAGTTAACCTCGGATACAACGCCAGGGTGCTACCTGCTTAAACAGTTGGCAATTACCCCAAATACCAAGGAGAACCATGAGAACCCTCAGCTTAATTAGCCTGCTAATCGTATCCCTGCTGCTGGCGGGCTGCGTCATGCAACCTCCACCGGAGCCGGCGACGCCCACGGTTCCGGCCGGACCGCCGGTGATTGAAATAGCGCCTACGCCAACACCGGACCCGGTCAGCACGCCGACCCCCCAAGTGAGAGGGTTGCCGGATGGCCGCACTTATAAGCAGTACGCCTTAGCTCCTCTGATGACCATCGACCCGAATGCCACTTATCGGGCTCTCATTAGAACTAACAAGGGAGACATCACTTTGGAGCTCTTCGCTTCGGAGGCTCCTAAGACAGTCAACAACTTCGTCTTCTTGGCCCGGGAAGGATATTACGACGGGATTATCTTCCACCGGGTGATTCCAAACTTTATGATTCAAGGCGGAGACCCTACGGCCACCGGGGGAGGAGGGCCCGGCTACGAATTCGGAGACGAGTTTGTCTCGTCGTTGGTATTCGACCGCGCTGGCTTCTTAGCTATGGCTAATAGGGGAGCCGCTACTAACGGTAGTCAGTTTTTCATCACAGTTGTACCCACCCCTCAACTGAACAATAAGCATACGATTTTTGGCGAAGTGGTGGAGGGCCAAGATGTGGCGGACATCATCTCAACAGTCCCCACCGATAGGGACAGGCCTATAGAGTCTGTCATCATAGAAAAAATAGAGATAACCGAACGCTAGGGTTCCTCCCACTAATACGTGATGAGTGATTCCATAGGGGCGCACGGCGGTGCGCCCCTACCTAACCCAAAATAGGCACTTTTCACATAGAAATGGAATATCCTAGGCGGAGTGCATAGCGGTTCGCTCGCTCGGCACCAATTGTCCTCGACCTAAAGGAAGCCGCCCGGTATACTGAAACCAGGTACAGCGGTTGCCACCTAGCATTCTTAATATTCACGTCTGGCAGGCCCACTTCTCCGGCCGCCCGATTGTGCTGTATTAAACTATTTCAAGGAGCCAGCCCGTGGAATTCCAGTGCCTGAAATACGTCAAGAAAGACGCTATCTGCTACCTAACCCTGAACCGGCCCGAAAAGCTGAACGCCCTCAATGCCGTCATGATGTCCGAATTTCGGGAAGCGCTGGATGTCATCGAGGCGGACCCAGATATCCGCGTCGCCATTCTAACCGGCGCAGGCCGCGCCTTTTCCGCCGGGTTTGACCTGGAGCGAGAACCCGGCGCCGCCGACCCCCATGGGATGCAGGCCGACGAGTGGCGGAACCTCCTGATCAGTTATATCGATACTTTCATGATGGTCTGGAATCTTTCCAAGCCGGTGATCGCCGCCGTAAACGGGTACGCCCTGGCCGGAGCCTGCGAATTGGTTCAGGTTTGCGACATAAAAATCGCCTCCGACCGGGCAATTATGGGAGAACCGGAGATTCGCTCCGGACTGGGCCCACCGTTTCTGATTACCCCCTTCAGCGTCAACCTGGCCGTGGCCAAGGAGTTGCTGTTGACCGGCGATACCGTGGATGCTGATGAGGCAGCCCGAATCGGCTTGGTCAGCCGGGTAGTTCCCCACGACCAACTGATGGAGGAGTGCGAGCGAGTCGCTAAAAAGATTACCTTGCTCTCTCAGGTTGGGGTAAAGATGAGCAAGGTCGCCGTCAACCGAGCCTTGGAAGGAATGGGTTTTCTGTCAGCTATCCGGCACAACCTGGAGTTGATGACCCACTTCGACACCAGCGCCACGCCGGAGCAGGAAGAGTTCAACGCCATCCGCCAGTCTGAAGGCCTGAAGGCTGCTCTGGATTGGCGGGACGCTCGCTTCCAAAATCTTTAGCCGGAACCTTTAGCCCGCCGAAATCCCCTTTACAGCAGCGAGACCTACTCGCAACGCCTAATCCCTGAAGACACTTATTCCCGGGGCTTATTCCCGAAAGCTTCGGCAGATGGGGAAGTCTCGCCCCTTGACAACCGGGAGGATTAGACCAAGAATCCCTCCATATGGATGTAGGAGGAATCTGATGGCCACCAAAGAACACGAAACCTTCGTTTACATCGGACTGGCGGGCGAGGGTGAAAACATTGGCCCAGGGGGAATGTACCGGCGAGCCGACAGCGACCAGGAGTGGCGCAGCATTGCACAGGGGCTGCCGCCCGAACCGCAGGTTAGGTCTTTGCTGGTCCATCCGGATAACCCGGCGGTGATCTTCGCCGGAACCCAGGCCGGCCCCTACCGGAGTGACGATAGAGGGGAGCATTGGGAAGCCCTGGACGCCCCTGCCGGGGATGTCTGGTCGCTGGCGGTCCATCCGCTAGACTCCAACACCATGTTCGCCGGCTACGAGCCTTGCGCTGTTTACCGCTCTCAGGACGGGGGCGCTCATTGGCAAAAGATGAACACCGACCAAGTGGTATACCCCCACATAACCACCTACATGCCGCCCTTGGGCAAACGGGTAATCGGCATTTCGGTGGACCCCGGCAATCCAGCGGACCTGTATGGAGCCATTGAGGTTGGGGGCCTGATCGCCAGCCGGGACGGCGGCGAGACCTGGGAGCAAATTCTGGACGGACCTTACCTCCGGAACAATACTTTGGACCTGCATGGCGTTCAGGTCAGCTCGGCATCGCCCGGCACGGTTTTCATCATCACCCAGGTGGCCATGTTCCGAAGCCGGAACCGTGGCCAGTATTGGGAACATGTCCGGGTGGAAGAGATGTTTGCGGGCGGCAGCTACTGCCGGGGGTTGCTGGTGGCTCCAGACGACCCCAAAACTATATACCTGGCTGCCGGGGCCGGCGGCGGGGGGGCTCCGGCGGGCACCGAGGAAGCGGGCGCTTTATTCCGAAGCGTGGACACCGGAGAGACCTGGGAACGGGTGGACCTGGGAGAGGCCGTGTCCAAGCGCATGTTCCAGATCGCCATCGATAAATGGGCGCCATCCCAGGTTTACTGCTGCGATTACGACGGAAATGTATTCAGCAGCCATGACCACGGGCAAACCTGGAGCGGAGGCAGCTGGGTGCCGGCTGAGATGTCCCGAAGTCTGCACGCCTACCCAATGGTCTGCGGATAAGTCCGCTAACATTAGCTTTGGTTTAGCGGTCCGGCGCACCTGCCGGACCCCAGGATAACGGCTGCTAACAGGGGGAGACATTGACGACCTTGGCGTTGAATCGTGCCACCTTCCGGATTACCCAGGCCGACCTGGAATTCATGGTGTTGGACAAAGAGACCATGCCCGCTCAGTTTCAGGGTTACCAGGTGGTGCGGGAAGGGGTCCTGGACAACCAGATGATGGCTGAGCATGGGTTCACGGAAAGCACCGCCGAGCGATTCCGGGAAGCGGGCCGCCTCGGTGGTTTCATGCGGGAGTTTGGACCCACCGCCAACATGCCGGTGTTCGAGGGTTTCGACTTTATAGGGGCCACGGTAGCCCACCTGTTTGAAAATCCCGAAGCCGTCTCCGGATGGATGCACGACATCTTCATCAAGGACTTCGAAGACAACGTGGGCAATAGCGTGGGAGACGGTCAGCAGCTGGTTTCAGTACAACGGCTGGAAACCTCCGGTTTTTATGACGAAGCCGTGGCCTTGAAGGTGCTGCAGGGAAGTGCGGCGGGGCTGCTGTCCTCCACCGTAATCGACTTTCAAGTTGGACGCATTTTAGGGGTGGCCTTTGTCGGCAGCGTGGGGGACCAGAACCGGCTAGAGCTGGCCAGTGAGCTGGCCCATACACTGGAGAAGCGCATCGTACAGGTGGTTTTGGGGTCCGCCTAAAGCAATGCGAAATGAACCTAAAGCAGGCTCAGGTCGGAGCTTAGGAAACGGTCCCGGAAACTTTCTCGCAGACTTGCCGGGCAGCACGATCGGTCTGGGTGCCGGCCGCCGAGTCGAGCCGTTTCCGGCCGATCTCCACAAATTCGGGCTGGTTCTCGCAGCCGATGAAGGATCGGCCTAGGGAGACGGCAGCCACCCCAGTTGCGCAGGTTCCGGCGAAGGGATCCAATATCAGGTCTCCGGGGTTGGTACTGGCCCGCAGGCAACGGGCTACCAGGGCTACCGGTTTCTGTGTCGGATGCTTGCCAAAAGACTTCTCATCCTTTCCCGCCGCGGCCATGCGCCAGACGTTTTTCATCTGCTTGCCGCCGTTTTCCTCCCGCATTTCAATGTAGTTAAAGGTATACTTGTGACTGCTTCCCTTGGGTGCCTTGGTGCCCCAGAGGATAGTTTCCGTGGCATGAGTAAAACACCGGCAGCCCAGGTTGGGGGGAGGATTAGGCTTTTCCCAAATAATGTCGTTGAGCAAACGGAAGCCCAACTGCAGCATGGCCATGCCAACGCTCAAATAAACATGGAAGGTGCCGGTTACCCAGATGGTGCCTTCCGGTTTGAGAATACGGTGGCACTCGCCCAGCCACGCGCGATTAAATTCATGGTCCTGCTCAATGCCCTGGCTCTGGTCCCAAGTGCCCTTGTTAACGCTGACCCTCTTTCCCGCGACACAGGTGACTCCGTCGTTTGACAGCAGGTAAGGAGGGTCGGTCCAAACGCAATCGACGCTGTTTTCCGGTAATGCCTCCAGAGTTGCCAGTGCGTCCGCAGCATATAATTTCGAGCGCCCATCTTCCGATTGCCAGGCAACTCTATCCCCTAGAGATCTAACGTCTGGGTCTTGCAACACCTAACCTCCACCCACGGTTTTGAAACACGAAACCCGCGACGATGCTAACACATGCCCGTGCAACAGTCACCCGGAAAATAGCAGCAATCTTGAATGGGCCACCGAAGGGAATCCCCTGTTCAGAGCCTGCCTTGATTGGCCAGGGCTATGAAGGATTCCAGAGAGCGGAAATTGACCAGATCACCGTGACTCAAATGGCTGTCTAATCCACCGCCTAGGTAAAAGTCGCGGAGGGACCATCCATCTCCGCCCAACACCAAATAAGCCTTGTGATACTTATCTTCTTCGGTCCTAACCGCTTCTGCCAAGCATATGGCTTCGAAAGGGACTTTTTGCTCAGCCGTACCTGAGACTTGCTGCCATTTCAGTGAGATGAGGTAGGCCTTGTCCTGGCCATCTTCGGCTAACACATCAATGACGTGCCGCTTGCCGCTAGGACGTAGGCCAATATTGACCTGTTTCCGGAAGGTATAGCCACCCATCATTAAGGCGGGTAAAACCATACTCTCCAGTACGGCGCCAGTCCTGGTATCTCTAGGAGCGATAGGTAGTCCCCGAGACGGTCATCCCATCACACCTCGCCCAGCAATCGCACCACCTCGTCGCCAACCTGCGCCGTGGAAGCGCTGCCGCCCAGGTCCCCGGTCACAACCCGGCGCTCCTCTAGGCTACGCATCACCGCCGACTCTACCCGCCGGGCCGACTCCGGCTCACCCAAATGGTCCAGCATCATTCCCACCGCCGAGATGGTGGCCAGCGGATTGGCGATGCCCTGGCCGGCGATGTCGAAGGCCGCCCCATGCACCGACTCGAACATGGAGGGATATATTCCATCCGGATTGATATTTGCGCTGGCAGCCAGGCCCATGCTTCCTGTGGCCACCGCCGCGATATCGGAGATGATGTCAGCAAACAGGTTGGAAGCCACCATTACGTCGAAGGCCTCGGGCCAGCGCACCAGGTCCATGGCCACCCGGTCCACCAGCAGCGACTCGGTCTGAATCTGGGGATATTCGGCCGCGACCGCTTCGAAAACCTCATCCCAGAAGACCATGCCGAAAGCCTGCGCGTTTGATTTGGTAACCGAGGTCACCAGGTTCTTCTTGTTTCTTTTGACACAGTGCTCGAAGGCTGCTCTTATGATCCGCTCGGTTCCCCTTCTGGTGAAAACGTTGGTCTGCATCACTGTTTCATGGGGAGTACCCGGGTAAAGCCTGCCACCCACCGGCGCATACTCGCCCTCGGTATTCTCCCGGAAAATGACCAGGTCTATCTCGCCCGCTTCTTTCCCGGCCAAGGGCGAGGTAACGCCCGGGTACAAATAGGCAGGCCGGATGCACACGCCCTGATCGAAAGCCCGGCGCATGGGCAGCAGCAAGCCCTGGAGAGTAATGTGGTCGGGGATTTGCGGATCTCCCACCGCGCCGAAGAGGATGGCGTCGCAGGCGTTGACCTGGGCCATGCCGTCCTCCGGCATCATCCGTCCAGTTTCCCGATAGTAGGCAGAACCCCAGGAGAACTCGGTGTACCGGAAATTCAGCTCCGCTTCTTGAGCCGACAGGGCGTCTAAAACCTTTCGGCCTTCGGCCACCACTTCGGGTCCCACACCGTCACCGGGGATAATCGCCAGGTTGTAGTCGGCCATGTAATCCCGTCCCCTAAATAATTTCTCGGTAATTCATTAAGTTATTCTCTCAAAATGTCATTCCGAAGGAGCGGGGCGACTGAGGAATCTAAATCCTGAGCCCGCTTAACCCCATAAATCAGTATCATAGTTACAACATAGCCAACGGCGTCAGAACCATATTCCCAGGACTTTAGACCCCTCGCGGAGTTCATCCTGAGCACCGCCGAAGGGCTCGGGGTGACATTTCGAGATAGCTATTAAGCATCCCGGCTTTCACCACCCCGGATTGGTATCTCTATTAACGAACCCTCTGCACCCCGCCGCCGAGCAATCGAAAGTGGAGCACCGCTTCGGCGTTGGGAAATGATTCCTTGGCCTGCCGAAAAACGGACTTGCTCCGTCGCTCCCTGGCATCCAGCAGCACTCCTATGATAGTCCCGCTGTGGCCAACCGTCACCCCGGCAGCGTCCAGGGACTGGGCAAACCTGAGCACGTCGGGTAGTTGCGGCTTGAGCAAAACCCGCTGATTCGCCTCCGCGCTGATGGTTGCTCCCCGGCCTAGCTTCTTGGGATCGATCTCCTTGATGCCCTGACGGACCAATTCCAAAGCCTGGTCGGTTTCCAGGCGTAACGACTGCCACAGCGCCCGGCGATCCTCCCGATTGAACTCCACCGTATCGACAGTTCCCCCAAAATCCAACGCCACTATCTCCATGGGCGGCGGCGGACCCAATTCCTCCATCAGCCTACCCTCCCGATGGTCGAACAGGGCTATGCCGGGAAACATAACGCCATCGGTGGGCTCCTCCATCAAGGCCAGCCGCCCGACCGCTTCCGGGGATAGCTCTTGATTCAGAGCCAGCCCGGTGGCGGCGATGGCGGCGACCACATCAGCGCTGCTGCTGCCCATTCCCTTACCCCGAGGAATGGGATTGGAGATGGCGAGCCGGGCCGACAAATCTTCCCGTCCTAGATGGGCCAAGGTAGCCGAAACCGCAGCCACTGCCTTGGGACTATCTTCTGGGCCAACAACCGGGGAGCCAACAACCGGGGACTCTTCCGAAAACAGGTCCACCTGAACGCGGGAAAAATAGTCTATGGGGCAGGTCACCAGATAGTAGTCATCAGCCAGCATGCCCTGGACCAATTCGCCGCAGACGCCCGGCACCCGAACTGTAGCGCTGCCTATCTTCATATTCAGGAAAAGTCCGGCCCCTTCACCGATCCCTTTAGTTGCATGGGGAGGCCCGCGGCGACCAGGTAGACCGTGTCCGTGGCGGCGGCAACCGCCTGGTTAACCAACCCCAAAAAATCTTGAAAACGGCGGCCCAGCGAGTTGGGCGAGACCAGGCTGAATCCGACCTCGCTGCTAACTAAAAAGAACTCCGCCTGGGATTCTCCCATTAGCTCCGTCAACCTTTGAATGTGGGAGAGAGCCAGGGCTTCGACTTTTGGCGCGGGTTCATCTTCATGGTCCAAAAGCAGATTGCTGACCCATACGTCTAGGGAATCGACCAGGACCACCAATGGAGCATCCTCCGCCGCCAACGCTGTCTCCAGCGGACCGGCCAGGTCCAGCGGCGCTTCCAGGGTGCGCCACGCCGGGGGCCGATTTTGACGGTGCCGGCGAATACGCTCTTCCATCTCCGAGTCCACCGGCTGGCCGGTGGCGAGATAAAGAGTCGGACGCCGCAGTTCTCCAGCCAGCTTCTCAGCGAAGGCGCTCTTGCCCGACCTGATGCCTCCCAGAATGAGGGTTGCCCGCCCCACCGCTAACCGGCGAAACCGGTGGTGACGTATTCCTGCTCCAGCCCGGTCATCTGGTAGATCAGGTCCATATTAAGACTGGCGCGAACCCAGGCGGCCAGCTTGTCGTACTCCTGGTCTATGACCAGATCCTGGCTCTGCAACGGTAATACCAGGCCCTTTCGACGGGCCAGTTCATTCAAGATCGCCCGGCGGAGGCCGCCGTTATGGAAAAGTCCATGAATATAGGTTCCCAATACCCGACCTTCAGAATCCAGGGCTCCATCGGATGAAGTTTCCGACGTTACCGGAACATCGGAGCGGTCATCAATGACAAATGGGCCCGGGCTAAAAGGGGCCAGGGAGCCGGTCCCGGTAGTACGACCCATGTGTATCTCATAGCCGGTGATCGTCTCCCCGCCGGCGCCGTTCAGCAGGCCCCGTCCGTCGGCCACCCGGCCCTGAATGCGGTGGGTTTCCTTGGATCCGCCAAAGATGGTGGCCATGGGCAGCAGCCCCAATCCGTCCATTTCCAGGCGGGATGACTCAATCTTCTCCGGGTCATGCAGCTTCTCTCCCAGCATCTGGTAGCCCCCGCAAATACCCACCACCGCCGTTCCCTGGGAGTGCAGGTCGCGCAGGGCGCCACATAACCCTTGGCTCTCCATCCAGGCCAGGTCGGCCATGGTAGTTTTGGTGCCGGGCAAAATGACTAAATCGGGCCGCCCCAGCTCGGCAAGGGACTCCACATATCGTAACGCCACTCCGTTTTCCCGGGCCAGCGGGTCAAAATCATCGAAGTTTGAAACGTGCGGGAGCTTGATCACCGCGATATCCAACAGGGCGCCAGCGCTGCTGTGGACCGGTAAGTCCAGGGCGACCGAATCCTCTTCCGGGATGTGAATATCCCGAAAGTGATGCACCACTCCCACCACCGGTATGCCGGTTCTGGCTTCGAGCATATCCAGACCATCGGAAAGGAGGCTGGGGTCGCCCCGAAATTTATTGATCACGAAGCCCTTGATCGTCTCCCGCTCCTCGGGTTCCAGCAGCTCCAAGGTGCCCACCAGCGCGGCGAAAACCCCACCCCGATCGATGTCGCCGCAGAGTAGCACTGGGGAATTGGCGTACCGGGCCACCCGCATGTTGACGATTTCGGTGGCCTTGAGATTGATTTCGGCGGGACTGCCGGCGCCCTCGATGACGACAACATCGTACTGCTGCCGCAGGGTGTCCAGGGAGGAGCTGACCGAGTCCCACAGCTGGGGCTTGAGAGCAAAGTAATCCTTGACCTGGGCGGAGAGCAGCGGCCGGCCCATCAGCACCACCTGGGCTATATGGTCCGCCTCCGGTTTGAGCAAGACGGGATTCATCTCCACCTGGGCCTCCACCCCGGCGGCCTCGGCCTGGACCGCCTGAGCCCGACCAATTTCGCCGCCGTCCCGGGTCACGTAGGAGTTGTTTGACATGTTCTGGGCTTTGAAGGGAGCCACCCGAAATCCGTCCTGCCGGAAGATGCGACAGAGGGCGGAAACCAGCACGCTCTTTCCCACATGGGAAGCGGTACCCTGGACCATCAGCACGCGGGCGGTCACTGGCTAACCCCGTTGAGATGGGAAGTATCGTTGTAAAGCAGCATCACCGCATTGTCCGGATAAATATCGAAGACCGACAGAGAGCAGTTACTCATGGCCATCTTCCAGTTGGCCTCCAGGGGTAAATCCATGATGGCCACCACGGCAGAGCGGAGGGATCCACCGTGTCCTACCACCAATACCGTCTCATCCTGGTGGTCCTTCTTCAATTCGGATACAAAACCGGCCATTCGGGAGCTAGTTTGCCGAATGGTCTCGCCACCGGTAGGGGCAAAATCCAGATCGTTAGCCAGAGAAGCCCGGTATAGGTCTGGGTAGCGGCGCATATATTCGTGTACCGTCAAGCCTTCGAAAACACCCTTATGAAACTCACGAATCCGGTCGGTGGAGTGCAAGGACGTGTCCCGCTGGCCCAATATTATCTGGGCTGTCTCCCTAGAGCGGCTGAGGTCACTGGTGTAGGCCACATCGAAAGGGACTCCAGACAAGCGCTGGGCCATGGCCTGTGCCTGTTGCCTGCCCCAGTCAGACAGTTCCACGTCGGTGTGGCCCTGAATGCGGCCCTCGACGTTCCATTCGGTTTCTCCATGCCGGACCAGGTAGAGCCGACCCATTATGTTAGAACCCCTTATCAGCCTCAGAAATTTGGGTTTGGCGAAGGCCTATTGTCATGGACCGGCGACCACCACCGGCCAGGGCAGCTTCTCTTGAGCCACGGCCGCAACCAGATTTTCGCAATCTACCTGGGCCCGAATACCGATTCGGACGCAATCGGGCAATCCAAAGGATGCGCAATCCCGCACAAAGATGCCCCGGCGCATCAGCCGGTCCCTCCACCACCCGCCGTCCCCGACTTCAACCAGTAGAAAGTTGGCGGCGGAGGGATGCCCGGATGGATGAATGATAAATCCCAAGCCGCCCAGTTCCTGGATCAGGTATTCCTTGGCGGCGTTAACCGCCGCCATGGCGCGGGGAAGATAATCCCGGTCGGCCAGAGCCACTCGTCCCGCTGCCTGAGCCAGGCTGTTGACGCTCCAGTCGGGTTGGAAGGAGGAAAGCCTGGCGGTGACCTCCGGAGAGGCCAGGGAATAGCCCAGCCTCAGCCCGGTCAGGGCGTAGTCCTTGGTCATGGAGCGGAGCAGGACCGTGTTGCCTCCCTCCAGCAAATCCAGGGAGTCCCAAGGGCTGTCTACAAAATTCAGGTAGGCCTCGTCCACCACCAGCAGGGCTCCGGATTGAGCGCAGGCTTGGGCCAGCGCCTCGACTTCCTTACGCGCCAGGTAGATACCCGTCGGGTTGTTGGGATTACACAAGAATACCAGACTGGGTCTCTCATTACTGGGCTGCTCTGGCACGCCAATGGTCTGGGGAACGGTCTTAGTAACAGCCCTGGCAATGCGCCGGCTAGCTTCCACCAGGTCCCAGCGGAATCCCTGGTGCCGACCGGCTTCCAATTCTGAGACCGCGCCGCCGGCCAGCAGGCAAGCCCCCCGGTATTCTCCATAAGTGGGGGTGAGCAACAATGCCCCGGGGCTGGCGCCGTCCTTCTTTTGAGTAGGAAAGGGCGGAGCAAGAAACGCGCGGGCGAGGAGGTGGATTAACTCGGTGGAGCCGTTGCCCGGCAGGACCTGCTCCGGAGTAATCCTGCCGGCCTGGGAGCCGGACAAATAGCCGGCCAGGGCTTCCCTCAACTCCAGGCAGGCCGGATCTGGATAGGCGGTTAGGTCCACCCCACGCAGCGCTTCCGCCAGACCGGCGGGCGGACCCAACGGGCTGACACTGGCGCTAAAGTCCAGAACCTCTTCCGGCTTCAATCCCAACGCCCGAAGCTGCTCCGGCTTGATGCCGCCGTGAACCGGCCGGGCCTGCGATGGCGGCCGGGCCGGTCCTGAACCAATTGCCGCTTTTACCGGTTGAGCCATTTTCACCGTCAAACTCTGCGGGAGTCACCTTGGTGGTAGCTTAAAAAAGCCAATCTTTCAAGTAGATGAGTCCAATTGCCAAAGCTGTTCCAAAAGCCGCCACCAACGCCATGCTTTGCAGCGCCCGGGTTATGTCCCCGGGCTGCAGTGCCCTGGTGGCATCTCCCAGACGATAATGGCCCGGCTTTTCCAATGCCACGCCCAAGGCCCCGGCCATGCCGCTCATGGTCCAGCCGGCGTTGGGACTGGCGGTGCGAGCGTGGTCCCGCCACAGGATACGCCAGGCTCCGGCGGCCCGCTGGCCAGGTAGCAAGAAGCTGGCCAGCAGCAGCAGGCAGGCGGTTAGTCGAGCCGGAATTAGGTTCACCAGGTCATCCAGCCGGGCCGACGCTTTACCCAGGAATTCGTATCTACCGTGATAGCCTATCATACTATCCAGCGTGTTGACAGCGCGGTAGGCAAAGGCCCCAGGCAGGCCGAACAAGGCGAAGGCCAGCCAAGGCCCAATGATGCTGTCGGTCAGGTTCTCCGAGACCGACTCCACAGTAGCCGCCGTAGCCTGCTCCAGAGTTAAATCCTCCACATCCCGGCTCACCAGAGAGGGCATGTTGGCCCGAACCTCGTTGATGGCGCCAGCCGCGATCAATGTCTGGAGCCATCTGGCCACCTGAAACAGCATCCTCACCGAAAAGGTGGTTTTTAGCAGCGCCGCTCCCGTCAATATGTAGGACACCTCATGCAGACGCTGCAGGCCGTCGGCCGCCAGGTAGGCCAGCCCGCCCCAAAGCACCGGAATCAACAACGCGATTCCCGCGCCGTAGGCTAGCTGGGACCTTTGCCCCCCCGGCGCCAGCTTCTCGCTCCAGGAGACGGTCTTGCCCATCCAAACAGTAGGGTGAAAACGGTCGGGCAACTCACCCACCGCCAGGTCCAGCAATACCGCCAGCAGAAGGAGCACCATGTCGTTGGGAATACCAGCCATGGGCTGATCTACCAGAAGGCCCCGGCCAAGGGTCCCAGCAACCCGTAAGGCAGCATCGCCACCGCCGCTATGAGAACCGCGACTTCAACCCCCTCATTGGTCGCGCCGTATATGTCTCCAGTCAAGCCTCCCAGAATCCGAGTCATAGTCCAGCCCACTAGGGCCGCCAGCAGCGACACTCCAATCAATATTGCCACTCCTCCGATTCCCCCCAGGACTATCGTAACCCCGGCGGTGACCAGCAGAGCAAATCCGGCGGCGATCCATGGCTTCCCGCCCTCGCCGTGAAAGGGAGAGCCCAGCCCGACCTCTCTGACATAGGGGAAGGCCTGGAGAAGGATGACCATAGACCAGCGGGACACCATAGGAAACGCCAGCAAAACCCATAACTTTCCAGCACCGGAAAAGCTCACTAAGGAAACGAGTGCGCCGTATTTCAGAATCAGCAGCGCTGTGCCACCAGCCACCGCGAAGGACCCAACGTGGGGATCGCGCATAATTTCCAGACGCCGCTCCCGGGTGTAACCGCCGAACAATCCATCGCAGACGTCCATGAACCCGTCGAAATGCAGCCCTCGGGTTATCACCAGCAGGGCCAGCAGCAGTATCGCCGCGGTCAAGGGCAGAGGAAAGAGTTGGCCGGCCCCCCGTTCCAGAGCTACCAGCAGCAACCCGATCAGCAGGCCTACTAAGGGGTAAAAACCCCGAGAGACGCTGATCTCCCGCTGGGTGAACATCCGGCTGCCGCCCG
>JAKZUA010000028.1:0-8952 GCA_047516825.1 Dehalococcoidia bacterium
CCCGTGCCTGGGAATCCCGGGCCATGGCCAGTGCATTCGCCAGGTCATTCTGGAATTCGCGTGAAGGGAACTCCCCCGCCCCTGGCGGATCCAGGATGACCACGGCGTCCACGCCGAGGTGCATCAAGTCCGGCTCGCTGCCGTCGTGGACCAGCACCACGGGGATCGAGAGGCCGAGAGCCATCCCGAGTTCGACGTGGGCGGAGCGGCCGCAGGGCAGGAGGCAGAGCAGGACTTCGGCATCGACCAGGGCCGCGCACTGGAGTTGGTAGCGGGATTGGACAGATGTTAGATGCAGGTAGGACATGACGCTGTCCAGGCTGCCATCGGGCCCTTCGAGCTGGTTTCCGCCGCTACCCGCTGCCCCGGCGAATGGGGGCGGCGCCGGCCGGGTAGCGCCGTTGGCGCGGAAATCATGGACCTGGTGGTTCCAGTCACGCAGAATTGAGACGATATCATTAAGGTATAAATTGCTCCAGGATGAGGCGAGATAAATCCTCATGTTTGCTCCTTGTCAGTTGGTATCCTGCCAGCGCTCAGCGTGTCCTGAAGTTGACAGGTGAGGCAGGGGCCGGGCCCACTATCGCCCCGGGTAAGGATGGAAGAAGGATTTTTAACGGTCATAATTTCTCCAAGCCAACTTTCGCTGTAATTCCCATTTATAGCGCATTTTGAGGGCCGCAAATGGGGGTCCCCTTTAGACTGACGGTCCTTTCAGATATGAGGAGGTGACCCAAGAATCTGAGCGTCAAAAGGGGCATTGCCAGTCTGAGTCTAGCTTGGGCGTGGTGCCGGATATTTCCGACGGCAGGAGAACCCCCCTGGACAGGGGGGGCTTATATGAGGGGGTTGTTCTTGCGCAAGGTGCCCGGTGGGTGCTCAGACCGGGCGCCCCGGGCACCGTCAGAAGGTTGCCTTCGCCCGGGGACTTGGCCGGCAGAGGCGGTCAATCTTGTGCATTCTCAAGTTACGGGTTTTCGTCTCCCGGCACGGTGTCCTGACCGATGAGGCTTGACTCAAATGCAATGGAACCGGCTAAGCGGTCCCACCCTCGCGCCGCAGTGTCTGGGTTCTGTCGGTAATCAGCTTCGTCCAGTAGAGCCTGGAAAAATTCCTTGTGACACTCTGGGCATTTCTCCGATTCACCGTACTTACTAATAAATCTCTCGATGGTTACCCCAGGCTTGCGTAAAACTTGAAAAGCGTGCCCACACTTGGCGGTGATCTTGAAAACGGGACGTGATTCCCATTCTCCATACGAGATACTGTAATCGGTCATTTCCTTCTTCCTCCAAAGTAATTTGTGCTGTCGGTTATTTTGCTGTGAGGACCCCTCACTGCTGGTTCTGGCTGGCACAGGTCAACGACCCCGGCCAGGACCAAGCAGTTCAATCACACCATCGCCGCCGATCCCTCAGAGTCCGCCTCACGGCCGCCTTGCGGAAAAGGCGGATGTTTTAGCGACCGCATGCATCAATACGATTACCTATTCATCAGCAGTAGCTAACCCCGCAGACCCGCAAGAACCTCCAGTAGCCAGTCCGTTTCAGGCGGGCGGGTTCCATGTTCCTGAATTGTCATTATTCAGGGACATAAGGCCAGTATCAACGCCAACTTAATTTTGAGCGTTTTCGCCAACTCAGAATTGACCCACTTGTTGTTGGCGGTAAATTCCGCCAACTTAAAATTGCCCCACCTCCTTTCAGTTGCTCAGCGAAAATGTCCGTTGTTTAGTTCTCAGCGATTCGGTCAGTAGCCGGGGTTATGAGCGCTGTTTCCTGTCTTGAGGCAAGGTGCTGCTGGGCGGGGAACAGTCCCGCCTGGCGTTTCTCCCTGAGCCGGTAGCTTTCGCCCCGGATGTTGAGGACGTGGCTGTGGTGCAGCAGCCGGTCCAGGATGGCCGAGGCGATGACGGTGTCGCCGAGAAGCTCGCCCCACTCACCGAACCCCTTGTTGGAAGTCAGGACGATGGAGCCCCGCTCGTACCGAGCGGAGACCAGGGTGAAAAAGGCGGTGGCCGAATCCCGGTCGTAGGGCCAGATGCCGAACTCGTCGACGACCAGCACCTTGGGCGCCAGGTAGACGCGCATGCGGCGGTCCAGGTTGTGCTCGGCCCGAGCCTTGCGCAGGTCCTCCATCAGGTCGTAGGCACGAACGAAGTAGGCTCCCTGACCCTTCTCGATGGCCTTGAGGGCCAGGGCCACAGCCAGATGGGTCTTGCCCACGCCAGGCGGTCCCAGCAGCAATATGTTGGTGGCCTCGGCCACGAAGGCCAGGTTGGACAGTTCCTTGACCCCCGTCTGCGCGGGGGCAGGCTTTGTCGCCCATCAATGGAGGGCTGGAAGGAGAAGTCGAACTGGTCCAGGGTGCGCTGGAAGGGTAGGTGGGCCATCCTGGTCCTGGTGGTCAGGTAGCGCTCCCTTCGGGCGGTCACTTCCAACCCCAGCAGTTGGGCCAGCACGTCGGCATAGGTCAACTGCTGGTTGGCGGCGGCGTCCAGGGTGTTGTCCAGTGCCTCAACCGCCTGCTTGAGGCTCAGGGTCTCCAGTGTTGACGGGCCCGTTCCAGGGCAATCATAGTCATCGCACACCTCCCGCTACCAGGTCGTAGACGTCCAGGGATCGGCGCTCCACCTCACCCACCGATACCTGCACCGCCAACGCCTCTTTGGCCGTACGACCGTCGGCTTTGGGAAGACCCTCCCATTGCCCGGGCATGGTGAAGCGCTGTCCGGCGCTTTTGGGACCTGGGATGCACGGCCAGAAGCTGGTCGGCAGCCCAGGTCTCCACGGTGCGCGACCGCTGGCCCACCTGCACCGTGGCGCTCACCCACTTCCAGTGGACCCCATAGCGGTAGCCCTCCCAACGGATGAACCCGTCCCGCGCCACCATCCGGTCCGCCAGTTGGCCACGCCGTCGCACCACTGAAGGGTCTGCCGGTTCAGCTCGGCATCATCGGCGAAGCGCAGGCTGGGCCACAGATTGCACCTCACGTACTTGACCCCGCTCTCTAGCTTCCCCTTGGTCTGAGCCCTGTAGGGTTGGCACAGCTTCAGCTCAAAGCCCAGCCGCAGGGAGAAATCCAGCATCCGCTGGTTCCAGTCAATGCGGCCTTCTTCATCCCAGCCCAGAGTCACCACCTTTGCGTTGTCGTAGAGGCAGCGACGGGGGACGCCGCCGAAGTACTCAAAGGCGTTGGCATGGCACTGAATAAAGCTGGCCGTGTCCGCTCTCCTGACGAACTCCACGTAGATGGCCCGGGACCAGATGAGCACCATGACGAAAGCCCAGAGGCGACGCTTATGGCCTCGCTCATTTACGTAGGTGAAACTTCCCCAGTCTACCTGGGCTTGTTCCCCCGGCTCTGTCTCGAAGCGAACCGTAGCCTGGACCTGGCGCCGACGGCGGCGCGGGGACACATACTTCTTCACCAGGGAGTAGCTGCCCTGGTAGCCCAGGCCTTCCAGTTCCCGCCACAGCACCACACAATTCTCCAATCCCTCCGCAAGCCGCCGGCCGATGTACTCCGAATAGGGGTCAAGCTTGGAAGCTCTCCGCTTCCGGGGCCTGGGCAAAATCGCCTACGGTGTCTTCAGGTACTTGCGGACTGTGTTGCGGGAAAGGCCCAGCCTCTGGGCAATCTCCCTTGTAGAAAAGCCCGCTCCCTTCATGTCGTAAATCTCTTTCACTTCTCCCACCTTTAACAATCTCTCTACGGCACCTCCACGGAGTCTCCGTAGATGATGCCCTTGTTCTCAGGTGGGTCAATTCCATCTTGGCGATTTCGCTCATTATTACATTGGCGCTAACACCCGGTATGGTACCTCTTTACCAGCACAAGTCCTGTTTTTGTCTCAAATTTGGATATTCCACCCAGCGGTTCAATTTTTTGAACAAGGGAATGTCCGGCACCATTTTCTAGCTAAAACCGCCCTAAAACCGCTCATTTGTTCTAAACAAAGATGCGGAAAAAATCCTCGCGGGGAAAACCTTTGGTATTCTAATGGACAGTAATGGAGTCTATTAGACGACACAGGAGTGCTGACATGCACCGAGACCGGCTACTGCGCCTCCAGGAGGTCTGCTCCATAGTGGGTCTGAGCCGCAGCACAATTTATGCCCTCTGCGCAAGGGGTCGTTTCCCCCCACGGATCCTCTTGGGGCAACGGGCTGTTGCCTGGTGGGAGTCAGAGATAGATGCATGGATCGCGGCGCGGCCCAGGGCCTCAGCAGGGTCTGCAAATCCAGAGAAGACGAAAACAGATACGAGATCGCCGCCCGAGGATGGGCGGAAAGCATGAACTGAAGACATATGGCAAAAAACCCGTTAGGTGCCCCTGTGCTTTGGCAAGAGCAGGGGCACCCACATAACGGAAGCTTGCAAACAGGTGAAAGACGAATGCAAAATTTTCCGCACCACAATTCTACAGGAGATGCTCTCGCCCCGTCCACGTCCGACGCGCTGCATGTCAATTGGGTCCGGCGTGACCGGGACAAAAGGTTCCAACTCCGGAGCGAGCAGGAAATTATTGAAACTATCCGGCACGACCCAAAAGTGGCAGAAGCAACTGAGCTCTGCCGCCAGGCGCTCAGGGACCACGGACGAGACGAAATAGCGCCCCCTGAGATGCAGCGGGTCCGCCCGGACGGCAAGCTGGAGCAGCTCTCATACTATAAGATAGCGCGCACCAATAACCTGACCGCAGCCGCCTACTCAACGCGGGCGCCTGCTGGCACCCCTCGGAAAAACCTGTCAGATCACGCCACGGGGCTTTTGGTTTACGACATCGACGAGGATGTGACCGATCTGGCCCGGCTCAAAGCAGCATCCGTTGCATGGCCCCACACCCGCATCGTCGCCGTATCCGTCTCGGGCAAGGCACTCTGGCTGGTGGTGAGGGGGCCGGTAACCACGAATCGGGAGGAGCACCGCGCGGCCCATGAGGCGATTTTTCAGCTTCTGCCCGAGGAGATCCGACGCCATACCGCCAGTTTCCAGACCAATCTTGATCGCCTACGCTACATTTGCAGCGACCCAGATGTCTTTTACAATCCAAATGCCTGGAGCGTGGATGTCGAAGAGACCGTGCCCCTAAAAACAGACTCGTCGCCACCTCCCCCCTCTGACCAGGCCACCGAGAGCCAGATTCCGAACGGGTGGCCGGTGAAAGCGGCCACGGCCAGGAACAAGGCAAGGAAAGCGCTCCAGCTGATCCAGCTGCCCGAAGAGTCCTACCCCATCTGGATCGCAAACGGATGGAGCCTGGTGGACGGGGACCGGATCTACGGAGCCGACTTCGACGGCCGGGGCCTCTTCCTCGCATGGACGGCGGCGGCGGCGTACGCTGGCAGCACGAAGCCGGAGAGGGCCGACGCTCAGTACACCGAGCTGGCGTCCGCAGACCAGCTGGCCGATTCGAGCAAATCCCGTAGGACGCTGGCCTCGCTGGGCAAGGATGATGGAAAGCCGCCCTCTCGGAGCCGGCGCCGCCAGGAGGAGCAGGAAGCTGCCAACGAGGCGTTTAACGCCTGGATCGACAAATGGGTGAAAGGCGAAGAACTGACCTTTTGGCACGATCGCTTCAGGCGCAAGGAAGGCTGTTTGTGGGAAACCGAGAGCGACCGTTTTATTTCCAAAGACCTCCAGCTCTTCCTGGCCGACGCCCAGGGGGATCCGAGCATGCACCTGGTGGCGATGGCCCCGCGGAAAGCGGCACTGGAGTCGTTGAAGGACGCAGTATCTCCGCCGGTGGTGTCCGAGCAGCTGCTGAGTCCGCTGGACTATCTCAAAAACTACAATCTGAAGACGGGTCACCTCCTGAACACGATCGCGTTTCAAAACGGCGTCGTGACGCTGGACCCAGAGGCGCCCCACGGCTTTCGACTCTGTACCCCGGACCAATGGGATTACCACAACACCTATAGGCCACATTCCCTGCCCCAGGAGCCACCCCCGGAACCCGCGGAGTTCAACGATTTTCTGGCCTTCCGGTGGCCGGATCCGAAAACCCGTCTGGCCATAATGCAGCTGATCGGTGGGTCGGTCCTGCAGCGGCTCCCTGCGGAAAACCTCTTCGTGGTCCTGAAGGGCCCGGGAGGCGCGGGCAAGGGCACGCTGACGCGGATTCTCTGCGGTCTGATCGGCGCCAGAGGGGTTTTTACGGTGCCGAACGTGGCAAGGCTATCGAGTTCCCCCTTCGCAACGTCCCAGCTCGAGACGGCCGCCCTGCTGCTGGTGTCCGATCCGCCAGACTCGTCGCAGCGCAAAAACCGGGATGCCCTTAGCGACGGGATGACCATCATCCGGAACCTCACCGGGCAGGACGGGGTGGCTATTGAGCGGAAGGGGCGGGACCAGTACACTGCTTCAGTGAATGCCAACGTCTGGATCAACACAAATTTTTCCGTGGGCGACTGGATCACCGGGGACGAGGACCGAGATTCCTGGAAGCGGAGGCTCGTGGCGATCCCGTGCGGGGTCCAGCTGCCCCAGGCCCAGCAGAAGGCCGACTACGAGCGGCGATTCGTCAGCGAGTACCCGAGCATAGCCTGGCACTGCATCGCAGCCTACGCGGAGATGCACCACTCAGATCGGGGTTACTCGGTGAGCCAAGAGATGCTGGCCTTGAAGGCGGAGCAGATCGGGGGGGATATGGAGAAAATCCAGGAATTCACGGCGGAGTTGCGGCTGGAGCAGGGCACTTGGAACTCCCGAAAATCGATACGGGATGGCTACTGCCAGTGGGTCAAGTCAGCATCGATATCAAATGAGGTCGCCGCTGACCTCTACGAGGCAGTGCTGGCTCTCCCCCACGTGGAATCGCGGCGACACGCCGAGGGCGAGGGTTTTCTCGGCGTGGCTTGCCCTCGGTCGGACCAGCTCTCCGCTTGAGGATTCTGTTTGTGAAGTGATAGAAGTGATAGAAGTGAATATAAATTGGTCAACATAGGAGATAAGTTTTCTTTTTTTCCTATATTTGTGTGAAAAGATATACATAGGACAGCCCATCACTCATATCACTTCTATCACTTGCACTTGACTTGCCGGGGAAAGCACGGCAGCTCTAAGGTGCCTGTCAAAAGTAATACACGACGATGTATTGGGGAAAAGTGTGGTTGTCTATTTACAGCATCTGATCAACGACATTTAGAACTGCCTGCCTCTTGCGTCAGGAGAAAATGTTACCGAGATTCTGGCCTTGTCTTCGGCTTAAGCAGGGCTAAACTTAAGACGTTGAAGTAAGGGTCGGGACGGATAGGTCCAGGCCGGCGAATACCAGCTTCCTGGCCATGACGCCCCGCCATTTTTTCACTCCCCGCTACAGGGTTCGCAAGTGTCCGTCGCCGAACTGTTCAGGGTGCGGGATTGCTCCTGTACCCAGCGGTACACCGTCATAGCCTCGGTGTCCCGGCCCGAGTGTTGGCCGATGTTTTCAGTCGTGCGCCGGTAGGAAAGGCCGTCAAGGTACATATCTACCGCGCCCCGATTTGTTCAGGCGTGGCGTGGTGTCGGGACTTGGTTTCTTGCTTTCCCAACTTGGATAAACCGACTGCTCGGACGCCGACACGTCGCACACCGGTCTTACGCTTGCAATTGGACCCGCAATTGTGGCTCATTGTTTTCTCCGTGCAAGCCGGCACTTTTCGCAACGACGTTTGGGCGCGCCGCTGGGGTTTTTTCTGCCTCAGCGCCGCAGGAAACGCATAGCCCCCGCGCTCGTCTTAGGGGTTTTTGTCTACGGTTGTAGTCTGCTTGGCGGCTAGGCATAGCTTGGCGGAGGCCAATCGGGGAAACCACCCGCCCCCGGTTTGTCAGTCCTCATTCCAAAAAACGGCTGAACATTATTGCGGCCATCGTCTCTTTCCCCCGTTTTTGCAATCAGCGGGGCATAGGCCATAGCTACTGTGGGCACACTCTCGATAACATTTCGTCAGTGGGTTAACGGGCGATTGTTGGTCTGCACCACAATCCAAGCACTCGCTGTAGCCATAGGGATCGGTGTGGGTTCGGGCGTGTGCGCAATCGGCTTGGCGCTGCTGGTAGCAATCGATGCAAGAGCAGTCGGGGTACATGGAGATATTGCCCTCGTCGCAGTCGCAAGGCTCCAAGCGCCTTACGTCAAAGGGATGTACGCAGTTGCCCGCGCTTCTTATGTGCTCGTGGAGCGTGTAGGTCATCGGTGTTATCTCCTTGATGTGATACATGCAGTGTATACCCCCCACTGGGTCAATTTGGGGGAGTGTGCAAAAGCGGCCAGTTTGCACTACCCCGCAAATGTTACAGAACCCGGCCATCAGTCGACGGCGTGGGTGACTGGGTGGGTGACTGGATGGGCGGTCGAGGCCTCTGCCAGCCGGCGGGCAATGATCCCACCGGTGAGGCAGTAGGTACGGCCGCAACCGCCGACGACGGGTGCGTGGACTCCGTCGCCACCGTGGTGCTCCACGGGAGGAGGACCTGCCCTGCCGCAGGGATCCTCCCATGGTTGCCGGCCAGGGGGGTCTGAGGGCTAGGCAAAGCCCCCTACGCCCTCTTCACCCTCTTCACCCCCGCCGTGGTTCTCTGGTTCCTGCTGGACCGCCGCAGCGGAAAGAGGGGATGCGTAGAGGTTTATGGTGAGGTTCTGGATCACCACGTGCTGGGTGTGGAGGGCCGTGGGCAAGTCCGTGGGCCTGGCGGCCTGGTTGGCCTCCGGCTGTGCCTCGGGCATCAGGACGGCTACCTCCTGGTCGATGCGGTAGGCCGGGGGCCGGTTGCGCACGGTGGCAACGTCATCCAGCTCGGTGAGGCGCCGGACCAGGCCAGTGACACCGAACATGACGTTGGTACGGGAGTCCTGGGCCCAGCGCCGGATATCGTCCTCCACTTCCATGTCTGGGAAGAGTAGGACGGAGATGACGAAGGCCCCGCCCGGGAGCCTGTCTTTGATGGAGTTGCTGATGCTCAGGGCG
>JAKZUA010000029.1:0-7922 GCA_047516825.1 Dehalococcoidia bacterium
CCTACATCCAGTTGCCACCGTTCCAGGAGTTGCACTATGTCTGTCATCCCTTCCACCACCGCCACTCGACTTCTTTTACAGAATATCGCAACTCCTCTTCGGGTTCGCTTTATGTAGGTTTCACCTTAGCTTTGGTTTAGGTTGGGGCGTAACCGTCGGTCTCGGGGTGGCCAGGGCAACGGGTGTGGCGGTTGGCAGAGGTGTGGGTAAAATGATAGGCGTTAACGTGGGGACTTGTGCCAACTCCTCTCGCACTCCTTCGGCGATGCGCCGGTCGATATCCTGTTCAGAAGGTCCACAGGCCGGGAGGGCCAGCATCAGCGCCGCTGGTACAAGGAATCTAATTCGCCGCAAGAGCGCGCCGGCAATAAATTTCCGCCTGGCCTTATGGGCCCGGCAGTGCTTTTTTTCCTTCAAGGGCGAGCCATCCTGTTTGGCTTCTGTTTATTGAGACTTGCTTCAGCCGATTGGACCTGCGATTCCGGGTGGCCGTCGGGATCGTCTCCCCCTACGCTAACACCCCAACCTATTGCGGGCAACTGGATTGGTATCCCTCCTAGACCTGTCCTCGGTTGCCAATCCAGGTTTCAGGTAGGACAATGTCGCCGGAAGCCAAGCCCCTCGGCGTGGGCCCGCCAGGGCAAACGGCTGCAACCTGAGCTGGACCCAGAATAGGAATTTATCACCTACTGAAGCTTAAAAAGGAGGGAGGCATGGCTGCGTACATCATCGCCGAAGTAGAGGTCACTAATTCGGAAGTATTTGAGCAGTACCGGAGCCAGGTTTCGGGCACCATAGAGCAGTATGGTGGGGAGTACCTGGTCAGAGGCGGGACGCTGGAGAAGGCGGAGGGAGATTGGAACCCAAAGCGACTGGTGATTCTGAAGTTCGAAAGTATGGCCCGGGCCAAGGAATGGTACGAATCAGAAGAATATCGGGGTCCCAAGGCCCTGCGCCACCGGTCGGCCAACACCAACCTGGTCTTGGTCGAGGGAGTGTAAGAGGGTATGTGAGAGGCAACCGTTCATGGTTCGACATCCTTCCGCGGAAGGACACCACTAAGGGAAAACCCCTTCGCCTCGCTGTGAGGATTTCTCTGGTCCGAAACAAATGGGTTCATTACAGGCCATAACCTTCACGTCAACGGCGGGTAAAGAGATTTTTAGATAACACTTTTAATGAGTGAGAAATCGTCCGGCGGAGCATCCTCCCTGGCGCGCCGGCTGCTGGAAGTGGCCTGGGGCTTCTTACCCCTGGGCTGGGTGGCTTTCGGCGGGCCCCAGGCCCACATTGCATTACTGCAAGACCGCTTTGTATTTCGCCGCCAGTGGCTGAATGAGCAGCGCTTCGCCGAGTTGCTGGGGGTGGGGCAAGGACTACCCGGACCCACCTCCACCCAAATGGTGGTGGCCGTGGGGACGGTCCGGGCCGGTCCTCTGGGAGGGATGCTCGCCTTCTGATGCTTCGTCTTTCCGGCCGTGACGGTTATGACCCTGGCCGGTCTGGGCGCGGTTCACTTGGTTGGTGGCGACGAAAGGCCCCTTTGGTTGGAACTTGGCGTCTTACCCGCCACCGTGGCGTTGGTGGCTGTGGCCGCTTGGCGTTTGGGGCGAACGGTCATCAATAGCAAAACCACCTTGGCGCTGATGCTTTTCGGAGCGGTGGCCGCCATCCTCTGGAGCCGGCCGTGGGTCTTCCCGGCGGTCCTGGTTCTAGGCGGCTTGACCACCCTGTGGACATTAAGAAAAGATCCGCCTCCCGCTCAGGACTCCACCACAGACCCAGACCTCTCCAATCTTGGCATCCCTTGGCCGGTAGGGATCCTGTTGCTCCTCGTCTTCTTGGGAATGCTGGCGGGAATGATATTGGCCCGTCTCATATTGGACTGGGCGCCCTTGGAACTGTTTGAATCTTTTTACCGCATGGGGTCCCTCATCTTCGGTGGAGGCCAGGTGGTGCTGCCGATGATGCTGACCGAGGTGGTGGAAACCGGCCTGGTGACCGAGCAGCAGTTCCTAGAAGGATTTGCGCTAATGCTGGCGCTGCCCGGGCCGCTGTTCAGCTTCAGCGCCTATCTGGGAGCTGTGTCGGGCGGACTGCTGGGAGCCCTCATCGCCTTCCTGGGCATGTTTCTCCCCGGAATTCTGGTAATTTTCGCCGTCCTTCCCCTTTGGGAAAAGGCCCGCCGCCATGCCCTGGCCGGCCGGCTGCTGACCGGGGTCAACGCCACCGCTATCGGGCTGGTGGTGGCGGCGGTCTTCCTGCTCTGGGAGCGAGCGGTGTCCAGTCCCCAGGCCGCTGCCATCGCCCTGCTGGCCTTTGGTTCGGTAGCCTTTTTCCGCGCTCCGGCTCCCCTGGTCATCCTCGGCTCCGGCGTTCTAGGCTGGGGATTCTCCCTTCTCTAGGCCGCTCCATACAATGGCCCAGGGCCAGCTCGCCGCCTAGCTAGCAGTGGCCCTCGCCATTGCAATAAAGTTCCCCAGTTCCCCAAAGGGTCCGCCGGTAGTCTCCCCGAATTCGCTAATTGGGCCCAAACTGGGCCCTTCTGTCCCTCTGTCTGGACCAAGATAAACACCCTCATCTGCTACCGTAGCGATACTTGGCGCAACGGCGTTGCAACCTAGATTCGGGAAGGAAACATGAAAAAGATATGGATGCCGGCCATGCTCGGCTCCCTGATGCTGGTAATCCTGGCCGCCTCACCGGTCTTCGCCAGCTTAAGCATGGGAGGTGCGGAACCCGGCGGCAAAGACGATCCGGGTCCTCCCCTCTACTACGTGGTCCAGTTTGAGGGGCCGATACAACAGGAGTGGAAGGATCAGGTTACTGGGCAGGGAGGAGAGCGGCTGGGCTACATTCCCTACTTCGCCTTCAAGGTGCGGATGAACCCGGCCCAAGCCCGAGAAGTAGGGGAGCTGGAAAGTGTTGGCGCGGTACTACCCTTCCTGCCGAAGTATAAGCTCAGCCCGAGGTTGGAATCCGAAGGGACCAATCTTTACCGGGTGAAGGTGGAGCGAGGAGCCGACGCAGGCCTGGTAGTTGCTGCCGTGGCCAAAACCGACGCCCAGATTTTGGGCCGCCAGGGCAATATCCTGTTGCTTGCTGCCGACGCCGACCAGCTAAAACCCATCGCCGAGATCCTCGATGTCGCCTGGGTAGAGAATTTCGCCTTCCACGAAAAGCACAACGAGTACGGCGCCGGCGTGATCATGGGGGCTGATACTGCCAACGCCAATGGCTACGACGGCTCCACCCAGACGGTGGCCATCGCCGATACCGGACTGGGTGGCGGCACCTCCGCAACTGCCCACGGGGACATACCCTCCAGCCGCATCACCGCCATTCACAGCTGGAATAACGGGAACAACAACTGCTGGAACGTGGTGGAGGACGGCGCCCAAGACGTCGCTTCCGGTCATGGCACTCACGTGACCGCCTCGGTGCTGGGCGGTGGCACTCCGGTTAATGGTGAACTCGGTGGCGAGGGAAGGGGGACTGCCCTGGCCGCCAACCTGATATTCCAGGCGGTCGAAGACTGGCTACATTTCAAGGGTCTGTGTGGCTTTGCCTATGTAGATGACTACTATCTTGCTGGCATACCCTTTGACCTCAGAGACCTATACCAGCAAGCCTATGATGAGGGTGCTCGTGTGCATTCCAACTCTTGGGGAACAAATTGGTTTAGCACCTACAATGTAGACAGCGCAAATACCGACGATTTTATCTGGAACAACCCGGACATGACCATCACATTTTCCGCCGGGAATGAGGGCGGAGACGCATTTCCTTTTGATGGTGAAATTGACATTTGCCAGCCGGATCCAGACCCCGCATCTTATTCCCTCAGTTGTAGGCTGGCCTCGCCAGGGACTGCCAAGAACGTGATCACCGTTGGCGCCAGCGAAAATCATCGGGAGACAGGGTACCCCTGCGACGTGGACCTCGATGACCCTATAGATATGTGCGATGATACAGAAGGTCAGAATGCGATCTTAACCTACGCCCAGACGTGGATCGAATTCGCCTGGTCTAATATCGCCAATGACCCCATAGCTGGTAATGCTGAGCAAATGGCCGGCTTCAGCAGCCGAGGCCCGTCTGATGACGGCCGCATTAAACCCGACGTCGTAGCGCCAGGCACCTGGGTCCTTTCTGGCTACTCTGAAATGTTCCAAGAAGCAAATGGCGGCAGTCCCAACCCGCAAAACGGAAATTACCAATACGACGGATGGGGCGTTCCCAATAATGAAAATTACAAATATATGGGCGGAACTTCCATGTCCAACCCGCTGGTAGCCGGTGGCGCGGCGGTGGTGCGCGACTACTACCAGAAGGCCCATATCCACAGTGCCAGCGCCGCGCTGGTCAAGGCCACCCTAATCAACTCAGCCGTGGACATGCTGGATGAGAACAACGACGGAGAACCTGACAACTATTACCCCATCCCCAACGGCCATGAAGGCTGGGGTAGGGTAAATCTGGCCAACGCCACCGATGACAGCCATGAATTTGTCGAAGAAACCACCGGACTGAGTACTGATGGCAGTGCTACCTATCAGTTTGAAGTACCGCAGCCACCGGAGGGCGAGACGACATCGCCTTTCAAGGTCAGCCTGGTTTGGAGCGACCACCCCGATACCGAATGGTTCGATTGGCTTATCCTGGGTGCAGTAATCCAGAAATATCCTGGCCCCAATCTGGTCAACGACCTAGACCTGGTGGTGACTTCTCCAGGCGCTGAACCGGTAACTTACAAGGGCAACAACTTTATTGGAGGGTGGACCCAGCCCGACGGCAGCGCCGACCACATCAACAACGTAGAAAATGCCTACATCCAATCCCCGGAGGCGGGAATTTGGACAGTAGAGGTTACCGGTTACAATACGCCCTTTGGGCCTCAGCCTTACGCCCTGGTGGTGGACGGGGTAGTCCTATCGGGTCCGGCTCCGGACACTGAAGCTCCCGCTGTGTCGGTCGATACCCCCAACGGAGGAGAAAGCCTGACGGTCGGAACGGCGTATGATATCACTTGGACCGCCACTGACAATGCCGCCGTAACCTCGGTGGACCTATCCTACTCGGCTGATGGAGTCAATTTCACCGCCATAAGCAGTGGAGAAACTAACGACGGCACTTACAATTGGATGCCGCCCAGCGCCATGGCAGAGGCCTACATCAGAGTGATGGCCCACGATGCCGCTGGATATACCGGCCAGGACATATCTAACGCGGCCTTCTCTATTAGCGAGGCCGGAGGAGGCTCACCAGCCTCTGTTGCCAAGATTGTCATGAGGATTGACAAGAAGGGGCCGAACTTTAGCGCTGTAGCCGAAGTCTACTCCGATAGGGGCACAGTTGTTGAAGGCGATTTCACTCTCGCTGGCGAACCTGCTAGAACCACCAGCGGGACGGTGGGCAGGAAGGGGTTCGCCAAGCTAACCTCGAATAAATACCAGGGAATTGGCGGGAGCGGGCAGCTGTTTGGATTCTCCATTACCAGTCCGACTGAAGGCGTACTGGCTTGTAGCATATCCGTGGACGAATCCAGCCCGGTTACCTGCAACCCTCCTCCCTAGCCCAGGGTCTAAACTGCGGAACCAACCCATTAGGGGCCGGCATCGTGCCGGCCCCTAACTTTTGCGGTGCAGATGGGGCAGTCGGGTCGCCTGGCCTCAGCCCCGAACTCAGCCGATGAAATCCACTCCGGCGCCGACTATCTCTATTGTCATGGCGCGGCTGTCGGGAGCCCCTTGGTCGAAGGTCACCCCAACCGTTATGTTCAGCCCCAGATTAACTTCCGGTGTCCCGGGTATCTCGAATCGCCCGTCCAAGTGGTCCCCCTTTAAATTGATGTCCATGTGCTCGGCGATCCGCTTCTCCCCATCGTAGACAATGACCTCATTCACTGTGGCGTGAGAGCGGGTGCGGAAGCTGACCAGGGCTGCCTCCGCCTTGGTCCTGGTGCCGTTGTTGGAGGTGGGAGTAGGAATGGGAAAATGGACCCAGGTGTTCTGGCCTCCGGCTCCCTCAATCCGGACGAAAGGTCCAGTGTGCCTTACTGCGGTTATGCGGGGCAGGTATTCGACCTGCATCGCGCTACCGTGTACCCAGGATGAAAATTTGTTGTCTGGCATCCGGCTCACTCCCTGTGCTGATTTTGTGCTTCCTCAGGACGGCTTACGCCCTGGCCATCCTTGCCGCCCGTTCTTGACCAAGGCTGAAAGTGGCGAAGCTGGAACAGGCGGTAATTATAGCTCTCTTGTGGACCTGGGCACAAATCAAGGGTTTAGCCAAGGGTTCTGCCCAAAAAAGTCATCGGAGGTAGTGGCGGGACAGGAATCTGCAGACTCCGCCGGCAGATCCGGCGGAGTCTGCCATCAAATCATTATCTCAAAATGTCACGCCGAGCCCTTCGGCGTTACTCAGGCTAAACTCCGCGAGGGGTTTGAAGTTTCTAGGAATATGGTCCTGACGCCATTGGTTATGGTGTAACTATAGCTCTGACTCTGGAGGTATTAGGGACCCAGGATTTAGATTCCTCTGTCGCCTTGCTCGTTCGGAATGACCCGAGTCATATTGAGATAGTTGCTAAATCTGGCGCCAGGTGGGGATCTAGACTCACGCCGCGCTGGCCCGCCTTCGCCCGACGCGATATGCCAGGTAGCCACCTAATCCGAGAAGACCGGCCAGGAACAAAACGATTGGGATTCCAATTCCCAGAATCAAGCCGGTATTGGGCCCTGGTCTTTCCGCCAAGGTAACCTCGATACGGCTATTGGGCTCTTCCGGTCCATCTTGCTCCGGGTCCTCAGCGGTTGGGCTTTCCTGCAACTCCTTGCTTCGTACAACACCCAGGCTTTCCAGAAACTCCACCGTCTGGGCGAAATCCTCGGGGAACACCCTAAAGGTTACAACCGCTCGTTCCCGTTCCTCCCGTTCCGAGAGCAATACCCGATCTATCCTTCCCCCCACCGACGATACCCTACTCCGCAGCTCGTTCAGCCGCTGCGTTACCTCTGTCGCATCGATTACGAGAGAGCCGGAAGGCGGCTGCGGCAGGGCCGCAGAGGGGGTGAAGAGAAACACGCTGATGGTTGCCAGCTCCACCCGACCTTCCAGGAAGTTTAGCTGTCCTTGCAGCCTCTCAATCTCCGACCGGACCCGGTTCAGCTCCCGCTCCACGGTGAGGATCTCCTTTACCTTCAGGGACCTTTCCAGCAAGGAGAGGAGACTCTGCTCCTCTCGCTCGGCGCTCTTCAGCCGGGCTTTGAGGTCGATAAACCTCTCCGATACGTCCTCACTGCCCTGAGTTTGGTTTTGCACCTCGCCCAGGGCCATGAGGCGCTCCACGGCCGTGGAGAATCGACCCTGGGGAACCCGGATGGTGATGTTAGCATGCTGACTGTTGGCGCGGCCGGGGCTGGATAGCTGCTCGAGGAAACCCCCCAGGCTTTCGGCAATTCCTTTCACTTCCGCAGAAGCTACTTGTACCTCTTCCACTTCGATGGAAATGGAAGCGGTGGATATAACCTGGCGTTGGGCTAACTGAAGGGTGGTATTCCCGCCGCCGGTTCCCGGCGCGGCGCTTGCGGCGGGTGCCGGGGTCGCGAATGCCCGCTGCTCCCTGGCGGCGTCATCGCCAATGGACTTGGATTGGGGGGAGATGAACTCGTCCATCTGCGGCGCTCCCAGGGGAGCCGCCGCCCCCGCTGGACCCTCGCTGGTCTGGCTGCTGAATCCGCGGGACTCGATTTCCGAAGCCGGAGCCCCGGAAAAACTAGCACAGCCAATAAGAAATACGGATAATAAAAGTCCTAGAATTAGCAGAGTTTTACCCATGGCACCACCTTCTTTATTCAGGTTACTCCTAAATAAAGACGGAGACGCCAGGTAAAAAGTTCCGAGTCGAGGGAAAATGCGGG
>JAKZUA010000030.1:0-13357 GCA_047516825.1 Dehalococcoidia bacterium
CTTTGACGACATCGACCAGGCCATCGCCATGGCTAACGACAGCCGGTTCGGCTTGTCGGCGGGCATATTCACCCAGAACGTGGATTGGGCCATGCGCTTCGCCCGAGAGGTGGATTCGGGCAACCTGCACATCAACTCCTCTCCCCAATGGCGCGCCGACATCATGCCCTATGGCGGTCTCAAGGACAGTGGAATGGGCAAGGAAGGCCCCGGCTATGCCGTCCACGAGATGACCGAGCTGAAGATGGTGGTTTTTCATCTGTAGGGTGAGGCAGCTTTAGGACAGGGACCCAAGAATCCCTCCCCTAATCAAGGGGAGGATAGGAGGGGGTCGTGACTGAGCCAGACTAACAAGCGCTCGCCATTTGCTCGGGGCCGGCCCAGGTTTAGATTAACCTTCGTTTCTGCTAGGCTTTTTTGTAGCAGGTATTTCGCGGAAGGTATATTGTTCCGGTAATCCCCAATCGCAAGGAATGGTAACTAAATGGAAATCATAACCCAGCCGCCCAGCCGGGCGTTGGTGGTGACGCCCCATCCCGACGATGCCGAGGGCGGCTGCGGCGCCACCATGGCCAAGTGGGTCAAGGAGGCCAGCACGGAAATTGTGGTGGTAATGTGCACCAACGGCGACAAGGGCACCTCGGATCGGGAAATGGCGCCCGAGCAATTGGCCGCTACCCGCCAGCAGGAGCAGCGGGACGCCTCCAGCGTTCTGGGGGTACAGGGAGTGGTATTTTTGGCTTATCCCGATGGCACTCTGGAGGATAGTCACCGATTTCGGGGCCAGGTGGTCCGCGAAATTCGACGCCACCGGCCCGAGATCTTATTCTGCATCGACCCCTATCGCAGCGTTAGTCATACCCATCGGGACCACCGCATGAGCGGGCAGGTGGCCCTAGACGCCGCCTACTCTTACGCTTGGAGCCACCTGCATTTCCCCGAACATATCAAGGAGGAGGGATTGGAGCCTCATCGGGTGCGGGAGGCCTATTTGTGGAGTAGCGAAAGCCCCGACGTATACATCGACGTGGAGCACTACCTGGAATTGAAGGCCGAATCCCTCAGCGCCCATGTGAGCCAAATGAGGCGCCGCACTCCGGAAGAGCGGTTAGAGCGAATTCAGCAGGGAGCCGCCAAACACGGAGAGGCCGTGGGGCTGGCTTACGCCGAAGCCTTCCGCCGCATCCGATTTGACCTGGGCAGCATGGCCTGGCTGTATTTGCACTCCTGACCCAGCCCCAGCGGGTACCCTTCCCTTCGGACCTAGGTAAGTCCGGTGGCGTGATAATCCCGCGCCACCACGCAGTCCCAAACCAAAGCCTAATTGGAATCTACATCGACACCGGATAGGACAGCGCTGCTAACACCGTCACACCGGCTTACGCCGGGGTGACGAAGGATTTTGCTCTTTCAGGTTGCGCAAACTAACGCACTGCCGATTGCCGAAGCAGACTCTGGGATTTAGCTGGATGTAGTTTTCACCTTGGTATCAGTCCTAGTCTTTGGCGTCCCCCAGAGAGCCCTCTACCAACGCCGCTCCACCGGTCACCTTGGCCCAAGAGCAACTCCGGGCCGGGCTCCCAAGGGAAACCTGGAATGGAAACCCCTGGGAAACACCCCCGATTGCACCTGGATTCTCCATGGGTAGCCCGGGATACAATCTTGGTATTCCATCCCTCTGGAGCCGGTCTAATGACATCGTTGGTTCTGGGGCTGGGCCGCCTGGCCGCTGCCGCCGGACTGATACTCTTGGCACTATTCCTTTTGTTCCGGCTTTCGGCCCAGCCTGCGACAGCTGGGTACCAGTTTAGTGGGGAAGTAGAGGGCTGGGAATTTTGTACCCAGTCGATCTGTGGGTCCGCCCATTTCCTCGGTTTGTTCGACGGGCAAGTCACTGAAGTACCCGAAATCGATGGTGTATGGCAATTGTCAGTCCGCCATGAGGAGCTTCCCGATCCACAACAATCCGCAGCCATCACTGGTGGCGACTGGCGTCTCAGGCTGGGCTGGCGAACTCAGCTCCAAGGCGAAGTCGCCGAAGGGCTCCTATACAACAACGGGGACGAAACCTTCGTGGTCAACGTTAAGTTAGCCCCGGCAGGCGAAGCGGCAACGTGGTTCTTCGGCCTGCTTGACCATAGCAGTCTGCCCCCCAGTATCAGAGGCTGTATTCTACAAACCAGGCCCTCAGACCCGCCCACCACCGATCCCTGCGGCTGACCCGGCCGCGTTAAAGTTGGTCCCCTCCTGGTCGAATTGCACTCCCTGGGCGCGCATCATCGAAGTGGTGTTGCTTCTGGCAATCGCGCGCAGCACGTTGGAGATGATACCCGGAGTTTTCCGTATTTCCTGTTTTGGGGCAGTCACCACCACATCTGGAGTTTCGGTCAGCAGTCCCCACTGGGCCGGTACTCGCTTCCTGGGAATGACTGCGGGTGGCGCGATCAAATAGTTGTAGTCGGCGATGGCCAGGAATTTAGGATCGTGAAACTTGACGCTGTAGGTGGACAGACGGTCCAGATAGGATTGCCGCTTTTTGGTCAGGCGCTGGAGGTCGGCCCGGGCTTGCCGGTAGGGAAAGGCCTCCTGCCAGCTTTCCGGCTGGATTTGCTTGGCATAGCTGGCGGCTTGGGTCAGGGTCCGTTGCGCCAGCTGAATGCGTCCGGACCAGCTGGCATCCTGAGCTTTCAAAGCTGCCAGCTCCTCCAGCGTGTGGTCGTACCTAGCGAAATCCGCCCGGCTGGCCTTCACCTCCACCAGGTAAATTGTGTTGCCCCGGCCCACTCCCACCAGGTCCACCACCCGCCCGGCCGGGCCTTCCAGTCGCACCTCCATACCGATGCAGCGGCATTGGACCACGGTATAAAGCCACTCCCAAGCGGCCCATTTCAGCCGGTAGGTTAGGGGAGTCTCGTTGCCCCTCTGGAAGAAGGTTGAAGTATCGGACATTTTCTTCCGCTAATAGCCTGGAATCTGGCGCTTGGTAGCCGAACCGCATGGGCTTAGGGCTGCTCTTGAAACTGCCGGATAATACGGCGCAGCTGGGTTTCATCTTCGCTGGAAGAGGTGTCCATGGAGAAGTTGACTTCGTTCAGCAACTCGCCGTATCGCTGAATAAACTTGGGAGCGATTTCCTCATACTCTCCAACCACGGCGAAGGCATCAAGCATCTTGTCGTCGACCAGCTCAGGCATCTCGGCCCAACGGCCCTCCAGGGACAACTGATGCAGCTGCTGGCCCACCTCCTCGAAACCGTGGATTGCCAAAACGGGAAAGTAGGTTCTGGTCGAGGAGTAGAAGGCGATGCGCCGGCGTACTTCGGCCTTCTTTTCGCTGAGGCTGGCCTGATTTGGCCCGGTGATGATAAAACCGCCGCCCCCTAGGATCAGGCTGGAAGGTTCGCGGCCGGCTTTTCGAGCCCCGGCCTCCAGACCGGGCTTTACCACCTGCCTCACGTACTCCGGGGAAGTGAGACTATGGAGGAGTAGGCCGTCGCTAACTTCGCCGGCCACCCGGCAGTTGTAACGGTTCACCGCGGCAGTAAAAACAGCCGGCGGCGGGGACTGGCTCGGTCCTGGGTCGAAAAAGGGAGTCATCAAAGAGAATCGGTAAAACTTGCCCTGATAGCTCAGCGTTTGGCCGGTTTGCCAGCAGTTCCAGATTTGCCTAAGGGACTCCACGTACTCCCGCAGTCTCGGTCCCGGGGACTCCCATTGGGTTGAGAAGCGTCGCTCAATGTGTCCCTTAACCTGGGTGCCCAGGCCCAGGCGGAAGCGTCCCCGGGACAGCTCGTGTAAGTCGCGGGCGGTATATGCCACGACCATGGGGGAGCGAGGAAAGGCGATGGCGACGTGGGTTTCCAGGGTTACCCGGGATGTGCTGGTGGCGGCCAGGGTCAGCGGAAGAAAGGGGTCATGGGCCGTTTTGTTACTGGAAACCCCGTCATAGCCCATGGACTCGGCCCAGGCGGCTTCGGTGGCCACCGCGGTCAGGTCTCGGGAGCGCAGGGAGTAATTTACGCGCATGGTCCCTTTTCAGCCGGATAAGTCTCGGTCTGGAGACGTATCCAGCAGATCGATGACGGCCTGGTTTAGCCGATCTGCCTCCCGATCGATGGTCTCCAGAAACTCCCTCTCCAACTCCTCCGACCAGGCAACATCTGTCCGAAGCAAGGAACTGGCATACCCCTTTATGGAAGTCAATGGACTTCTCAAGGTATGGGCCAGGTCGGCGTGACGCGAGGCTGATTGGTCCGAACCCCCTGCGGCGGTGGCAATCCCTCGGTCCCGGGCCAATGCCGCCAGCTCTTCCTCCCTGGCTTGCAGCCGCTGAGTCAGCTCGGTATTCTCCAAACGCATCGCCAGCTCTTCGGAAATCCGGTAGACCACCTGGGTTTCCCGGCGACCCAGCTCCATGTCAGCTTGGTAGTGAAGCAGGGCTGCACCGATGCGACCTTCTCCGCCGTAAAGCGGTAGGTTCAGGACCCTCTTTTCAGGGAAGGGGCGGGCGTAAAGGCCGGTTCAGGATTGAGAAGTGGGGCCTCTTGTGCGCGCCAGTCAAATGCTACCCGAGAGCTGTTCAGCTGCTGGTCGAAGAGGACAACGGCCACCCGATCCAGGGGGGCCAGCAGTCGAACCTGATCGACGAACAGGCTGCAGTGCTCGTGAATTTCCCGGTCCAGATAGGTGGTATTCTCTAGCTGTATCATGAGTCATCAATCTGCTGGATTATCGTTCCTACCGGTGGATCGAGGGAGAGCCTTTTCTGCCACTCCATTATGCCGATCGGCAACTTTCACCTCTAGTGGTCCTGTGGCTAGGAATTGACCAATGTTCAGAATCCCCACCACCCCTGCCAGCCAACACTCTCCGATGCCTTAAGGTCCGGTGCCAGCTACATAGCTTAACTGGCCGTTTTGCCGGCGGCGGACGCGGCAATCCTCCGGGCCGCTACTGCTCGTAGAGCTGGTCGGTCTTGGCGGCCATGATGAAGTCATTACGATGCAGGTTGCGGATTTTATGAGTCCACCAGGTAACCTGAACCCGGCCCCATTCAGTCGTTAGCTTGGGATGATGCCCTTCCGATTCTGCCATGTCTCCGATGGCGTTGGTGAAGGCCAGGGCCTGGACGAAATCGCCGAATCGGAAAGTTCGGTCCAGCTTGGGGATACCCGCGTCGTCCAGCAGCTCCCAATCCGACACCTCCGGCTTTAGCTGAGCGATCTCATCGGCAGTAACCGAAGGAGAGTCGCGACGGCAGGCAACACATTTTTCACCATAGAGTTGGGTCATTTCCGAGCCTCCTTTTGCTGGGTTGAGCACCGGCCGGGTATGGGTAACGGTGCGCAGCGTAATTCTACCAGAGGACCGGAGACGGTGTGGGTGTCCCCAGGGGTGTCTCTCACGGCTAGCTCTCCGGGCAGTCGCACCTGGACCAACCAAACGCCTTCCTAGCTGCGGCGCTGGCCAGCGCGGTTGTCCTGAAGAAACGGCTTGAGCCACCCTCGCTAACAGGAGTATAGTCACTCTCGTAACTCGGAGAAAAGTACCGGAGGTCAGTCCAGATGATTTTTGGAGCGATTACCAACTCGTGGCGTCAGCAGTTGGCGGACCAGGATTTAGCCGGGCTGGTGAAGGAAGCGGAAGCCAGAGGCTCTCGGCACGTGGAGCTGCGGCAGACCTGCTTGGGAGCGTGCGAAACCGGCCAGGGAGAGGAATGGCGTCCGGTGCTGGCCGGCTTGGGGGCCGTGGTGGACCAGTTTCCCGGGCTATCCTTCGACCTGGCCATGGCCTGGCCGTGTTTGACCGAGCAGGCCGAGCCGTCTGGTGAGCAGTTCCAGGCCGCCCTGGAGGCTGCCAAGCTGGTTGGCCGGGAAACTCCCCATCTGCGCTTGGTGGACCCCAGCCCCTTCGACGCGGCTTGGGAGCAGGCTGGGGATTTGGCCGCCGAGGCGCTATCGGTGGCGGATTTAGCCAGGGAGGCGGCGCGCCAGGGGGTGATTCTTTCCGTGGAAAACTCCGGGCAGCCTCTGCGGAGCATGGGCCTGCTGGTAAAAGAAGCTCGGGCTCGTCTCACCGGGGAGGAGGGAGGTTATCTGGGCTTGTGTCCAGACCCCACCAATCAGCTGCGGCGTTACCCAGACAGCGACCCCCTGGCAGAACTGGAAGCGTTGCCCCTGGACATGATCAAGATTGTCCATTTCAAGCAGTCCCGGGAAGGGAAGCCCCATCCGACCGTGGACACCGGGGATCTAGATTGTGCTCAAATGCTGAGGGACCTACAAGCCCGAGGCTATCAAGGGCCGGCAATAATGGAGATTCCTCCTAACGAGTCTGTCTTCGATAACCTGTCGGCCAGCTTTGCCTTTTTACAGTCCGCCTCGGGCTGAATTACCGCCCTAAGGGCTTAACCGCGGTTCTGGCTTCGGGTATGCCTGGGCCGATGTCCGGGCTGACCATGCTATAATCTGGTAGATACCGGCAGCTGGCAAGGTTGCTGGCGACGCAGGCTGCAGGTGGTCCCCAGTAGGCTCTTTCGGGCGTCCTTTTCTTCAATTCAGTGCCTGGCGCAATCGCGATAAGGAGAAATAATATGCTAGGAACTGACCGCCTGGTAGAGAAGCACAATCAGTTGTCTCAGGCCTGGCTTGAAGCGGAGCAGGGTCGGGTGGAGGTACTGGAGCGGCTAATCAAGGAACATGGTGGGAAGTGCACCATGGATTACCCGGAGAACATCTTCCAAGGGTACGACGAGGCTTTGGCCAAGGCTGCGGCGGCCAGCCGCGAGTATGTCCAATGGCTGGCGCAGCAGGGATTTCCCTCCGGTTAATATTCCAACCCGTTAATTTCCCAACGAGAATTTTGTCCCAGCTGGAACGCTCCGCCCCTTTCGGTCCACTAATGCCCGATTACACCGACTACACTGTATCTATTCATTACGACCGGCGGCTGTATCGCCACGATATCGCCGGTTCCATTGCCCATGCCCGCATGCTGGCGCGGCAGGAGATCATTTCCACTGAAGACGCAGATCAGATAATCCAAGGTCTGAAGGTTGTCGAGCGAGAGATCGAGGATGGCAGCTTTCCCTGGGACCCATCCCTGGAAGACCTGCACATGAACATCGAGCACCGGCTGACCGAGAAAATCGGCCCGGCCGGTGGCCGGCTGCATACCGGACGCTCCCGTAACGACCAGATCGCGCTGGACATGAGGCTTTACGCCAAGCAGGCTATAGCGGAAACCTTAGGCGGTCTGCGGGGAGTACAATCGAGCCTGGTCAGCCTGGCTGAGGCCAACCGGGATGTAATCATGCCGGGCTACACCCACTTGCAGCGGGCCCAGCCGGTCTTGTTCGCCCATCATCTACTGGCCTACTTCCGCATGCTCCAACGGGATACCGGGCGGTTCCAGGACTGCCACCGGCGCGCCGACGTGCTCCCCCTGGGCAGCGGCGCTCTGGCCGGCGTGCCCTATGCCACCGATCGGGAGTTTCTGGCCAAGGAGCTGGGTTTCAGCGAAATCAGCCGCAATAGCATGGATGCGGTGTCGGACCGGGATTTCCTGGTGGAGTACCAATCGGCGGCGTCTATCTGCATGATGCACCTGTCCCGGCTGGCGGAGGAAATAGTGATCTGGTCCAGCCGTGAATTCGGGTTTGTCAGTCTCTCTCCGGAGTTCACCACCGGCAGCAGCATCATGCCGCAGAAGCGAAACCCAGACTACGCTGAGCTGGCTCGGGGCAAAACCGGGCGGGTTTACGGACACCTGATGGCGCTGCTCACGGTGTTGAAGGGACTGCCCCTCACCTACAATCGGGATTTGCAGGAGGACAAGGAAGCCTTTTTCGATACAGTGGATACCCTGCTGGCCACCCTTAACGTATTTCAGGGTATGTTGGGTGGTCTGGAACTTGACCAGGAGCGGGTAATGCAATTGGCCGGGGAAAGCCATATGCTGGCCACCGACTTGGCGGACTATCTGGTGGCCAAACAGGTCCCCTTCCGCGAAGCTCATGGCATCATGCGCCGGATTTGCGAGCATTGTGAAAAAGAGTGTAAGGAGCTGCAGGCCCTGACCATGAAGGAATACCATCGGTTCTCGCCCCATTTCGGCGAAGATGTGTACCAGATAACCGCCGGGTCATCGGTGGCGGCGCGAGATAACACTGGCGGTACCGCTCCTCAGCAGGTGGCCAAGGAATTGACCGAGGCCAGGCAGCTGCTGGAGGCTGGTCTGGAGGCTGATACCAATGGCCTCTGACCGCCACGTTCAAATATCCCCCTCGCTACTGGCTGCCGACTTCGCGAACTTGGGTCGACAGGTGCAAGAGGCGGCAGAGGCCGGGGCCGACTCGATTCACGTCGACGTTATGGATGGTCATTTTGTCCCCAGCATCTCCTTTGGGGAGATGTTGGTTGACGCGGTGCGGCGTTCCACAAACCTGCCCCTAAACATACACCTGATGGTTCAGGAGCCGGATAACCTGCTGGCCGGTTTCGCCAAGTCCGGCACCGACCAGGTGATCGTTCATGCCGAGGCCAGCACCCACCTGCATCGGACCGTTTACCACGTGAAAGAACTGGGCTGTCAGGTAGGGGTGGCGCTAAACCCGGCTACGCCAATCTCGGTCGTGGAGGAGCTGTTGCCCTTCTTAGACATAGCCCTGGTGATGACGGTGAATCCGGGCTTTGGCGGCCAGTCTTTTATACCCAGCACCCTGGGTAAAGTCCGGCGGCTGCGGAGTCTGGTCCAAGAATTGGGGTGTGAAACTAGGATTGAGGTAGATGGGGGGGTGAAGGCCGACGCGACGGCGCAGGATTCGGTGCGGGCGGGCGCCACCATTCTCGTCGCGGGAACCGCAATATACAATCAGCAAGAAACGGTAACTCAGGCAATGGAGCGGCTTCGCGCCTGTATTGAAGGCCTGTAGTGGAAGGTTGAAGGCGGGACCGATTTTCCGAACTGACTTAACCGGCGGCTGTGGCTTTCCTGGCCCGGGGTGGCTTATGCATGGTCCGCAGGCAGCGGGTGCAAATCTTAATCCGAGTAACCTTGCCGTTCAGCAGCAAAGTCTGCTTGTGAACGTTGGCCTTGAACCGGGTCTTGGTATGGCGGTTGGAGTGGCTGACGTTGTTGCCGCTCATCCCCGACTTTAGGCAAATTTCGCATCTCATGGGTTTTCCGGACCTCTACTTGGGATTGTCTCAGAGGGTGTTTAAGAAGCTGGCCTCTCCCCCTTACCAAGGGGAGGGATATTTCGACGGACCCTCTCAGGCCAGCATTTAGCTCGCCACCCAGCCTAACATAGCCCGGCCTCCAGTGACAAGGACAAACCAGGCCATGCCTGCCAGGCATTCGCAGATTGCGCGGCCTCTCCGCTTCGGGCATAATTGCGTTAAATTTCCCCCGAGGCAAGTAAGCTAACCTAAAGGAGGCCGCAGATGCCCATACCCACCGAAGAAGAAGTCCTGGGCTATTTCAAGTCCTTGTCCAACTGGGGACGCTGGGGCGATGACGACCAGCTGGGCACTCCCAATCTGATTACTCCGGAAAAGACCAAGCGAGGCCTGGCCACGGTACAGGAGGGGGTGTCTGTCTCCCTATCCCGCACCGTCCTCTGGGATGCCGCCCCCGATGTGCCGAATCCGCCGGTCCATTACATGGTGGAGAGCGGCGAGGGCTGGGCCAGTGGCGACAAGGTTAGCGCCCGGCCCACCGCCGCCGCTACCGATTACATCGGCATGGTTTTCCACGGTTACGCCGTCACCCACGTCGACAGCCTGGCTCACTTTTTCTGGGAGGGCAAGACCTACAACGGGAATCCGGCCCACCTGGTCTCCACCAGCATGGGCGCCACCGTCTGCTCGGTGGAGGCCGCCAAGAACGGGTTCATCACTCGCGGCGTGCTGGTGGACGTACCAATGATTAGAGACATTGATTGGGTCGAACGCGGAGAAGGGGTTTCGCCGGAGGCTATCCTGGCCGCGGAGGATCGCTGCGGCTTCAAGGTAGAGGAAGGCGACGTGCTGTTGATTCGCACCGGCCAGCTGCGGCGGAGGTCGGTGGAGGGGCCGGTGGAGCGATCGGCGGGGTCCACCGCCTGCCAGGCCGCCTGCCTGCCCCTGTTCCACCAGCGCGGGGTCGCTGTAATGGGCTCTGATACCGGCAACGACGTCAGTCCGGCCCAGTATCCGAAAGTGCCCCAACCGATTCATCAGGTGGGAATAACCGCCATGGGCTTGTGGATTCTGGACAATGCCAATCTGGAGGAGCTATCGGAGGCCTGCGGGCAGCGGAACCGCTGGGAGTTCATGGTGTCCATCGGACCGCTGCGGCTGCACAACACCACCGGCTCGCCGGTTAACCCCATAGCCGTGTTTTAGCTACCGCATAAGACGGGCCAGTTTTTTGATGATGCGGCCGGCAACGCCGGACAACAATCCGGAAATTCTGAGCTGGCTGGAAACCTGCATGTTCGCCATGGAGTAGGTGGGGTATACGTGGATCGAACCCGCCAGGTCGCCGACCTTTCTCCCTTGGTCCAGGGCTAATGTCCACTCCTGGATCATCTCTCCCGCCCGTTGGCACACGACCGTGGCCCCCAGCAACCTGCCGTTGGGCTGATGCACCAGCTTGATAAATCCGGTGGAGGCGCCGTCGGTTAAGGCTCGGTCCACCTGAGCCATCGGCCAGTTTGTGACCGCTATGCGGTTGCTGTATTTGTCCCTGGCTTGCTGCTCGGTGAGGCCAACGTGGGCGACTTCGGGCTCGGTGAAGGTGGTCCAGGGCACCCGGTCCAACACGGCCCTGGTGGACCCCGGCAGCAGGGCATTGCGTACCGCCATGAAACCCTGCCAGCCGGCGTAATGGGTGAACTGGAACCCCCCCAGGCAGTCGCCGGCGGCGTAGATATGGCGCTGGCTGGTGCGCAGGTTCCGGTTCACTCGTATTCCATTCGGGCCGCAATCCACACCAGCTCGTTCCAGCTCCAGCCCGGATAAACGGGCCCGCCTGCCCACTGCCAGCAGCAGGGCATCCCCAAAGACCGGTCCCTGGCTGGTGGTCATTTGAATCTCGCCGGAATCCTGTCCAGTCTTCCAAATCTTTTCCACCTTTTCCACCGAGGCGTCGAGGTGGAATTCAACTCCCTCATTGGCCAGCTCATCCAAAATCAGACTGGAGGCCTCCGGTTCGTCTTGGAGGAGGATTCGGGGCATGGCTTCGACCAGAGAAACCCGGGAGCCCAGGCGCCGGAAGGCCTGAGCCAGCTCGCAGCCGATGGGGCCTCCGCCCACCAGCAGCAGGTGCTCCGGCAGGACTTCCAGGTTCCAGATAGTTTCATAGGTCAGGTAGTCAACCTGGTCCAAGCCGGGGATGGGTGGTATCACCGGCCCGGCGCCGGTGGCTATCAAAATCCTGCGGGCCTTCAATTCCGCGTCAGGAAGCGCGATGGTGTGGGGGTCAAGAAACTTGGCCTCACCCAGAAATACGTCAATGCCATGGGAGCGCAACACCTCGGTTGACTCAGCGCCAGCGATGCCCTCCATCACTTCCCGCACCTTGGACGTCACGGCCGGGAAATCTACCTTTGGCGGTCCGGCGGAGATTCCGGATTGGGGAGCTGTCCGCACCTCATGGGCCGTCCGAGCGATTCGTAGCAGGGTTTTACTAGGTACGCAACCGGTCCAGGTGCAGTCGCCGCCCGGGCGCGACTTCTCCACCAGGGCTACTTTCAGGCCCAGCCGCACCGCGAAATCCGCGGCAGTCAGTCCGGCCGAGCCGCCGCCGATTATCAGAAAATCATATTCGGACTGCACCCACGCTCTCCGGCCAATTTAATATCTTTTGAAAGACATCCAAATGAGGCCCAGACCAGGACATCCTCCGCTTATTTGATGTGCCGTTTGGAAGATAAGATGTGGCGTCCAGCGGGTCGGATAGCGTCAGGGAGGCCAATCCAAATATACACCCACAGCCCATCCTGGTATAATCCCGCCCATCAGCTATTTGGGGCCGTAGGAGGATTACCATGCCAGACCAATTGTCCGGAATACTGGAGTCCACCGAGCCTACTCTTCTGACCAGCGGTTGGCACCGTACCGAGGGACCGCTATGGCATCCCGGCGGCTATGTGACCTTTGTCGACTTGCAGGGCTGCCAGCTGCTTAGATGGGACACCGATGGCCGGGTCACTGTGGTGCGGGAAGACACCGGGGAAGGGAATGGCTGCACCCTGGACCGGCAGGGGCGTCTGCTGATGTGCGAGGGCGCCGACCACCGGCGGGTGACCCGAATGGAGGCCGATGGCACGGTGACCACCCTGGCCGACCGCTGGCAGGGCAAGCGGTTCAACAAGCCTAACGATGTCATCTGCCGGTCCGATGGCACCATCTACTTCACCGACCCGGAGCTGCGTTTGCCGGAGGATCAGCGGGAGGTCGGCTTTGCCGGTGTGTATCGCATCGATCCCCAGGATCAGCTGCACTTGGCCACCGACCAGTGTGTCTACCCCAACGGGCTGGCTCTGTCTCCCGACGAGACGGTATTGTACGTGGCCATCAGCCGGGAGGGCGCCCAATGTTTCATAGAGGAACAAAATGGTGAGTATTGCGCCCATCGCCGCATTGAAGCCTTTGACGTGGCCGCCGATGGTACCCTGAGCAACCAGAGGCTGTTCTGCGATATGTCCTCGGCAGACCCGGGAGTCCCCGATGGCATGAAGGTCGATACCCTGGGGAGGGTCTTCTGCGTTGGGTCGGGAGGCTTTTGGATTATCGACCCCAGCGGCGAGGTGTTGGGAGTGGCAAGGATGCCCCAGATCACCCGCAACCTGGCCTTCGGCGGGCCGGATTTTCGCACTCTGTACCTCACCCCAGGCGACTCTTTGTCGATGCTAAGGGTTAAGACCCCAGGAATTGGTGCTTTTTGACATAGCCGAGACGTACTTGTATGCAAGAATCTCCCAATAATAGAAACACCCACCCTAATCCGGTCATGTTCATTGGCATTGGGGTCGGTATGGGAATTGCACTGGGAGCCGCAGTGGGATTTGCCATGGACAACGTTGGTTTAGGGGTAGCCTTTGGCCTAATAATTGGAGCAGCTCTAGGCACCGTCGTAAGTCAATTGAGGAAATCAGGTGGTGAATGACGCCTCACCAAGCCGCATTGACCCCTGCCCCCATAGCTGGGATAATCACAGCCAAGCTACAGCATAGGAGGTAATCTATGACGACAGCGAACGTGGTGGGCAGCGGAAAATATACTTACGAGGTGGACTACCACTGGGCCAAACTGCCGACCGGATGGGCCATGCCCGCCGCCGCGGTGTTCGGCGACTCCCAAGACCGGGTATAT
>JAKZUA010000031.1:0-3446 GCA_047516825.1 Dehalococcoidia bacterium
TGGGGTTTTCATGGCCCCCTTCCACCGGGTAGGTGAAAATCCAACGCTGGCGTTGGAGCGGGACTTGGAGTTGCTCCAGTGGCTGGATGTGCTGGGGTTTGATGAAGCGTATATCGGGGAGCATCATAGCGCCGGCTGGGAAACCATCGCCTCGCCCGAGGTTTTCATGGCGACGGCGGCCGAGCGCACCCGCCACATCCGGCTGGGCTCCGGCGTAATCAGCCTGCCCTATCATCATCCGTATATGGTAGCCAACCGCATGGTGTTGTTGGACCATTTGACCCGAGGCCGGGTTATCTTGGGTGTCGGACCCGGAGCCCTGGCCTCCGACGCCCTGATGCTGGGGATCAATCCCGCGCGCCAGCGGGAGATGATGGACGAGTCCCTGGGCATTATCCTGCGCCTTTTTACCGAAACCGAACCCCTCACCTACAAGAGCGACTGGTTTGAGCTGAACGAGGCGGTCCTCCAGCTAAGGCCCTACCAGGAGCCTCACCTTCCGGTGGCCGTGGCCTCGGTCCAGTCCCCCGCTGGAGTGAGCCTGGCGGGCAAGCATGGCGCAGCCGTGCTGTCCATGAGCATTCCCCGGGACACGGTGCGGCAGACCAGCCTGAAGGAGCTCTGGTCAATTGCGGAGGAATCGGCGGCCGAGCATGATAAGACAGTAAGGAGAGAGGATTGGGGACTGGTGGTTGGCATGCACCTGGCCGAGAGCAAAAAGGAGGCCTATGAGGACATCCGGCTGGGCGGAGGCCGGATAGTTACCGAATACTTCGGCAAGACCTTGGGGAATGAAATTCCGGACGTTCCCGCCGACCAGATTGTCGACTACATGGTGGAGCACAATCAGTGGATCGTCGGAACCCCCGACGACTGCATCGCCGGAATTGAGCGGCTTCAGGAAATTAGCGGCGGCTTCGGCAGCTTCATGATTCGGGTTGAGGACTGGGCCCCCTTTGAAAAGATCAAGCACAGCTACGAGCTGTTGGCCCGTTACGTGATGCCCCACTTCCAGGGCACCCTGAAGGGCATACAGGTCTCCAACCGCTGGGCCGCCGAGCGGAGTGAAGACCTGCAGAGAAACCGGATTAGTGGTTTGAAGACGGCCACCGATGCTTATTATTCGAGCCGGACTTAAGAAACTATCTCGGACCTTGGTTCGGCAGGCTCACTACGAAGGGATCAAGCATTCCGCCCCTTCGTCCTGAGCTTGCCGAAGGACAGTCCACCCGGAACACAAGAGTTTTGAGGTAATTTTAAGGGTTCCCTCGCTCCACCCACAGCGGCGGAATACTCTCTTCTCTGCGGCTATTGTGCCTTTGCTTTCGTTAGTGGGCCTTTAATCAAGAGGGTCCGGGCAGATCCAGACCTTTTCTTTACCGCCAAGTCATAGATTACTGGCCGGTAACCCCACTACCAGCGCCCGAATCCTCTGTTATCATTGACCAGTGCATCCGGGGTCTTGCGGTGAGACTTACGCTCCGGGCCCATGAGCTTCACCAGTGATGAGCCCCATTTATTGTAGCCCCATATCAAAACCAAGGTGGGGTCTACAACTAATATTATGCCGACCCCTGCGAATTTAACTTTGGCCTTAGATTAGTAACTCCAGTCTTAAAACCCTTCTTCTCCAGCCTGAATCACCAGCAGCTTGAATTACCATCGAGGTGGTCCACCATGCGAAAGACCAAGATCATCGCCACCATCGGACCGGCATCCCGAGAGCCGGAGGTTTTGGACCAGCTCATCGCCGCCGGCATGGACTGTGCCCGACTGAACTTTTCCCACGGCACTCTGGAGGAGCACGCCGAGGTGATCCGTTCGGTACGCCAGCTTGCCGCCAAGCAGGGCAAGCGGGTCGCCATTCTCCAGGACCTGGGGGGCATCAAGCTGCGCTTGGGGCATATGGACGAGCAGGTTCAGCTGAACCACGGAGATGAGGTAGACATTGGGCCGGAGGAGCGTTCCACCGGTCAGGGCAGGCTCCCCTTCCCGAAACCGGCCATTCTCAAGAATCTACGACCCGGCAATCTGGTGTTCATTGCCGACGGTACCATCTGCCTCGAAGTGATCGACACGGAAGATTCGGCGATCAAGACCAGGGTTCGAAACGGCGGCATCGTATCTTCCTACAAAGGAGTTAATCTCCCCGGGGTCAGCTTTGACATGCCGGTGCTGACTGAGGATGACAAGGTGGCGCTGCAGTTTGGTCTGGAGCAGGAGGTGGACTGGGTGGCGATCTCCTTTGTCCGCACCGTTGAGGACATGCGGTCCGCCAAAGCCTACATAAACAGCATCGGCAGCAAAGCCCGAATCATGGCCAAGCTGGAAAAGGCCGAGGGAATAGAGAACCTGGACTCCATATTGCAGGAAGTCGACGCGGTCATGGTGGCCCGGGGAGACCTGGGCGTGGAAATTCCAATGGAACGGGTGCCCTTGGTTCAAAAAGATATCGTCAAGAAGGCCGGACTGGCGGCCAAGTCCTCATGCATCGCAACCCAAATGCTCCGAACCATGGTGGTTTCTCCCACGCCCACCCGCGCCGAGGTATCGGACATCACCAACGCCGTGCTGGACGGCTGCGATTCTATCCTTCTCTCCGACGAAATCGCGGTCGGCCAGTATCCGGTGGAAGCTGTCCGAGTAGCCGACGTGACCGTTCGGGAAGCCGAGAAAATTTATCCCTACTACCAGGAGTTCGGACGAGGGGACCGGACTCAAGCCATCGCCGCCAGCGCTGGGCGGCTGGTCCAGGAGATGAATTCCAAGCCCATCGTGTTGACCAGCACCGGCCGGGCGGCCTTCGAGCTGTCCCGGTTTCGGCCGGATACCGATATAATAGTCTTCGCCCACGAGGAAGCGGTACTGCGAAAACTGGCGTTGGCCTGGGGCGTAAACCCGGTCGGGGTTCTTCCCAGGGAGCCGGATATCGCCAAGCTGGTGGGGATGGTGATTGAGGGCGCCCTGAACAGCGGCATGGTGTCTGAAACCGACGTAGTGACCATAGTCCACGGTTACCTAACCGGAGTCAGCGGCACCACCAATACCATCCAGGTGTTGGACTTGCAGGAGTATCTGGCCCGTTCTTAGAGGATGGGAAGGAAGCTCTATTTAGCCGGCAGCGAACGGGGAAGTTGGGTGTGTCCCGTCAAGTAAAGGTCCATCGAGCGGGCAGTTTCCCGGCCCTCGGCGATGGCCCAAACCACCAGCGACTGACCCCGAGTCATGTCCCCGGCGGCGAAGATGCCCGGGATATTGGTCATGCGGTCTTTATCTATTTTCACGTTGCCCCGGGCATCCAGCTCCACGCCCAGTTGGGTCAGCATTCCTTCGTGCTGAGGGTGCAGGAAACCCATCGCCAGCAGCACCAGATCGGTCTCCACTTCGAATTCGCTGCCGGGCACCTCCTCCATGCTGTGCCGGCCGTTTTCTCCCGGAGTCCATTC
>JAKZUA010000032.1:0-5655 GCA_047516825.1 Dehalococcoidia bacterium
GCGAGGAGCCGGGCAGGGAAGCACCACCCGGTTGACTGAACCCCGCAGGGAGAATCCCTGGACCACACAGCAGAACCCGGAGGGCCGGGGAGACATCTCTCCCCGGCCCTTCTTGGTTTGCCCGCAGAGAGGCGGGAACCACAAAGGGGAGAGAGAGGAGGAAACCCAACAGCATGATGAGGGACGAGATCACGCGGCTCGCGATGCGTGACGCCGAGAACGAGACGCCCGACAACCTGAGGTCGGCGGCCGGGCTACTGGACCGGCTGATGGCGGGCCACGCGCCGGCCGTCGGGCAGGATCACAGACCCCGCAGGTGCGGGGATAATCCGACTTAACAATATCAAGCTACCGGAGTTTCCCAGAAGGCGGATTTCTAAGCTGGACTGGGTATTCGTGTTACCTGCGGTAAGGGCGGACGGCCTTTTTAGCTGATGCAGTGGCGGGTCGCTAATTAGAAGATTGCTCCGGGGACAGCTGAGCTATCAGGCGGCCATCTCTCAGGATCACCGGAACAGCGTACATGCGGGCGTTGGGTCCGTTAATGCAGACTCCCCCCGACATCTCGAAACGCCAACCGTGGTCTGGGCACATGAAGCAGGTGTCCCACTCTATGATCTCTCCCCACCGGTGGGGACACCGGGTGGACAATAGCCGGTAGACGCCGTCCCTCCCCTTGGCCAGGAAGTAATCCTGGTCTTGCAGGGTTAGCGGGGCGGGGAATTCGGTAAAGGATATCTCCGCGCCCAGGTCGATTTCCTGTATCCCGGCCGTCTGATCCGGTATGGCCATCCGTTCTCCCATGTAATTGGAGTTAACAAATTTTTGGTCCTGGCATCTTGTAACCAGGTTACTATGTTATAATTATTATCAAAAACGATCCGGAGTCAAGAAAGACGTCAAAAAACCTTGACAGCCGAATTCACCGGGCTTACTATTTATCCTAGCATGCCTGGCAAACCAGGAGCAAATGTTGCGCCTGGTGATATAACTCGTGATCCACCCCAAATCAATCCAAGGGAGGAAACGGATGTCACACAAGGAAGACCTTTCTCTGATGGCTCACCTTCTGCGCCGCGCCGGTTTCGGGTCAAGCCGAGAGGAGCTGGAGCGCTGCGTAGCCCAAGGCTACGCAGCCACCGTAGAAGAGTTGCTGAATCCGCCGGAAGACCGTCCGGGTGGCAACATGACACTGATGCTGCGGTATCACCCCAGCTTCCTACTTCCGGGGGGCACGCCCTTCTCGGGTCAGGCCAACTGGATGTACAACATGGTCAGCACGAAGCGACCATTGGAAGAGAAGATTGCCCTCTTCTGGCACCACGTGTTCGCCACTGGCAACTCCAAGGTGGACAACTGCGACCAGCTTCTGGAGCAGATTCAAATGTTTCGGGAGTATGGCCTGGGCAGCTACAAAGAGTTGCTGATACAGGTTTCCAAGAATCCGGCCATGATTTTCTGGCTGGACAACAATGAGAACCACCGGGACGCCGTTAACGAGAACTGGGGACGGGAGTTGCTGGAGCTCTTCTCCATGGGCGTTAGCAACTACACCGAGGTGGACGTTCGAGAGTGCTCCCGTGCCTTTACCGGCTGGACCATCTCCCCCAAAATCCCCCGCTTGCCCTACGGACGCTTCCCCTGGCGGTTCGAGTATAAGGACGAGGACCACGACGACGGCGAGAAGGTCTTCTTGGGTGAGCAGGGCGATCTCAACGGCGAAGACATCATCGACATCGTGGTGCAGCAGCCCGCCACCGCGCGGTTCATCTGCCGCCACCTTTACAACTTCTTCGTAGCCGATGAAGTTCAGGTTCCCGCCTGGACCATTGAGCCGGCCCGCGACGAAGAGGCGCTGGACACAATGGTGAACACCTTTATCGACTCCGAGTACGACATGAAGACCCTGCTACGGACCATGTTCAACTCCGAGTTCTTCAAAGAGGCTCGCTACTCCAAGATCAAGAGCCCGGCCGAGGTTGTGGCAGGCACCTTGAAGATGGTCGGTTTGTACGACAAGCCGGAACCGGGAGTATTGCAGATAGGTAAGGAGCCCACTTACATGGGTCAGTCCATCCTGGACCCGCCCAGCGTGGAGGGTTGGCAGACCGGCACCGAGTGGATTAACAGCGGCTCTCTCCTGGCGAGAGTCAACTTCGTGGCCGACCGCGTGGCCAACACCAGCCTGCCCGGCGTGCAGAACATCATCAGCCTGATGAAGGCCGACGGCGTCACCACTCCGGAGCAGCTTTTGGACGCATCGCTGGAGCACATGGGCTTCCTGGAGTTGAGCGACGAGACCCGCCAGCAGCTATTGGAGAACGCCCAGACCGGTGGAAATCTGGACTGGAGCAACGAGGAAGCCGCGGGCACCCGTATCGGCGAGACGCTGGCTCTGGTTGGCGCCACCACCGAGTACCAATTTGGTTAACAATCAAATCTCAAGTTAACCAAGTTTCAATTTTATAGGAGAAAAGCATGACTTCTACCAAGAAAGACCCGGTGGTGGTGGTACTGCAGTTGACCGGCGGCAACGACTACTTCAACACCATCATCCCTTACACCGATCCCCTTTACTACGACAATCGTCCGGTGGTGAAATACCCCCAGGAAGAGATTCTCAAGATTGACGACAAGATCGGCATGGCCCCCAGCATGGGTCCCTTCAAGGAGATGTTCGACCAGGGCAAGGTCGCCATTATTCACGGCGCCGGCTATGCCGACTCGCCCCGGTCCCACTTCCGCTCCATGGACATTTGGCACACCTGCGAGCCGGACAAGGTTGGCACCGAAGGCTGGGCTGGACGCTTGGCCCGGGAGTTGGACCCCAACAAGGAGAACGTGCTGACGGCCATCAACTTCGGGCATGGCCTGCCGCGGGCCCTGGCCGTCCCCGGTGTTCCGGTCGCTGCCATCGCGGATCTGGGCACCTACGGCCTGCTGACCGGCATCACCGATCAGACCCAACGAGCCAAGGCGCTGGACCTGTTCTCCCGCCTTTACACCCCCACAGTGGGCGGCGGCTTTGTCAATGACTACCTGCGGGCCACCGGCACCGACGCCATGGTCGGCGCGGACATCGTCAAAATCGCGCCGGAGAAGTACAGTTCCAACGTGGAGTATCCCAACTCCCCCATCGCCATGCACCTTAAGGACATTGCTCAGGTGTACTTCGCGGACCTGGGAACCCGCATCTTCTACACCCAGCACGCCAGCTTCGATACCCATGCTGGTGAGATGGCCTCCCACCCAGTGCTGTGGAAGGACATTTCCGAGGGTATCTCCGCCTTCTTCGAGGACTTGAAGGAGCACGAGTCAGGCGACAACGTGGTGATGTACCTGTTCTCTGAGTTCGGCCGGCGGGTCCACGACAACGGCTCGGGCACCGACCACGGAGCGGCGGGCGTTATGTTCGCCATCGGAGACTCGGTAAAGGGCGGTTTCTACGGTGAGATGCCCTCCGCCAAACCGGAGGATCTGGAGCAGGGCGACCTGGTCCCGAACTACGATTTCCGCGGTGGCTACGCCACCCTGCTGGAGGACTGGTTCGGCCTGGACGCCAACCCCATCGTCAACGGCAATTTCGAAAAGCTGGACTGGCTGAAGAAGTAAACATGTTGGGGATTCCGGCGGTCAACCGTATCACCGTTAACCAAACTCGGGATTTAGGGGCCGGGTGGGCTCTCCGAGGGGAGCAGTTCCTCCGGCCCTTTTATCAGCCGCAAAAGTGAGACAGCCTGGGGAACACGGAAGCATGCAAGGGGCCCCAGGGGCCGTGCGGTTCCCCAGAATTTGCCCAACTTTTGCCCAACTTTTGGAGGTATAGAATATGGCGCTACACACAGTAGCCGCTGGCCGTGCTTGGGTTTACAGTCATAACATTGGTCGCAATGCCCAGGTCGGCTTGGGTTTCAGCCAGCCGGTTGGCGTGGCCGCCGCCAAGGACGGCGTCTTGTACGTGGCCAACCGCTCCGGCGAGCAGAACCCCAGCAGCCGGATCAGCAAAGTAACCGTGGACCACGAGTTCATTTCGGAATTCGGTCGAAAGGGCCCAGCCTATAGCATGAGCGCAACCAACCATTTCACCTGGCTTACCGGCGTGGCTCTGGACCAGGAGGAAAACGTTTACACCACAGACGAGTGGAAGAGCCAGGTCAGTATCTTCGACAAAGAGGGCGAACTGCTCCAGGTCTGGGGAGAGAAGGGCCCAGGAGAGGACCAGTTGGATGGTCCCGCCGGTATCGCTCTGGACGCCGACGAGAACGTTTGGGTGGTCAACTCCAACACTAGCCAGATCAAGAAATTTACCAAGGACGGCCAGTATCTTTTTGGCTTTGGTAAAAAGGGCGATGCCGAGGGCGAGCTGGAGATGCCCTATGGCATTACAATAGATAAAGAGGGCAGCATCTACATCGCGGACTGGGGCAACGACCGGGTCCAGAAATTCAGTCCGGATGGCACCCACCTACTTACTTTTGGACACAGCGGCAAGGGCGCCGGGGCCCTAGACCACCCCACCGGGGTTTGCGTGGACAACGAGGGCGACGTCTACGTGGTGGACTGGATGCACGAGCGGGTGGTCATCTTTAATGACGAAGCCAAGCCTCTGACCCATCTCAGCGGAGACGCGATAGAAGTCTCTCCCTGGGGTCAGATGTCCCTGGAGGCCAACCCGGACCAGGCCAACCGCCGCCGGCAGGTCGAGGACCTGGTGGACCAGCAGAAGAAGTTCCGCCTGCCCACCGGCTGCGCCTTCGATCTGGCCAACAACCGGCTCATCGTTTGCGACACCCAGAGGGGACGCCTGCAGGTCTACAACAAGGACAACAGTTATTCGGACCCGCAGTTCAACCTCTAACCCTCTCCTAACGACCCACCGTTGAGGGTAAGCGAGACCGGCGTTCCCGGGGAACGCCGGTCTATTTATTCCCCAGAACTACTGGCCACCCGTATTTATGATGGCCCGGCGATGCGTACCCTCGCCTATCTTGCGTTCCCCCTCATAGGCTTCCACCTTAAAATTGAGCCTGTTTCGGTCGATCTCCAATAGTTCAGCCTGGGCGGTGATAGTTGCGCCTAGGTCCGCCGGAGCCAGGTGCCGGACATTCACCTCGTATCCCACCGAAGTCTGACCCTCTTCCAGACAACCCTGGAGCGCCTCGATGGCCGCCCGTTCCATCAGGCTGATCATCGACGGCGTGCTGAACTTGTCGACATGCCCGGCTACATTGTGCTCGCACACCAGGGTCTTCCTCTCTCCGGTAAGTCCGCGTTCCAATTTTGGCCTGGTCATCGGGTCCCCTCCCCAGTCATTATCTCCCAACTAGCCGGTATCATATCAAATCCTCCCCGTCGGGCTAGCCCAATCAGGCCCTTTCGGTTCTAGCCAATGTCATTCCGAGCCCTTCGGCTGCGCTTAGGATAAACTCCGCCAGGCACCCCCTCCTTACCCTAATGCGATTGCTTCTCGCCGGCGCTCCTCGCAAAGAGCATTAAAAGGCCCTCAAGTTTACTACAGGGCAATCGCGTCTTATTATCTTTCTTAAATTTGTTTAAAATAGTAATCATCATGACGAAACTAGGGAGGGGTAGTGATGGTTCAGGCAACAGGCGCACCCATCGCCGAATACTTCGCGGCGTTGGACGACCCGAGGA
>JAKZUA010000033.1:0-13328 GCA_047516825.1 Dehalococcoidia bacterium
CAGTCCTGCGCCAGATAGCCCTCAATTTGCTGAAGCAGGAGTCCAGCCTTAAACGGGGACTTCAAGGTAAACGGCTGAAAGCCGGCTGGGTTGAGGATTACCTACTCAAAGTGCTCCTTGGTTAAGACGCGATTGCCCTGGGAAATGACGCCCATTTACAGCAAGGCAGCTACGAATCTGGTATAATAGAAACCAGCAGCGGGATTGACAAAACCCCTTCCAAACAGCCTTTTTGGATCCAATTTTCTATCGATCTCAGGTTTAACCTTGGTTTCCACAGGACGTTTTATGGAACAATCGGCAGCAGACTATACTTCGAAAGACATTCAGGTGCTTGAAGGCCTGGAGGCGGTCAGAGTTCGCCCCGGCATGTACATCGGCAGCACCGACCAGCGGGGTCTACACCACCTGATCTTTGAAGTGCTGGACAATTCTGTAGATGAGGCCATGGCCGGCTTTTGCACCAAGGTGGAGATCGATATCGCGCCAGACGGCTTGATCACGGTCGCTGACGACGGTCGCGGCATACCGGTAGACATACATCCCTCCACTGGCAAATCAGGCCTGGAAACCGTCATGACCACCCTCCACGCCGGCGGCAAGTTCGGTGGCGGCGCTTACAAAGTAACCGGCGGTCTGCACGGGGTAGGCGGCTCGGTGGTCAACGCGCTTTCGGCCCACCTCAAGGCGGAGGTGCAGCGCGACGGCTGGCAGTACTTTCAGGAATACGTTCAGGGAAAGCCAATCAGCGACCTCAAGCGAGAAAGCAGGACCAGGGACCACGGCACCACAATTACATTTCAGCCGGACCCGGAGATCTTTCCGCTCATCGAGTACGACTTTGATACGCTGATAAGCCATTTCAAGGAAATCGCCTATCTCAACAAGGGTTTGCAGATTAACTTCACCAGCCGGTGGCACGAGGACCAGCGAAAGGGGGACATAGAGCGAACCTACTATTTCGACGGGGGTATCGCCAACCTGGTCCGCAACGTAAACAAGAACCGGCGGGTGATGCAAACCTTGCCCTTTTACTACGAGAAGACGGTGGATGATACCGCCCTGGAAGTGGCGATTCAGTACAACGACAGCTTTAGCGAAATTGTGTACTCCTTCGCCAACTGCATCAACACCCAGGAAGGCGGCACGCATCTGACCGGTTTTCGCGCGGCCCTCACCCGGGTTATCAACGACTACACCCGCAAGCAGGGCTTCATCAAGGACGATCAGCCCAACCTGACCGGCGAAGACGTGCGAGAAGGCCTCGCGGCGGTGATTAGTGTAAAGCTGACCAATCCTCAATTTGAGGGGCAGACCAAAACTAAGCTGGGCAACGCTGAAGTCCGTAGCGTGGTCGAGGCCGTTGTCGCCGAGGGTCTCAGCCGGTACCTGGAGAGCCACCCGGCGGATAGCAAACGCGTGGTGGAAAAGTGCCTCACCTCTCAGCGAGCCAGGGAAGCCGCCAAGCGGGCCCGGGAGCTGGTTATTCGCAAGAATGCTTTGGACGGTTCTTCCCTGCCCGGCAAGCTGGCTGATTGCGCCGAGCGGGACCCGGCCAAATCCGAGCTTTACATCGTAGAGGGTGAGTCCGCCGGCGGTTCGGCCAAAATGGGCCGGGACCGCCATTTCCAGGCAATTCTCCCCCTGAAGGGTAAAATCCTAAACGTGGAGCGAGTGCTCCAGCAGCCGGACAAGATCCTGGGTCACGATGAAATACGCTCTATGATCGCGGCCTTGGGAGCGGGCGAAGGAGAGGAATTCGACGCTTCCAAGGTGCGTTACCAAAAAATTATTATCATGACCGACGCCGACGTAGACGGCTCCCATATCCGGACCCTGATCCTCACCTTCTTTTATCGGCGCATGCAGGCGCTCATTGACGAAGGTTACCTCTACATCGCCCAGCCTCCTCTTTATCGGGTGCAGTCCGGTCGGGACATCCAATACGCTTATACCGAAGAGGCCAAGGACCATCTACTGGAGGCCACCAGCGGGCGCCGCAACGTGCAGGTTCAGCGCTACAAGGGTCTGGGAGAGATGAATCCGGACCAGCTGTGGGAAACCACCATGAATCCCGAGACCCGGCAAATGCTTCAAGTTAATATCGACGATGTGGTGGAGGTGGACGACGTGTTCTCCACCTTGATGAGTGAGGCGGTGGCCCCCAGGAAGAGTTTCATTCAAGCCCACGCCCGCAGCGTCACCAACCTGGACGTTTAAAGGGAAGTGATTCTCTTATACCAGGAGAATATCAACACGTCCCCGGGCCCCAAAACCATAGACCCGGGAACCCAAGTCCCTGGAGCCAAAAGCCCTCCTGGACCAATAGGCTGCTGCTAAACGATTGACCGATGGGTTGTTTAGTTTATAATGTTTAATTCTAGAACTCACATCCGTAACAATCGGGGGGGTTTCCTTGCCCGCTGAAAAAGTTGCCCGCCAGTCTGTCAAGCGCTATGGCCGAAACCACAGTATCCGCAGCGCCACCCGTACTGTTCTCTACGGCGCGCGACGCGCGATTGAAGGAGGCGACGAGGCCGAAGCTCAGGCGGCAGTGCGGAGGGCGATCGGCCATCTGGATCGGGCGGTTAAGAAGGGAATCCTCCACAAGAACAACGCTTCGCGCACCAAGTCCCGCTTGGCCAGCCGCCTTCACAAAATGACCCAGGCCTGAACGACAGTAAGATACCCCTCCCCATGATAAGGCCAGGCGGGGAGTTACCCCACTCCCTCTCACTTCCCCTTCTAATAATCCCAACACGTCACCCCGGCCCTTGGGGCTGACCAGGCTCGTCTTGAGACAGTCGCTAAGGGAGAAAAGCTGGGATCTTCCCCACGCCTATATTGCCGAACGCCGGGGTGACCTATCCAACTCCAGTTATTCCCCGGACCCCAATATCAACCGGACGCCTCTACCCAAACTCGGTGACCTCGGCTTGTTGACACCCCCTGAGGCCTTTGTTAGCCTGAGGAAAGAACAAAGGCTCCGGAGGTCGCCCAGTGACGTTAAACAAGAAACTTTCCACCAGACGCCAGCAAATCCTCGACTACATCCACGAATTTTTGCAAGAAAATGGGCTGCCGCCCACCGTGCGGGACATCCAAAAGGCCTGCGATATCAGCTCTACCTCCGTGGTGGACTACAACCTCCGCTTGTTGGACCGGGACGGCTACCTCAACCGCAAGCCGGACGTTGCTAGGGGAATAGAACTGCTGGACGACGCCGGCCTACCGGTTTCCACCACACCGCGAATCCCCATCGTGGGGCGTATCGCCGCCGGATTGCCCCTCCCGGTCTTTTCCACCGAGGACTCAGCCTTCAGCCGGGAATTCGACACCATCGAAATTGCCCCCGAACTTCAGCGTCGCTACGGTAAGCTGTTCGGTCTCACCGTGGAAGGCACTTCTATGGTCGACGCCCTGATCGATGACGGCGACGTGGTGATTATCCAACCCGCCGTAGGGGTTGAGAACGGCGATACCGTCGTTGCTTGGCTCAAAGCCGAGGAGGAAGCCACCCTAAAGAAGTTCTACGCAGAAGGAGAGCGGGTCAGGCTGCAACCCGCCAATAGCCTGATGGACCCCATCTATTGCCCAGCCGGGAACGTGGAGGTACGCGGCAAAGTCGTCAGTGTAATCCGAAAGTTTTAACCGGCCCGAGTCCCCCAAAAAGCCCGAACCTCGCAAACTCTACGTTGTGGAGCCAAGGTCAGGTGCGGCTGTTCGAGAGAGCCCCATAGGTTGCCACCAAAAAGGGCACGCAGTAAGTAAGGGGAATCTTCCAGTAGAGGGCATTATTCCAACTCCCGGATACTAAAACATCCCCTTGATTTAGCAGAGCAAGGATTGTCCCGACCACCAGCGCAGCAATCATTGAACGCTTTAGCATGGGACCATGCCGCAGCGCGCAGGTAAAGCATTTGATGATGGGGGCCGCATCTTCAGAGATCCCGCAGGGCTGGCTCTTGAACCCGAAGCCTTTCCTGGCCTTTATCCCAGCTCCGCAGTGGGTGCAGGTTTGAAGAGTGGCAGGTCTACTGGCGGGTGAAGGGGTTGGCTGAGCCATGTTTGGGCATTCCGCAATATTTCAATTCGGGAATTCTTCGGACCCTGAAATCCACTTGGTCACCGGCATTGCTCACCCTCATCACTGAAGAGCATGTCCACCGGCCAAGGCGACGCGCCATATTTGGTGTGCCTGGGCCGCCGTCAACGGCACCAGGCTGTTAAGGGGGCTTTTAATTATCCCTCCCTTAGCAAGGGGAATAACCAGCTTTTTTCACCCACCCGGGCGGCCTGCCCCTTGGTTCAGGCGTGAGCGGAGCGGATAAGCAAAAACCCCTTCGCAAGCCGACAGCAGGCCTCAGGGAATCAAAGCAGTTCGGGCGCAAGCCCTCTGCATGGGATAACTTACGCCCGATTGAGCCTGGGTTAATCGTTGCTAACTAGGCTGGATTTCGATCAGCTTTTCAAGGTTCAACCGTAGCCGATCTCGGTTTTCCTGTTTTGCTACAGTGAGTGGGGAATGCCGGGGCTGGGAAATGCCTGGCCTTTAAGCCTTACCTATGCGAAAGACCTTGGTGTTGCACTGCGGGCATACGCCCTGGGTCGCGGGACGTCCGTTCTTCAGAGTTACCTGTTGCGGGCTCTTTATCTCACGTTTACTGCGGCACTTGAAGCAATAGGCTTCCATCTTCTTCACCCCTCTAGTTTGGTTTAATTTTTTGTGATCGGTGGTTCCCGAACTCCAACCTAAGCAACCATTTGTCTCGGCCGGTTGATATAGCCCCCGCCGCCCACTGCAACCTGGCTACGTTTTATAACCTCGCAGTGCCCGGATGGGGCTGGGGTTCCAGCCCCATCTCTAAGGGCGCCAGCTACGGTAGCCGCTTTCAATATACATCGCTAGCTAGTAATGTCAAGGCTGCAGGGGCCCCATTTCAGCCCTTCCGGGGGGTCACAACCAAACACACACCGAATCCACTATCAACGCAATGGTTGCAGGAGGGGTCAAGCAGCTTCAGCGCAGGGGGAGTCTGGAGCATATGGGGAGGGGGAATCCAGGCGGAACACTTTTATCGGTTTCCAAGAACTGGCCGCCCGATCATAACGGACCAGAGCCAGGAAGCGTCCCTCTTTATCATAGGCCCGAAAGGACTCTAAGTACTCTGCCTCAACCGGGATCCGGCCGGAGCTGACAGACTGCCCATTTAACAGGTGATGCTTGGCCGAGGGACCCACCGCCAAGGTGCGAAGTTTCCGCAACACCGCGTCCACCGGCTCCACATGCTCCGCCCACCCGTCGGGGCCGGACTCAGCTTCCAACTTAAATTGCTCCAGCGTAACCGAATCCTCGGTGTCGAACCCACCGCAGCGAAGTCTTTCCAGGTCTGTCACGTAGCCCCCGCATCCCAAAACCTGCCCCAAGTCGTGAGCCAGGGAGCGCATATAAACCCCGCGGCCGCAATCAACCAGCAGGGTCAACGAGGGTGGAGCGAATTCCATTATCTGGATCTGGTGAATCTCTACCGTCCTGGCTTCTCTCTGAATCTCTTTCCCAGCACGAGCCAGCTTGTAAAGCCGTTGACCCTCAACCTTGATCGCGCTGTACATTGGTGGAATCTGCTGAATGACCCCTACAAAGGGCTCAATTGCCTGTTCCAGCCTGTCGCGGGTGATGCCGGAAACTTTTCCTATTTCTACCACCTCACCTTCGGCATCATAGGTGTTGGTGACGGCACCTAGCCTGATATCCATGCGGTATTGCTTGGAGCCGGCGATTAAAAAATCCATCAATCTGGTAGCCTGCCCTACGCAAATCGGTAGCAGGCCCCTGGCCAGGGGATCCAGGGTTCCGGCGTGCCCAACTTTGCGGCGCAGGCCCGTAAGCCGCTTGATGCGGCGAACGGCATCCATGGAAGTCATGCCCGGAGGTTTATAGAAGTTAATGAACCCGTCTGCGCTATCTATTCCGGGCTCCCTCTGAGCGCCGGCCACGGATTAGCCACCGGAGCTGGGGGAGGAAAGGGGACCTTCGTAGGGTTGACCGCTGGCCTGGGATTCCTCTGGCGCCGTTTCCTCGTGGATGCGGTCTATCAAGCGCAGTAGGTGATCGGCGTTTTCCAGGGAGTCGTCCAGAAGGAAGGTCAGGAAAGGAGTGTATCGCAGGGTTAGCCGGTCGCGCAGCTCCCGCCTTAAGAAGGTCGCAGCGGATTGAATGCCTTCCAGAGCCTTTTCTCTGGTTTCCCGGTCTCCCAGAACGCTGAGGAATACCCGAGCCGTGCGCAGGTCGTTGGACGTCTGCACCTGAGTTATGGTAACTACAGCATTTAATCTGGGGTCTTTAATCTGACGGGAGAGCAATTGGCTGATCTCCTGACGCAGCACCCCATTGATCCGGTCAACACGTCTGGACATTGGAACCCCCAGGGCGGATGTAGAAAGCGGCTACCGGTGGGACCCCTGCGCGGATTAGACTGGATTGCGTTCCCGGCGATGCGCTTCCAAGAAATCGCCAATCTCATATTCGTTGAAACCCTGCAATATTATTCCGCATTCCACGCCAGTGTTGACTTCATTTACCTCATCACGGAAGTGACGCAGGCTGGTAATGGAGGATTCGTGCAGTACCTGGTCGCCTCGCATGACACGAATGGAACCGCCTCTGGTAATACGGCCTTCCATGACCCGGCAACCGGCAATCTGCACATTACGCCGGGAAGAAAATACCTCCCGAACTTCGGCCCGTCCCAGAATCACGTCGGTGAAGGTCGGCTCCAGTATCCCATGGAGGGCTCGCTCCACGTCCTCTATGAGCTGGTAGATGATGTTGTAGTGGCGGATTTCCACACCCATCCGCTCGGCCACTCGCTCCACGCCCATTTCCTCGCCCACGTTAAAACCAACGATGATAGCCTGAGAGGCGCTGGCCAACAACACGTCTGACTCTGTGACGCCGCCACTGGCCGCGTGCAGAATCCGCACCTTGGCGTCGGCCTCGGTTATCTGCTCCAAAGACTGACGGGCCGCTTCCAAGCTGCCCTGGACGTCGGCCTTGACGATCAGGTTCAATTCTTTGATATCCCCGGCGTCTATCTGGTTGACCACCTCATCCAGCGTCAGAGCCCGGGACTGGGCTTGCTGAGCCGACTTGAGCCGTTCCCGGTCCGTGGCAGTGGAACGCGCCGTCCTTTCATTGGGTACCACCGCCAACAGGTCCCCGGCCTCCGGCAATGAGCCAAAGCCCAAGACTTCAGCGGGAGTGCCCGCGGCGACTGTCTTGATAATTTTGCCCTGATCGTTAGTGAGGGCCTTAACCCGGCCCCAAGCGCTGCCGGCCACCATGTAGTCGCCAACTTTCAAGGTCCCTCCCTGCACCAGAACGGTGGAGGTGGGACCGCGCTTGCGGTCCAGCCTGGCTTCGATGACCACTCCGCTGGCTGGTTTGTCCAGGTCCGCCTTCAACTCCGCTATTTCGGAAACCAACAGAATGTTTTCCAGCAGGTTGTCCAACCCTTCTCCGGTGCGGGCCGAGACGGGTACTGAGATCACGTCTCCACCCCAATCTTCAACCAGCAGGTTTTGCTCGCTTAGCTGACGTTTTACTCGCTCTGGATCGGCTGCCGGCAGATCCATCTTGTTGATGGCCACCAAGATGGGAACCGAGGCCGCCTTGGCATGGTTGATGGCTTCCACGGTTTGGGGCATTATCCCGTCGTCCGCCGCCACCACCAGGACAGCAATGTCGGTGACGCGAGCGCCGCGGGACCGAATAGCGGTAAAGGCTTCGTGACCGGGGGTATCCAAAAAGGTGATTACATGTCCATCCTGCTCGACCTGGTAGGCGCCCATATGCTGGGTAATGCCGCCCACTTCTTTGTCCGCCACCTTGGTCTGCCGGATGGCATCCAGGAGACTGGTTTTCCCGTGATCCACATGACCGAGAATAGTAACCACTGGCGGCCGGGTGACCAGATTAGCTTCATCATCCCCGGCGCTAAGACCGCTGGCGGTCAGGGCGCTGGTCTCCTCCAGATCCTCGGCCACTCTGGTGCGGATGCCAGAAGCCGCCGTGACCAAAGCCGCCACGTTGTGATCAATGACCTGGTTACTCCCCACCATGATGCCACTGCGCATCAGTTGCTTGATGACGGCAACCGGGGATTGATCCACCAGTTCAGCCAAGCGCTTTACGGTCAGGGTTTGGGGTAAAACCAGCACCCGAGAAGCAGCCCGGCGTCGTCCCTGTTCCCCAGCGGAGTTTTGAGTAACTCCATTACCACCGCCATTTCCAGACGTCATTATTTCTCTCCAGCCGACAACCCAACTTGGTTTTCCTGGGCGTTCTCTTGATAATAGCTTCTCAAGTATTCTTTATCCGCTGCCGATAGTGGCGACCTCAATCCCCGCTCCAACACTCCCTTGCTGACCCCACGCTCCCAACAACCGGCCGCGCCGCAGATGTAGGCTCCCCGGCCGGTTCCCTTCCCGGCTGGGTCTACTCGAAGTGAACCTTCAGGGATGCGGAAGATTCGGATCAACTGCCTTTTCGGCAGCTTGAGGCCGCAGGAGACGCAACTGCGTGTGGGTAGGTGGCGGGCTTTGGGCAAAACCGTTGTCCCCTTCCTGCGGTTGTGATTGCTACTTAGCGGGCGCCACCCCCGCGATTACCAGGTCCTCGGACCGGACCCCTGGCACCACCCCGGCGGGCTCGCCGCCCGGTGCGGCCGGGACCTCGGAATTCGCCCACCAAGTCTTCGGCAAACCGGATCTTACCGGCGTCTGGGGTGAGAACCGGAATTTCGGTTAGTAGGCCGTCCGACCCTTCCTCAAGTTCCGGTTCTTCCCCATCATCGTACTCCTCCTCCACAACCTCATCCAGCGTGAAGGACGCCAACTCCTCCACGCTGAGGCCAACCGGCTCTTCTTCCTGGGCGGCGGCACCCTTGCCGGTCTCTTCCTCCTCCCTGATAAGGGCCTCAAGCACAGCATCTTCGTCCAGTTCAATAACCGGCTCTGCCGCTACCTGGTCCAAAACCGCTCCTGGCTTCACGGCGGTTTCACTCAGCGGCGTGGCGACGGCCATCTCTTCCACCGCTGCGGGCTCTTCTGCTGAATCTTCCTTGGGTTTGGTTAAGACCGCCACCGCGCCAGCCGCCTCTTCCACAGCGATTTCCGGTTCGGCCTTTCCAGCCAGACCCGCTTGGACGCTATCCTTGATTTCTTCCCACTCGGTCAGGCCCTTAATATCCAAACGCCAACCCGCCAGCCGAGCCGCCAGCCGGGCGTTCTGACCTTCCTTGCCAATGGCCAAGGAGAGTTGCCGGTCGGGCACAACCACCATCGCCGTCTGCGCGGGGGGGTTAAGCTCCACGTGGATGACCTCGGAGGGGCTAATGGCCCTGGCGATGAAGACCTTGGGGTCCTGGTCCCAAGGGACTACATCAATTTTCTCCCCCTGGAGTTCGTTGACAATGCTTTGGATTCGGTTGCCTCGCACTCCGATACAGGAGCCCACCGGGTCAATTCCGTCTTGGGTGGAGTTAACCGCAACCTTGCTCCGCTGGCCCGGCTCCCTGGAAATGGCCTTTATCTCGACCACGCCGTTGTAAACTTCAGGCACCTCAATCTCAAAAAGGCGCTTGAGCATATCCTTGTGACTACGGGAAACCAGGATTGCCGGCCCCTTGGGGGTGGACTTCACATCTAGAACATAAACCTTGATTCGCTGGCCCTTTTTGTACCGTTCGGTGGGCACCTGCTCGTCCGGCGGCATGACCGCGTGGGCCCGACCCAAGTCCAGGGACATGGTGCGGCCGTACTCCATGTGTTCGATAACGCCGGAGATGATGTCCTCTTTGTGCTGAACAAATTCTTCGTAGAGGAGTTCCCGCTCCGCTTCCCGTAGGCGCTGCAACACCACCTGCTTGGCTGTCTGAGCGGCGATACGGCTGGCATTGTGGGGTAGGGGCTCCGGCAACGCCACTTCTTCGCCCATCTCGGCGGCAGAATAGATCTTTTGCGCATCAAGGACCGTAATCTCCCGATCGGGGTCCTCTACTTCGTCCACCACAGTTTTCAAGGCAAAGACGCTGACATCGCCGGTATTGGGGTTGAGTTTGACCGAGATGTTTTGACCGGTAGCCGAGCTATCTTTCTTAAAGGCCGACGCCAGAGCCACTTCGATAGCCCCTAGCACCTGCTCTTTGGGCAGGTGCCGCTCGGCAGCCAATTGGGTCAATGCTATTAAAAAGTCGCTTTTCATGGCGACGCCCCCCCGCGTGGAACTCCCGGTATTTGCGATCCATCCCGATAGCAAGAAAGCGGGGAAATTCCCGCTTTCGCCACTTAGAACCACTCTAAATTATAGCATCGCCGGGAGGAACTTTCAAGGATTGAGCCCGCCGTGGCCGGGCCCAAACGGCACGGGGGATTTTAGAATTTTGGGGAATTGGAAATAACTGCTTGCCGGCGGAATCCCCATGGGCAGTGGACCTGGTTTACCACCAGATCTTACCTTGAGACTCCCGGGCCAGCAGTTCATAGTCCTTGGTCCATAGTGCAGTGCTCAAATATTTCCACCCGCCATCGGCCAGCAGACAGACCAGGTCTCCTTGATCCATTTTTTCCGCCTGACGTATCGCTGCGTAGACCACCGAGCCTGAGGATACCCCGGCGAAAATCCCTTCTTTGGCCAGCAGCTCTTTGGTGGCGCTAAAAGCGTCGAAGCTGCCGACCAGGATGCGAGCATCCAGCATATTAAGGTCCAAAATGGGCGGAATAAACCCGGCCTCCAGGCTGCGAAGGCCGGAAATAAAATCATCGGGCTCGGGAGCTACCGCCACGATCTTTATATCCGGCCGATGCTCCTTGAGCCGCCGGGCGACGCCCATCAGAGTTCCGCCGGTGCCTAAACCCGCCACGAACATATCCACTTCGGGAAGGCTCTCCACAATTTCCTGACCAGTGCCGTAATAGTGGGCGTCGGGATTGGCTATGTTGCCATACTGGTACATCATCAGATAGTCGTGGGGATTCTTCTCCACCAGGTCTTGAGCCACGGTAATCGAACCGTTGGTCCCCTGGGAGCCGTCGGAGTAGATGATTTTCGCCCCATAGGCCTCCAGCAGCTGGGTCCGCTCCACGCTGACGTTTTCCGGCATCACGACGGAAACTTGGTAGCCCCGGAGGCGGGCGATCATCGCCAGGGATATGCCGGTGTTGCCACTGGTGGGTTCTAGGATGGTCCGAGCGGGGGATATTTCGCCGTCGGCTTCCGCGGCCTGGATCATTCGGAGAGCGATCCGGTCCTTCACACTGCCGGTGGGGTTTTGCCCCTCCAGCTTGGCAAAGATCCGGACCCCTTCCTTGGGGCTCAAATTTTGGAGTTCGACTAAGGGGGTATTCCCGATGGTGGCCAGAATACCCGCGTAGGTTAACCTTGTGACCATAAGCTCTTCAGTAGCTCTTCAGGCAGCCGACCCAGGTTTCCCCGGTACGGCCGACGCTGGACTTGGGAAGACCAATTTAATCGGAAGCTACCGCCGCTTCCTCAGGAGCGGCCACCCCGCAGAAAACCTCGTAATCAATTAGCTCGGTTACCGTGGGGTTATCCCCGCACAAGGGGCAGGCCGGGTTGCGCTTTAATTTCACTTCCCGGAAACTCATGCTCAGCGCGTCGATCAGCAGCAACCGGGACGTGAGGCTCTCGCCAATGCCCAGGAACTGCTTCAAAGCCTCGGTAGCCTGGATGCTGCCCACCAGACCGGTGAGAGCTCCCAGCACGCCGGCTTCGGCGCAGTTGGGAACCATGCCCGGCGGCGGCGGCTCGGGAAACAAGCAGCGGTAGCAGCCTTCCCCGGGGGTGAACACCGTAGCCTGGCCATCAAATATCAGGATGCTCCCGTCCACCAGGGTCTTTTTCAGCAGGTAGCAAGCGTCGTTGACCAGATAACGAGTGGCGAAGTTATCCGCGCCGTTGACCACCAGATCGTACTGACCGATGATGTCCATGGCGTTGTCCGATTCCAACCGGACGTCGTGCAGCACCACCTTGACATCGGGGTTGTAGGCCTTAATGTTGTCTCTGGCTGAATCCAGTTTAGACCGCCCCACGTCGGCGGTATGGTGCAGGATCTGCCGCTGCAGATTGGACAGTTCGACCACATCGAAATCGACTATGCCGATGGTGCCCACCCCGGCCAAAGCCAGATACACCGCCGATGGAGAACCGAGGCCACCGGCGCCGACTATCAGGGCCTTGGACTGAAATAGCTTCCTCTGACCTCCGCTACCCACATCGCCCATAATTATGTGCCGGCTATATCTTTTGACTTGGTCCGGTGTTAATACCTGGGGCTGTTGCGTCATATTACAGTCCTCCTGGAATCACTTTCGCTTGCTGAGCCTTTCGCTTGTTTATATTGAAAAGGGCGCCAATTAAAAAGCCTGCGTCTGCTTCGCGGGATTCACTCCCTGAATCGGGCGCAGGCCTGGCTATTGACCGATGCTGTGCCCGCCCCCTAGGTCGGCGGACAGGTACAGGTGCCATGCAATTTGCTGATAATTCCAGTCATTAGTTCTTTCGAGTCTATATCTGGCCACTACCCTTGTCAAGGTGAATGGGCCGGGCCGCTGCCGGACTGCCCAGGGGCGTTTTAGATTTGATACATTCCCTGCCCGCTGAGATAGCTCTGGCGCTGGGCCAGGTGGGCCAAAGTGGTATTGGTGAGCACGCTCTGGATGGAGTCTTCCACCGATTTCCAAACTTCCTGCTGGGCGCAAGCGTCGGAGAATATGCAGTCATTGGGGTAGGTGAAGCAATCCAGCGGTGAGGTATTCCCTTCCAACGTGGTCATAATCATACCCAGGTTTACAGCGGCGGGCTCCATGGCCAGGGTATGGCCTCCTTGCGGTCCCCGGCGGCTCCGGATGAAGCCGTACTTGTGCAGCGTGGTCATCAGCTGCTCCAGATAAGGTTCGGGGATACCCTGCTTCGAGGCGATCTCAGCGGTCTGGACATGACCCTCACCGTAATGAAGGGCCAGCTCGACCAAAGCCCTGACCCCGTAGTCCACTTTCATCGGAATTCTCATTACTCCCACCTCGAGAAGCGGCCGAATTCGTAAATTATAGTAGCCTTGATTATAGCACTTCCCGGCAGCAATTCCATTTCGCGGAGCCTCCTGATCAGGGCCTTTTCATTTTCTCAAAATAGTATAAAATTATTACCAGTTTAAGCGGGAGGGGAGGATGATGACTTTGAGAGAAGCGCTGGATTTGGTGCCTGACTTCCGGAGTAGCCAAGGGCGACGCCACTCTTTGGGGGC
>JAKZUA010000034.1:0-3774 GCA_047516825.1 Dehalococcoidia bacterium
GTTGCGTGGTAGCATCTATTGGGTGCTCCTTGTTTCTGGTCGGTTTTCTGTTATAAAACCATTATCCCAGATTCAGAGGAGCACTTCCTTCCCTATCCGCCCTGTCGCGACACGCCCTCTATCGGTGGATTCGGGCTAAAGTGCAACGACTGGAGGAGGAGGAAGCACAATGAGTCTACATGGAAGTAACGAAAACCGGCTGCGGATTCTAGCCTTCTCGGGTAGCCTTAGAAAAGCCTCATTTAATACCGGATTGTTGCGAGCCGCCCAGGAGATTGCTCCCGATGGAATAGAGATTGGGATTTTTGACATCAAAGATCTCCCTTTCTACAACGGAGACGTCGAGGCTCAAGGCGATCCTGCGCCGGTTATAGCCCTCAAATCGGCCGTACGCGACGCGGATGCCGTGCTGTTCGCTACCCCGGAGTACAACTGGAGTACTTCAGGAGCGCTAAAAAATGCAATCGATTGGGCTTCCCGTGACCGGGAGCAGGGCTCATTGATGGGTAAACCCGCGACTATTATAGGTGCGGGGGGAAGAGCTGGGACTGCCCGTGCCCAGATGCAGATTCACGAAACCCTTGCGGAAACTGGCGCGGTTGTGATGGTCAAACCCGGTGTACAAATCCAAGCCTTTGCCCCTGGGACCTTCGACTCAGAAGGAAATTTGATCGACGTTGAAATTAGGAAGTTGCTCCTAAGACACCTGGAGGAGTTCAGTAGGTGGATATTACAGCTCGTTCAACCCCGCGAGTTCGTGCGACATGCTTGTGAAATGGACGTTGCCTCGGCCGCAGCTTGAGCTAGGTGTTTTTAAGTTTTGACCTGGAGAGTTGCCAATGGCGGCCAAGCTACTCCACCAAAACCTCTTCGTGAAGCAGAACCCCTCCGCTGCGGTAAGCCATGGAAATCGGGTCCCGCAGAAGCGCCGCCTGAATCGTATCCAGGGGAGTGGTGCGGGGAGTTCCAGGCACGCTGATCCGGCGTAAAACCCGGCGTCGGGATACCACTCCCTTGGCCGCGTTCCCCTGGGACTGGCCTCTCACGCCTTGGGCGGCCATAGCTAACTCCACCTCCAGACCGGCGCCACCTTGAGTCTCCGGGGGCAGCAACCGGCTTAAAGTAGTAGCGGTCGACGCCGCCCAGGCTGCCTGAGCCAGCGGGAATGGTGGCGGTACCCAGCCTGCGGAGCTGTGGCCGGCGAGGAAGGTCCAACGGCTGGTGCGGGTAAGATTTTCGCTGACCGCGTAAACCTTAACCTCGCCTTCCCGCTCCATGACTCCGGCTTCATCATACTCTTTGGTGTCGAGGAGGTAGCGACCGCGCACCGATCCCGGGAGCAGGGCCGGGAGATCGCCCTCCGATGGTTGCAGACCTTCCGGAGCCGGGGAGGCTACCGTTGCTTCACCCGAACTCCATTGCACCTCGTCCTCTATCTCCATAGACCCTTTGGTCAAAGCCTGTCCGACGGGACAGTACCGCGCGGCCCGTTGCAGGCGGAGACGCTCTGTTTCGGAGATCTCCCCCTTCAGGGTGACCACTTCCCTTACACCAAACCCAATTGATTGAGGAAGCTCGACCGGCTCCACCTCGAAATCGACCTGGATATCCTCCAGGGCAATATGGCCCCGGTAGGCCACGCCTACCACCGTGACCACTGTTCAAGCGGCCCAAGCCACCACCGATAGGTACTGGGGAGATGGCGCCACCATATCAGCTTCCAGGTTGGGACTTCCGGTTACCAGGGACCAGGGGCCTCTCTGCCCCGGTCCGACTCCAATAGTGGTAATCACCGTTTCTTTTCCCAGGGGACGGGCCACAATATTTGGTTGAAGTTGGTATGTCATCGTTGTACGGGCATCCTCAGTCATCAGCACTCCCAATGAATCGCTGGTTGTCTGCGAGAGCGTCGGCCGCCCCCACTAGAATCCGGGGTGAAAAAACCGCTCACCAGCCGGTCAAATCCCCGGTCTGCTCCAGTTGGGTCGAGTGAGCCGCTAGCTTCTCAGGGTAAGAAATCTGCCTTACCCCCGACCTTGCTCACGAGGCGAGGTGGTAAGGCTTACGCCGGCAAGTCCCAGCCAATCCATTTGCAGAATGCCTGGCCCATAATCAGCTCCTTGTCGCCTTCCGATAACCAGGGTAGCTCCTCGGTAAACAGGGTTACGCACTGCTGCCAAGAGCATGGCATGCGGGTGATATCGGTGCCCCAGAACATGCGCTCAGGCCCGAAGGCATCGTATATCCGGTGGAGATGGTCGTGGATGTTGGCGAAGGGATAGGACTGGCTGGAGTAGCTGGGCGCTCCGGTGGCCTTGCAGCCTACGTTGGGATACTTGGCCAGGTTAAGTAAGTCGGGTAGACTGGCCCATGCCTCGTCATCGGTTTTGCCGCCGGGCCTGCCCATATGATCTACGATCAGCCGCAGCCCGGGGTAGCGCTCCGCAACCTGTCCGACTACTGGCAGGAAGTTGGTCGCCGCCAGACCCACCGGCAACCCGGCAGCCTCAGCGGCCGGCCACAGCCAGTCCATAGTCCCATCGGTTGGCCAGGTCTGCTGATGGGGCTGCAAGAAGGAGAACCTGAGCCCCAACATCCCGGGCTGTTGTTTCCATCCGGCGACGAGCTCCCGGCTCTCTGGACGGTCCAGAGGGAAGTTGCCCAATATCGACAACCGGTTGGGGTGTTGGCGTGCCGCCTCGATGGCCACCTGGTTGGAATTGGGGTCCCAGCCCGGCGGGTGGATCACCGCGGAATCCACGCCTGCTTCCTCCATTTCCTTCAGCAGGTCATCCGCAGAGAACGAGGTTATCTGCCGGTGGGCGGGGTTGGTGGGCAGACCGGTTCCCCAAATATGGACCTGAGCGTCAACAATCAGCATGGCGTTCTCCTTTTAGCGTTTCTATCGCGATCCTCGCAACTGGCATGGCCGGTCCTCGGGTTTCCAGACGACCGCTTCCCAAGGGCGCTCCCGGTCAAGCCCACGATTGGGAATTGGCTAGACCCGGTGGTTGCGGGGCGATTGTACCACCCAAGGCTTGCCGGCAAATCCCAGTTCGGGCCCCGGGCCCAGCTGATGAGAGTGTACTACTTGGTCACTGCCTAAGCTACCGAGTCTTGGAATCGAGCAGTCGGGCCGGGGCATCTAAAGGATGAGCTGTTAAAACAGGTGCGCATACCCTAGCAAATGATCCGGCCGGTCCCCTAAATTGTTAGAAGACCCAATTGGGTCTCGACCCACCGGCTGGGACAATGAAGTCTGGAGGTGCCCCCGTGAAACGTTGTGAATCATTTGGCTGCTCAAACGAAGGAGTGTAGATGTACCAGGTCGCGCCCGCAACCAATGTTTGGCTGTGCGCTAAGTGTGTTGAGGAGATGCAGAACGCGACTGAGGTGAGGTCTGCAGAACCAAAGGCTAGGCCAGATTCGGATCATCAATCTGTAGCCCCCCGGCTCTGAAAATCGTGATAGCCGAGGAAGACCGGAGGAAGGTGTATGGATAAATCTGAACTTTGGTCGGAGCCACCGGAGATTGAACAGCCCAATATATTCCCAATAGAATGGCGAACCGAGACGCCCAAGTTTGTCGACCTTTATGAGAAGGCTAAGCGGGAATGCTGGAACCCTTCGGACCTTAGCCATGTGATGAAAAAGGGTGGTGGCAGCGGTCTCCCCCATAAAGAAAGAGGTAAAGAGGACGGGCATGCGATACTTGCCGAAGGCATTTTGGTAGCCCTGCCAGTATCGGGAACCGTTGTAGGAGAGCCATTTAAG